>CAZVRU010000009.1:24864-83041 GCA_964629785.1 uncultured Planctomycetia bacterium
CTGCGCGGTTTTTTGTCCAGTGCCGGATCCTTGCGATTCGGCCTTTTTCTTCTCAGACTGATCATCGTTTTTTCAATTGTCGGTACATTCATCCCCCAGCAGCTTTCCCCTGACCAGTATATCAGTAAGTACGGAGAAAAAACCGCTTTTTATCTGCAGCGTTTTGGTCTGACTTCGCTCTACTATTCCCGCTGGTTCATCTTTTTGCTGGCTTTGCTGGGGATAAATCTTTCTCTCTGCACTTTCGGCCGGGTCGGGATCAGAAGAACAGATCTGGCCGCTCTTCATCTGGGACTGATCATTATACTGGCCGGCAGCCTGGTGACCGCTTTTTGGGGCGAAGAAGGGTTTCTCGGCCTGTCACAGGGAGAGGAGAGCGATTTTTTCCTTTCCGGCCGAGAAGAGAAGCCGTTACCGTTCAAAGTCAGATTAGACGCCTTTTCCCTTTCCTATTATCCGGTTGCCGATCATTATCTGGGTATCAGGTCAGTAGCGGAAGGCGAGATGAAAAGTTGTCGGTTAAAGCCGGGGGAGAGCTGTTGTCTGGATAAGTCAGGATATCTGATCACCCTGAAGCGCTATCTCCCTGATTTCGCTGTTACTGAAGACGGTCCCCGGAGCCTCAGTGACGAACCTGACAATCCGGCAGTGCTCATCGAGATCGTCAAAGACGATGTACGGCAGGAGCGCTGGCTTTTTGACCGGTTCGCCGGGTCTAAACCGGATCGTTTTGACGATCTGAAAATAATGTACCGCTGGCGCGGCCAGGTAAAAGAATATCAGAGCAAGCTGGAGATAATCGATCCGGAAAAAGGCGTTGTCCCGGTTGTGGTGAGAGTAAACCATCCTTTTTCCTGGAAAGGGTATACTTTTTATCAGGTCAATTACGATCCCGATGATCTCAGCTGGACCGGATTGAGCGTGCGTAAAGATCCGGGAGTAAAAGTTATTTTTATCGGCTTTCTGCTTCTGAATATAGGAGTGATTTCTTATTATTACCGTAAGATACGGGAGAGGAGCGATAATGCCGGCTCACATTCTGTTTAATCTGGCTTTCCTTTTTTATTTACTGGCGTCCGTGGTCTATGTCTTTTCTCTCTGTTTTAAAAAAGAAAAGGCCGCTTTCTGCAGCAATATACTGCTGGCTCTGGCCTTTTTACTGCATACGCTGCTGCTGGCAGTCCGCTTTTATCAGACCCGTCAGCCTCCTATGGTGACTTTTTACGAATCGCTGTTGTTTTATTCCTGGTCGATAGTACTGGCCTATGGTCTGTTCCGGAAAAGATTGCGTTTGCAGGGATTGTCCGGCATGATCAGTGTGCTCACCCTGTTTTTGTTCGGTGTGCTTTCCCTGATGGACAAGACCAGCCAGCCGCTTATTCCGGCCCTGAAAAGTAACTGGCTGTTTATCCATGTAAGCAGTTATTTTATCGGTTACGGTGCCGCTACCCTGGCTTTTATTTTTGCCGTGCTTTACCTGATGCATTATAAACAGGCCGAGGAAAGATCGTTGATCTTTCTGGACAGGGTCAGTTTTCGTTTGATCTCTTTTGCGTTTATTTTTCTTACCATAGGCCTGACTACCGGCAGTGTCTGGGCTAATGTCGCCTGGGGAAGCTGGTGGAGCTGGGATCCCAAAGAAACCTGGTCTCTGATAACCTGGCTGATCTATGCCTTTTATCTTCACCTGCGTCTGGTTCAGGGCAAAAAAGGAAAGATCTGCGCCTACCTTAACATTATCGGTTTTATCTGTATACTGTTTACCTTTTTAGGAGTAAACTATTTATTAAAGGGCTTGCACAGCTATATGTAGAACTGCGCGCTTTGCGCGCGAGTAGCGAGACCCGCTTTCAGCGGGAAGGAAAAAGTAAAAAGGATAAAAGAAAAAGTGGGGGATCCAACGCGGATTAAATTCGGTACTTTTTACTTTTAACTTTTGCCTTTTTACTTCCGCCGCAGGCGGCAAGAGCCAAGAGCGCCGTATGCCGGCGTATTAGAGGTGGGATAAAAGAATATGTTGGGAATCGGCAGCGCAGAATTGATGGTTATCCTGGTGATCGCTTTTTTCGTGGTCGGGCCGCAGAAGCTTCCTGACGTTGCCCGGATGATCGCCCGGATGTTCCGGTTTGTCAAAAAGAACATGGATGAGATCAACGAATCGATCAGCCGGGATATCGAGGAAGAAGATTTTGCCGGGGAAAAGAAGTCTCTGCCGGATGCCGGACCGGAAAAACGACAGGACGCCGATGGATGATTCGCCTCTTCCTTTAATGGAACATCTGATCGAACTGCGCCGCAGAGTGATCTTCTGCCTGGTGGCGGTGCTGGCCGGCGCGGCAGCAGTATATCGTTTTGTTCCGGCGGTACTGACCAGTCTTGTCAGGCCAGTGGGCCGGCTGGTGTTTATCAACCCTACCGAAGCTTTCTGGGTCAATATAAAACTGGCCCTTTCCCTGGGGCTTTATGCCGCTTTGCCGGTTATATTTTATCAGATATGGAAGTTCATCGAGAAAGCTCTGGAAGAAAAAGAAAAAAGATCTGTTTTCCCCTTTATTCTGACCGCCTATTTGTTGTTCAATATCGGTGCTGTTTTTTGTTATCTGTTCATCGTACCATTGGGGGTCAGGTTCCTGCTTTCTTATTCCATGGGTATTTTGACCCCGATGATATCGGTAAACAGCTATCTGTCGCTGGTAACGGTAATGGTGCTGTCGTTCGGGATCGTTTTTGAACTGCCTTTGATATTCGGTCTGTTGACCAGAATCGGCGTTGTCACTCCGGCCGGACTTTCTTCTTACCGCCGTCTGGCCATAGTGGGCATTTTCGTTTTTGCCGCTATACTGACTCCCCCGGATATTTTCACCCAGCTGTCTCTGGCAGTACCGTTGCTCGTACTTTATGAGGTGGGGATTTTTGTTTCGCGGGCAATAACCAGGAAGCTTAAACAATGATCGGCTCTACCCGGCATCAGGCAGGCTTGAAATTACAGGTTATTCAATTGAAATATGATATAAAAACATTTTGTCCTTGACAGCCGGGCAGGGAGATAGTAAACTTTTTTTAAGTTATGGGAAGAATCGGATTGAATGAAATACTTCTTATACTGGCGGTACTTTTGCTTCTTTTCGGAGCTTCCAAGCTTCCTCAGATCGCCCGTTCCCTGGGCGAGAGCATAAAGGAGTTCAAAAAATCGGTTACTGAGCGAAGCGAGGATAAGGAGAAGAAAGAGGGGCAGGGTTCCTGAATTTTTTACGCCGGGGGGGCATGAGCGTATCTGCTTATTGTTCGTATAGCATGAATTTAAGTCAGGGTCGGGTTGCTGTCCCTGAACCGGATGTAGCGCGAAAAAGAGCGGTTCCTTTTCAAGGAACTGCTTTTTGTTTATAAGATCGTTTTTTTGTTAAATTTGGTTGAGCCGGTTTCCTCAAACGGCTGCGTAGATATAAGAGACGCGAGGAATTATCTTTATTTTTTAAGTAAGGAGAAAAAATATGTGATTTTTAGGCATGTTCAAACGGTCGCTGGGGGTAAAGATCGCTTTGTGGACCACAATGGTATTGATCATTGTTTTTGTCGGCCTTACCATGTTCAATTTTTCCCACCAGAAAGAGCTGGTAGAACAGCGGGAAGAGCTTGCGGCCAATGCTCTGGGAAGCACGATCCTCGGTGCTATCCGTTATCCCATGCTGGAAGGTGAACAGGATGTGATCCAGCGTCAGTTCGAGATGATCAAGGAAGAGAACGACGATCTCTTTGTGCATCTTACCGATGAAAAAGGAGTGATCAAAAGAACAACCGAAACTGAGATGACCAATAAACTGGCCAATATCGACGGTGCTGAACTGCGCGATGCTTTTGCCGGCAAGACCGTCCGCGGTATCGTAAAGGACAGGACCAGCGGTGATGTTTTTTACCAGGAAATCGTGCCTATTGTCAATGAGCAGGCCTGTAACCTCTGTCATGGTTCGTCGCATGAGATCCTCGGCCTTTTGTGGATGGGAAAGGATTTCAAACCCGTGGAACAGGCCGTGGCCGGTTTAGGCGTGCGCAACGGTCTTTTATCCGCGGTAGGATGCGTGGTGGCCATTGTTTTGATCATTTTTCTTTCCCATAGCATGCTGTCGCCTCTGCAGTCGTTCGTGAAGGTCGCCGGCGAAATCGCTCAGGGTAACCTTACTCAGCAGATAGAAGTGACCAGCGAGGATGAAGTCGGCAGAGTGGGCAGCGCTTTTAACGAGGTCGTATCTTCGCTGCGCAAGATGGTCGGGGATGTAATAAAGGTGGCGGAAAATGTGATGAATTCCGCCCAGCAGTTTTCCTATATCACCCAGCAGATGAGCGAAGGCATCCAGCAGATCAACGGAGCCATGAATCAGATCACGACCGGGGTCACCAACCAGACTTCGCAGATCGAAAATGTCTCCCGGATCATGGACAGCGTCAAACTTTCCCTGAAGGGAGTGGAAGAAAAAGCCAAGGTAACGGCTGACGGTTCAGAATTCGCGGCTGATCAGGTCAATACCAGCGGCGAGAGAATGGAAAATCTTTCCACCAAGATGGATAAAGTGAATGAGACCGTGAAGCAAAGCGTGGAATTGATAAAGAGCCTGGAAGAAAGGTCTCAGCAGATCGGCGAGATAACCGTGGCGATCACCAATATCGCCGACCAGACCAATCTCCTTTCCCTGAACGCGGCTATCGAAGCGGCGCGGGCCGGTGAAGCCGGTCTGGGGTTCGGGGTAGTGGCTGACGAGATCAGGAAACTGGCCGAGAGTTCGGCTCAGGCAGCCAGCCGTATCGGCGTGCTGATCCGGAATATTCAGGAGGAAGTGTCCAAGACCATTACTTCTATTGAGTCAGGTTCGCAGCAGGTATCGGAAGGCCGTGAGGTCGTATCCGAAGTGCGCGGCGCTCTGAGCAAGGTCATTTCCAGCGTCAATGAAGCAAGCCGGATGTCCCAGGAGATAGCCATTGCCATTAATGAACAGCTGGCCTCCAGCACTCAGCAGGTAGGCAAGGCGATCGAAGACGTATCGTCTATCGCCGAGCAGACATCGAGCAGTGTCGAAGAAACTACTTCCTCGATCGAAGAGCAGACTGCGTCGATGGAAGAGATAACCAGTGCGGCCCAGGATCTTTCCAATCTGGCCAAAGAGATGAAAAAGCTGGTGGAACAGTTTAAAATAGCCTAGATCTTTTTAAAAAGGGGGTATCAATGAAAAAATACGCGTTGCTGGTTTTGATAGTTATGTTTGGTTGCGTAATGTTCTTTTTATCGGTAGGGGCGCAGGACGAAGAGCATTCCGCGCCGCCGATGAAAAAGACTTCGGCCGACAGGCCCAGTGCTCCGGTCAGATCGGCCGAGTCTAAATATGTCGGTCTGGAAAAATGCAAAGGCTGCCATAAAAAAGAATTCGATGATTTTCAGAAAAGAAAATTCGGCAAAGCCTGGCGAGTTCTGGAAATGCGCGGCGAGATCAACAATCCTGAATGTCTTAAATGTCATGCCACTGGTTACGGCCAGGGCGGATTTGTCAGTGCCGAAAAGACCCCGCATCTTAAATACAAACAGTGCGAAGCCTGTCACGGACCGGGAAGTCTGCATGCCAAAAATCCCATGAGCAAGGAATACCGCAATTTGATGAGAAATTATATCAGGGATAACGACGTGTGCATAAATTGCCATGTCTGTATGTTCACCCATAAGGCAGGGTTTAACTGATCTTTAATTTTACCGGATAAAAAGAGAAGGCTTTCAGTATCACGCTGTAAACTGAAAGCCTTTTTTTTTTATATTTTTTTTCAGGAAGTTACGTGGCGCTGATCGACCACATAGATGCTTTTGCCGAAGGTCTTGGCATAGGATTTCAGTTCGGTAGCTACCTGAATTACCTGGCCGACGTGCGTGAATTCCCGTTCTTTATTGGTGGCCACGCCGATAGATACGCTCAAGAGGGGGATGGAAGTCAGCTTGCCGACCCGGTTCTTGACCACGATATAGCCTTTCTGGAGGTCTTCGGCCTTATAGAAATCAGACACGGCAGAATCGAAATCGCTGACGATCTTATCGCATACTTTCGCTAACTGATCCACGGGAGTAATGAAGATAAAATCGTCACCGCCGATATGGCCGAGGAAATCGGCCTCGGAACCGCATTCATAAAGCGCTTTGGTAAGGATCTCGGCAGTCCGTTTGATCACCCGGTCGCCGAACTCGAATCCGTAGTAATCGTTATATTCCTTGAATTTATTGAGGTCGACGTAGCCGACAGCGAAAGTGTCATTATTGCGGATGCGTTTTTCCATGTCTTTTAATATGGACACATTGCCGGGCAGCCGGGTCAGAGGATTGGCATCAAGGTCCCGTTTGGCGCGCCAGAGGTTGGCTTTTACCCGGGTCAGGATATCGCTGGCCAGAATCGGTTTTTCCACGTAATCGTCGGCACCGGCATAGATAACCTTGATCTTATCGATGGTATGTTCTTTTTGCACCAAAACGATGATCGGTATATGGCGGAGATTGAAATTACCCCTTATTTTTTTGCAGATATCGATTACCGGCGTGTCCTCAAAATCTATTATCAGCAGGTCATATTCGGTCTCGTTGACTTCGTCAATAAAGGTCTTTTCGTTTTCTGATGATTCGCAGGTATAACCTTCACCCAGGAGGAGTCCTTTCAGGAACCCCTTTAACTCCGGGTCATAGGTGAGAAGTTTTATCAGTCCTTCAGAAGGGTTAACGGCCATTTTTCAGTTCTTCCAGGTATTTTTTGCAGGCTGATTTGATGTCCGTGGCCGCCTCATTGGAAAGCAGAAGCCAGAAATTGCCCTGGATCATCGACTGCTTTTCCGCGAAGATACTTTCTACTATCAATATGTCCTCGCCGTCTTCGGGGTTGACCACCAGTTTGACGATCTCGGAAAAGGGGGCGTTGATCAGCACCGGCAGCGAGGGGACGATAAGCCTTTTTAAATAATATCCCAGCGAATTCACATAGGCCGAGGTGACCACGTTGCCGATCTCTTTGATGATGGACATGGCCATTTCCGTAAGGCTGCTCGGTTTTTCCTCGCCCCGCGACTGATAACAGATATCGACGAATTTATAAGCACATTTTTCTTCGACCATAAAAATTATCGAACCGCTCAGGCCGGTCAACAGCTCCGTTTTCAGAGATATTATCGGGCCATCGATCTTCAAAGCGTCGGTAAGGCCGTGGCTGGGGATGATATTGATCGTGGGCATGTTAAGTTCGATCTTACGGCCGATCATTTCCGAAAGAGCCGTGCTTCCGTGGGCAGCGGAAATACTCCCTACTTCTTTCAGAATATCCAGTTCATCTTTCATAAAGCGCTCCTTGATTTGCTACGGCAGGTGTACGGCATCAGCAATGCCCCCGCTAAGGTTAGTTTTTATGATATTATCATATCGGCTATTATAAGGCAAGGAAAAAAGACTTTTCCCGGACCAGGGCGCTTGACAAAAATGTCGATGTAGGATACAGTTTCACTAATGGACGGCAATGTGTATCTGACCGGTTTTATGGGGACTGGTAAAAGCACGGTGGGAAAGATCCTGGCCGCCAAGACCAGCCTGGTTTTTGTGGAAACCGACGGCGAGATCGAAAACAGGGAAAAGATCGCCATTGCCGAGATATTTTCCCGTTTCGGGGAAAAATACTTCCGGAACAGGGAAAAAGAGGTTTTGGCCGTTATTTCCCGGGGCCGGGGCCAGGTAGTCAGCTGCGGCGGCGGTATAGTCATTGATCCGGACAACCGGCGGCTTTTAAAAGAGACCGGTGTAGTAATCTGTCTGACTGCCGGTCCGGAAGTTATCTATGAACGGGTGAGGCATTATTCGTCGCGTCCTTTGCTTAATGTCTCTGATCCGCAAAAAGAAATAGCCCGGCTGCTCCGGGAACGGGCCCGATATTATTCCCAGGCCGATTATTGTATCGATACTACAGCCGTTTCCTGCGAAAAAGCGGCAGAAATAATAAAACAAAAGCTTTGTGATGATAAAAAGATCACTTGTTCTGATTAATGCCCTGGCCTCGCTGGCAGCCAAGTATGATCAAATCTGCGCTGTTTTTTCCGATCCTGACGAACTGGCCTCGGCCAGCCGCCGGCAGATGGAAGCTCTGCCCTGGATGACAGCGCGGGAAATAGATCTTTTTATCCGTTATCGTGATCAGGGATTTGCCGAGAAAGAGATCGAGACCTGTACCCGAAAAGGGTATTCGATCCTGGATATCGGCGATTCCCGTTATCCGGAACTGCTGAAAGAGATCGCCCATCCGCCGCTGATCCTGTATGTGCGGGGTGATAGCCAGACGCTGGCCCGATCATCCATGGCCATAGTGGGAACCAGACTGCCGACTTTTTACGGTATCGAAATGGCCGAAAAATTTTCCGCGGCCCTGGCCGCGCTTAAAACCGTTATCGTTTCCGGCCTGGCCCGGGGCATTGATACTGCGGCACATCGCGCGGCATTGACCAGCGGTCGCACCGTGGCGGTGCTGGGCAGCGGTCTGGAACAGCTGTATCCCCGGGAAAATAAAAAGCTGGCCGAGAAAATAGCCGCCCAGGGAGCAGTGATCTCGGAATTTCCTCTGGACACCGCGCCCTTAAAAGAGAATTTTCCCCGCCGTAACCGGATCATCAGCGGACTGTCGAAAGGGGTGATCGTGATCGAAGCACCGGTTAAAAGCGGCTCACTGATAACTGCCCGTTATGCCCTGGAGCAGAACCGGGAAGTATTCGCCTTGCCGGGAAAAATAAATTCTCCTGTCAGCAAGGGGACCCATCTGCTTATCAAAGAGGGAGCAAAACTGGTCGATTCCCTGGAGGATGTGGTCGAAGAATTGCCGGAGTTTTTTGATCTAAAGGCCGCGGCTCTTGAATTCGATTTCGGCGAGCGTTCTCTTTTCTCTTTACTTAATGAGGAGGGAATGTGCCTGGAAGAGATAATGGGGCGCAGTGAACTGAAACGGGAAGATATAACTAAAGCCTTGCTTTCCCTGCAGCTTAAGGGTATCATTAAAGAATTAAAACCGGCAGTTTTTGCCAGGATCAGTCTATGAGCAGATTTTTAGTCGTTGTCGAATCACCTACCAAGGCCAAAACCATATCCAAGATACTGGGTAAGGAGTATGAAGTGCTGTCTTCGAAAGGACATGTGATCGATCTTCCGGAAAGTTCTCTGGCCGTGGATATCGCCGAGGGCTTTGTTCCCCAGTATAAAGTGATCAAAGGAAAGGAAAAGATCCTTAAAACGCTGAAAGAAAAAGCCGTTGCGGCCCAGACAGTATACATAGCCACTGACCCGGACCGCGAAGGAGAAGCGATCGGCTGGCATATAAAAGAAAGGCTTAAAGCGGCTGCCGGGAAAGGAAAAAGCAAAAAAAAGAAAACCGCTGCTGATTTTTACCGGGTGGTTTTTCATGAGATCACCGAGGATGCCATAAAAGAGGCGTTTACCATGCCGCACGAGATCGATATCAATAAAGTCAATGCTCAGCAGGCGCGCCGGGTCCTGGACCGTATCGTAGGATATTTCCTCTCTCCTCTTTTGTGGAAAAAAATAGTGCGCGGCCTTTCGGCCGGCCGGGTCCAGTCAGTGGCCCTTAAATTCATCGTGGAACGGGAAAAGGAGATCCGTCGTTTTGTGCCGGTAAAAAGTTTCGGCGTGCGGGCCCGGATCAATAAAGAAAAACAGGAGTTCGAGGTAAAACTGGTCAAATACGGCATGAAAAAAGCGCCTTTTGCCGACCGGCAGCAGGCCCAGGAGGTTGTATCCCTGGTCCAGGACAAGCCGTTCACGGTTTCCGGGGTCGAGAAAAAAAGTTCGCAGAGAAAACCTTCTTCGCCTTTTACTACCTCCCTGCTTCAGCAGGAATCGTTCAATAAATATCATTTCTCTTCGCAAAAGACCATGATGCTGGCCCAGAAACTTTATGAAGGTATAGAGATAGCCGAAGAAATGGTCGGTTTGATAACTTATATGAGGACCGATTCGTTCCACGTTTCGGATAAGGCGAAAAAAGAAGTCAAGGAGTATATCAGCGGTACTTTCGGAAAAGAGTTCCTTCCTGAAAAGGAAAATAAATATAAGGAAAAAAAGGGCGCTCAGGCCGCCCATGAGGCGATCAGGCCGACCAGTGTCTGGCGTACGCCGGATAAAGTGGCCGGTTATCTGACCCCGGAAGAGGCCAAACTTTACGAGCTGATCTGGAAAAGGTTTGTTTCTTCTTTTATGGAAAAGGCCTGTTACGAAAATGAAAAAGTGACTGTCAGATGCGGGGAGGCCTTTTTCCGCGCTGAAGGGAAAAAGCTGGTTTTCGAGGGATATCAGCGCGTCTACGGCCGGGATCAGGAAAGTCTTTTACCTTCACTGGATCAGGGGGAAGAGCTCAGCGCAGGACAGGTCGAACTTACCGAGCACAGTACCAAACCGCCGGCCCGTTTTACAGACGCTTCACTGGTAAAATTGCTGGAAGAAAAAGGTATCGGCCGTCCTTCCACTTACGCTCCGACCATCGCTACCGTGGTCAGACGGGATTATGTGCGGCGGGAAAAGGGGAGCCTGGTCCCGACTGACCTGGGATTTCAGGTTTCCGATATGCTGACCGAACATTTTTCCGATATCATGGACGATACTTTTACTGCCCAGGTCGAAGAAAAGCTCGATGCCGTAGAAGACGGCGCCCTGGAATGGAAAAAAATACTGGAAGAGTTTTATCCGTCGTTCAAGGAGAAGGTGGACAAAGCTCAGACAGTGGTCAAGAAAAAAGTCGTGTTTACCGATGAGCTGTGTCCGCAATGCGGCAGGCCTCTGGTGATAAAGTGGTCGCGGAGAGGAAGATTCTTAAGCTGTTCGGCTTTTCCTGAATGTAAATTCGCCAAAAGTATTACCACTGACGTGGTTTGTCCCGGCTGCGGCCAGGGGAAACTTATCGAACGAAAAAATAAGCGGGGACAGCGGTTTTACGGCTGTTCACGCTATCCCGAGTGCACCTATACCTCCCGGACCCTTCCCAAAGAAACTGAACCCAAAAGCCAGGAAGCGTGATACAATAGCACACAGGGCCCGAGGCCAGGGCAGAATTCTGCCAGTGCCGCCTTTGCGGTCAGGATAAAGAGATGATCCCTTTTTCCTATTATATCGATAAATTCAGTTCATATCTGGAGATCGAGAAAAATTATTCTGCTTATACGGTGAAAAGTTATCGGGAAGATCTCAGGGAATTTTCCGATTTTTTAGCCAAAGGCGGATATGAGCGGGATATAAAGGAATATGATTATTTTATCCTGAGAAAGTTTTTGAGTTTTCTTTCTTCCCGCGGCCTCAACAAACGAAGCATGTCCCGTAAAATATCCACTTTGAAAAGTTTTTTTAAATTCCTTATCCGGGAAGGCATTATCTCCAGTAATCCCGCAGCCAGCCTGATCTATCCCAGGCTGGACAAACCTTTGCCCAAATTTCTGACCGAAGAACAGGTGAATTCGTTGCTGAAAGCGGTCCGGGGCAGCGACGTTCTTTCTCTGCGCGATAAAGCGATCCTGGAATTCCTTTATTCTACCGGGGCCCGCGTATCCGAAGCCGCTTCGCTGACCATGGATAAGGTAGACCTTATAGGGGGGGTGGTCACGGTTAGAGGTAAGGGCCGCAAAGAAAGGATGCTTCCTCTGGGAGAGCCGGCAGCCGAGGCCCTTCAGGATTATCTCGCCAGGCGGGACAGTAACAGCAAATATATATTTTTGAACCGGCGCAAAGGCCGGCTCAGTGAAAGATCTTTCCGGCTTATCGTCGATAAGTACATCGAAAAAGCTTCGGGAGCATTAAAGGTGTCACCGCATACTTTCCGCCATTCATTTGCCACGCATCTGCTCAACCGGGGCGCTGACCTGCGCAGCGTGCAGGAGCTACTGGGCCATTCCAGTATTGCTACGACCCAGGTGTATACACATCTTTCTATAGAGCGGTTGAAGAGCGTATACCAGAAAGCACATCCCCGAGCAAAATGAATTTTATACTGGCAGTGTACACAGCGGTTTTATTTCTGGGATTGATGGTCTATATTCCGGTCAGTTTCCTGCGGAAAAGAATGAATTGTGAGGGGTTTTTTCAGAAAAGCACTTTTTATTCTGCCCGGCTTTGCCGAAACCTTAAAGCCGGGCGCCGTCCGGTGTGGATCCATGCCGTGAGCGTGGGGGAGATCGCTCTGGTAAAAGCTCTGGTCCGCCAGCTGCAGACGGTTTCGGGCCAGGAGATCGTTATCTCCACTACCACTCTCGCCGGCAAAATCATGGCCAATCGATTGTATCCCGACCTGCAGTGTCTTTATCTGCCGTTTGATCTTCCCTGGCTGGTAAAGAGGATGCTGCGACTTTGTCTTCCGGCAGTGTTTGTATCGGTAGAGACCGAGATCTGGCCGAATCTTTATCGCCAGCTGAACCGGCAGAAAGTACCTTTGATCATTCTCAACGGACGGATCTCTGATCAGGCTTTTGCCCGTTACCGGACCGTGCGACCTCTGATAAAGGAAGTTTTCGGGCATATAGATTTTGTGGGAGCCCAAAGTCAGCGCTATCGCCAGCGGTTTCTGCAATTAGGCCTGGAAGAGTCGAAGTGCCGGGTTACCGGGAATCTGAAATATGCCGGTCTGGAGGCTGACGAGAAAGAGTTAGAACGTTTCAGAGCTGAATATAAATCATTGACAGGAACGGACCAGTTTTTATTTATTGCCGCCAGTACTCATTCTCCCGAGGAGGAGATGATCTGTAAAGTCTATGCCGGATTGAAAAATAAGTTCCCTGCTCTGCGCCTGCTTATCGCTCCCCGTCATATCGAAAAAATACCGGTTTTGGAAAAGCTGTGCCGCAATCAGGGGCTGGCCGTGTGCCGTGTCAGCTGTCTGGATCAGGATACTGATCGAAAGTCGGTATTGCTGCTGGACAGCGTGGGGGATCTTTTCTTTTTTTATTCTCTGGCCGAGATCTGTTTCGTGGGAGGAAGTCTTGTCGATCGGGGAGGGCATAATATTCTTGAACCCCTGTATTTTTCGCTGCCCACCCTTTTCGGCCCTTATATGAGCAATTTTCAGGAGATCAAAGATCATGTCCTGGAATGCCGGGCTGCGATACAGGTCGCCGACGAAAAAGAACTTGGCGAAAAAATAGAACAACTGGCCGGTCAGAAAGTTCTGCGGAAAGAATACGCTGACCGGGCCGAACAGTTGTTCAGGGAAGGGCGCCGTATACTGGAAACGAACGTTTCGCTGATCACCAAATGGCTGCGCTGAAGAAATATTACCTGTCATTGATCGCTTGTCAGGAAAGAAATCCTGTCGAACAGATTTTCTTTTTTATTTTTGTGCTTTTATCGTTCATTTACGGTACTGCGGTATCTGTCCGCAACTTTCTTTATGACCGCAGGATCTTTGTCGTGCATTCTCTGCCCTCGCAAGTGATAAGCGTGGGCAATCTTACCTGGAGCGGTACAGGCAAGACCAGCCTGGTGATGTTCCTTTATGAGGTGCTTGGCAGAGAAAGATCCGTGGCCGCGGTGACCAAAGGGTATGCTGCCGACGAATTCCGGCTGCTCAAAGAGAAAATAGGCGATGTGCTTGACGCGCGAGACCGGGTCAGGCTGCTGACTGATGCAGCCGGAGATTATGACCTCTTTATTCTTGACGACGGATTCCAGTACCGCCGTCTGTTTCGCGATCTTGATATCCTGCTGATAAAAAAAGACGATCTGTTCAGGCCCCGGTTTTTGATACCGGCATCGGAATACCGGGAGCCGTTGAAGAACATGCGCCGCGCCGATATTATCGTGGTGACTTATTGCCGGCCGGATGAACTGGAAGCGGCCAGAAAAGAGGTCTCTCTTTACAATGACCGGGCCAGGGTGTTTTCGGCCGATTATCTGCCGCGTTGTATTGCGGATCGTAACGGTTGTCAGGTGGATTTGAATCATTTTCAGGGGCGCCGGGCAGGGCTTTTGACCGCTACCGGATATCCTCAGGGCGTAGAGAGTACTCTGGCCAAGACCGGTCTGACAATCGGCAAGACCATTGTCTATCCTGATCACCATCAATTCACTGTTGGCGATCTGAAAAAAGTGGAGGCCTCTTTCCGGGAAAAGGGGATCAGGGATGTGATCATAACCGCCAAGGATCTTCATCATACTGATCTTTCTGCGGCGACCCTGGATTATTATCTGCTTCTGGCGGAATTAAAGATAAATGATCAGGATGAGTTCGTCAGCGAGGTGAAAAAATGTATTGCCTGAGCAGAATGATTTATTTTTTACTGAAGATCATGCCTTTATCCTGGGCCCTGGCTCTCGGCCGGCTGATCGGACTGATCCTCTGGTCTGTTCCCGCCAGGAGAAAAAAAGCCTTATTGAATATAAAACAGGCTTTTCCTGAAAGATCCTTTGCCGAGTTAAAACCTGCGGCCCGCAACAGTTTCCTGTCTTTTGGCGTCAGTCTGGTAGAGACTTTTCTCATGGACAGGATAAAAGATAATGTCCAGGCTGAATATGAAGTGCCGCTGGACGACAAGGGGCAGATCGTCGTGGGCATCCATCAGTCCAGCTGGGAGGTTTATAATGCATGGTTTGCCCGGAATCATGATCTCGCCGTGCTGGTCAAGGGTCAGAAGAACAATAGTCTTAACGATTTCCTTAATCTGCTCCGCCGCCGCAACAATATCTCTCTCTGCGCCTCGCTCCGGGAATTGATCGGTTTTCTTGATAAAGGTTACTGGACAGGGATAATGGTCGATCATGGCGCGGAAAAAGGGGCGGTGACGAGCGAGTTTTTCGGTCATCGGGTACCTACTCCGGGCGGCGCGGTCAGGCTGGCTAAAAAATATAAAAAAAAGATATACCCGGCTTTTGGTCTGCGCCGCGGAAAAAAACATCTGCTAAGATTCGCCCGGCCGATAGATCCGGCCGGCAAAAGCGATGCCGAGGTGCTTCAGGAGATCAATACGGTCTATGAACGTTTTTTGCGTGAATATCCGGACCAGTACCTCTGGACCTATAAGCGGTTTAAGCGAAAAGAAAACCGCCGGGTATTGATCTTGAGCGACGGTAAAACCGGACATCTTAAACAGACCATGGCCTTGTTCTCGCACCTGAATAATGTTTCGCTGCGGGTAAGTTACGCTTTGATCGAGATCGTATACCGTTTTCCTTTTCTCCGGGGGCTGGCATTTATCTGCGCTCTTTTTTCCGGCCGCGCCTGCCGGGGATGCGGGGCCTGTCTCCGGATCATACTGGGGCCTCGTCTTTATGACAATCTGATCAAAGATCATTTTGATATCGTTCTCAGTACCGGCAACAGCATCGCTCCTTTAAACCGTATCCTGTCGTCTGTTTACAAAGCTCGTTCCGGGGTGGTATTGAAACCCGGTCTGCCCTCCCGCTATTTCGATTGTCTGGTGGTTCCCGAGCATGACCGGCTCAGAGGACCGGCTGTTTTTACGACCCGGGGAGCCTTGAGCCTGAAGACAGATCCCGGGCCGGAAGCAGAGAGAGGCAGAGCTTTTTTCCGCCTGACGCCGGGCAGAAAGGTGGCTTTCTGCGTGGGTAATCATCAGAAAGACGGGAAAAAATTCTGCGAGAACCTTAAGATTTTTCTCGATCGCCTTACTGCTTTTTGCCGGGAACAGGAGTATCGGCTTCTGGTAACGACTTCGCGCCGGACTTCCGTTGAAGTGGAAGAGATACTGGAAGAGAAACTTTCCGGTTTTCCCGGCAACGAAGTATTTGTAAAAGTAAGCCGGGAGAATCATCCTTTCGTGATCCCGACTTTTCTTTTTTACAGCGATATAGTGTTCGTGACCGCGGAAAGCGTCTCCATGATCTCGGAGAGCCTGGCTCTGGATAAGACCACGGTCTGCGTATTTCTGGAAGAGATAAAGAAAAAACAGCACCGGCGTTTTCTGCAGTTTCTGAAAGACGGTTTTGCAAATTTCAGTTATTACCCGTATAATGATTTTTCATTTAAAAAACCAGTCCGCTCTCTACAGAAAGAAAACGAAGCCGTTATCGAAAAAGCCGTCAAAAATTTATTGTAAAACTGCGATTAAAGGGAGAAAGAGGGCAAAAGGCAGCAGCCCTGCGGCCGGACAAACTATGAAAGACAATTATAAGGTATTACAACTGGTACCCCGTATGAACCAGGGCGGCGTGGAAAAAGGCGTGCTCGACCTGGCGGCATATTTCAAAAACCGGATGGTCGTTATCTCCGGCGGAGGCCGGCTTGTTCCGGAGCTGAAAAAACATGGCGCGGTCCACTATACCCTCCCTGTTTACCGGAAATCGCTTTTATCCCTTTTGCTTATTCCCAAAGTGCGCCGGATCATCAGACAGGAAAAAGTATTGATAGTCCATGCCCGTTCCCGGGTGCCGGCCTGGATCGGTTTTTTTGCCACGCGCGGCCTTGAGGCCCATTTTCTTACCACGGCTCACGGCATGTATTCGCCTCATTTTTTCAGCCGGGTCATGACCTGGGGCAAACTGGTCATCTGTCCTTCCAAGGTCATTGTCCGTCATCTGATCGATCATTTTAATATTAATGAAGATAAGGTCAGGATAATCAGCCGCTGGGTCGATCCGGACCGCTTTTTTTTCCGTAGTCCGCGCCAGAGACGTACCGCCAATACTGTTCTTACTATAGGCAGAATAGCGCCGAGCAAAGGGTTCGAATATCTTATCGAGGCATTCCGTAAAGTGGTGCGGTCCAATCCCTACCTTGTTCTGAATATCGTAGGCGAAGCCGAGAAGTCCCGGCAGAAATATTTTACGTATCTGAAAAGTCTGGTTCACCGCTATTCGCTTGATTACAACGTGAAATTTCTCGGTTACCGCAGTGATATAGCGGCCCTGCTTGACGAGGCAGCTATGCTGGTAATGCCTTCGGTAGTGGAAGAAGCATTTGGCCGGGTGACAATAGAAGCTTTTGCCAAAGGAGTGCCGGTCGTTGCCGCGAAAGTCGGTGCTCTGGAGGAAATAATCGAGGACGGGAAAAACGGTATCCTTGTTTTTCCCCGTAACAGCGAAGCCCTGGCCGAAGCCATTTTGAAATTATTGCAGGACAATGCCCTGGCTGACAGTCTTGCCGTAAACGCCCGGCAAAAAGCCGAGCAGAGTTATGCTTTCCCCTATTGCGCCCGTCAGATAGAGGACACCTACAAACAGGCCGGTTCGACACGGCGTATCCTGGTAATGAAATTTTCTTCCCTGGGGGATATCATCCTTACGGTTCCTTCGCTTAAAACGCTGAAAGAGGCCTATCCTTCCGGCAGTATTACCCTGTTGACCCTGAAAAAGTATGCCGGGCTGTTTTATGACTGCCCTTATGTCGATAAGGTAATGGGGGTCGATGACGGGTACAAACGTCTGCCCAACCTGTTTTCCCTTGCCAACAGCCTGATCGGGGAGGGATTTGATTATATAATCGATCTTCAGAACAACCGGGCTTCTCATCTGCTTTCTTTTTTAAGTTTTCCCCGCCGTTCATTCGGCTATGACCGGAAAATGGGATTTCTTTTGTCCTCCCGGGAAAAAATACCCCGGGAGCCGCTTTCGCCTGTCGATTCTCAGGAAAAAATACTTCGCCTTCTGGGCCTGAGCATAAGCGACAAAAAACTTTGTTTCTGGCCGATGCAGCCCTGTTCCCTGTCCAGCACGGGAATAGAGGAAGCACGTTCTCTGATCGGCATCAATGTTTCGGCATCTTTAAAGTGGCAGAGCAAGAATTGGCCGGCCGGCCATATCAGAAAATTGATCGAGTTGATCGAACGGGAATTGCCCGGCTATACAGTAGTTCTTACCGGAGATCAGTCGGCTGTACCATTCAGCCGGCAACTGGAAAGCAGTCTGAAATCGGCTTCCTTTAACCTCTGCGGTAAGACCACGGTCTGTGATCTGGTATGCCTGTTGCGTTCCCTGAAAGCGTTTGTTACTCAGGATACTGCGCCGCTGCATATGGCCCAGGCTCTGGGGGTGCCGACGATCGCTCTTTTCGGGCCGACTGACCCGGCCCGGCACAGTGTCCAGGAGCCGCATCTGCGCGTGCTCTGGAAAAAAATGCCCTGTTCCTTTTGCTATAAACCGAAATGCGAGAACAATCTCTGCCTGCAGAAGATCACTCCCCAGGAAGTGTTGACTGCTTTGAAAGATATACTTGAATAGAAAAAATGCCGGCAGGCTGAGAACGGCTGCCGGCGCATAGACGATCGTAAAAAAATGAATATTCTGATCTTGACCACGCATCTGAACCGCGGCGGGGTTGCCCGTTACGCGATCAACCTGAGCCGGGGGCTTTGTGACGCCGGACATACTGTCTGGCTGGCTTCTTCCGGCGGCGAATGGGAAGGCGAGTTAAACCGGCCGGGGATATTTTTTTACCGTATTCCTGTTGCCACTAAATCGATTCTCAGTTTTAAAGTAATTGCTTCGCTGGCCCGGTTGCTTTTGTTTATGGTAAGGCAGAAAATCGATGTGCTTTGCGCCAATACGCGGGTAACCCAGTTTTTATCCTATCTGGTGCAGCGCTGCACCGGTACGCCTTATGTCTCGGTCTTTCATGGTTTTTACCGGCCCAGTTGGGAAAGGCGGCTATTGAAATTCGAAGGGATCAGGACTATCGCCGTAAGCCGGGCAGTTAAAGAACATTGCCTGAGGGATCTGAAAATCGGCAGTGATAAGATAAAAGTCGTTTATAACGGAATAGCCGCCGAAAGATTTGCCCCGCTTCAGGACAGGTCAGGAGAAAAAGTGCGGGTAATAGGCATGTTGGGCCGTATTTCGGCGGAAAAAGGTCATTTTCTGGCCCTGGATGCCTTTTGTCTTCTCAGCCGGGAATATCCCGAACTTCGTTTTCTTATTTCCGGCGACGGTAGATTAAAAGAAGAACTGCTTTCCCGTATTCACGACCGCGCTTTAGACGACAAAGTGAAGATAGTCAATCAGGAAGGAGAAAAGTTCCTGGATCATATAGATCTGCTTTTGTTCCCGTCGTCAAAAGAAGGGTTCGGGTTCAGTATCCTGGAGGCTTTTGCCAAAAAGGTATGCGTGATAGCCTATGCCACCGGCGGGATAAAGGAGATCGTGCGTGACCGCCAGACCGGGATCCTTTTCTCCCGCTATTCGGCCGAGGCCCTGGCCGTTGCTGTCCGGGAGGTCTTAAACGATGAAGCTTTACGCCGGAAAATGATCGACAATGCCGGTGCCGGGCTGAAAGATTACAGCATCGAGACAATGAGCCGGAATACTCTGGCTGTATTAAAGGAGGCAATAAGCGCGTGAAGAGAAGATTAACAGTTGTCATCATATTGGCGATAGTCATTTTTGTTTTGGGGGCCATGTGGCTGTACGGTAAATATGAGGTGCCGATACTCATGTACCATTCTCTTGACGAAAGCCGGACGGATTATGCCGTAGTTTCGGAAAAAAGGTTTGCCGAACAGATGGAATTCATAAAAAAAAGAGGTTACGAAGTGATTTCCCTGGAAGAATTAGTGACCGGAAAAACAACCTCGCATAATCTGGTGGCGATCACTTTCGACGACGGATACCGGGATAATCTTTTGGCCATCGACATATTGAAAGGTCACGATTTTCCGGCGGTGATCTTTCTGATCGCGAACAGGGTAGGCCAGCCGGGCTATCTGGGGGAAAAGGATATAAAACGGTTTCTGGCCGAAACCAGGGTAACGATCGGATCCCATACCCTGGATCATGTGTATCTGCCTGAGGCCGATGACACCCGGCTGGCCGAAGAGATCGTTCTTTCCCGCCAGAAGCTGCAGGAGAGGTTCAGGGTCCCGGTTCTGCTGTTCAGCTATCCTTGCGGCGGATATGATCAACGGGCCATGGAAAAAGCGCGGGAAGCAGGATATATCGCGGCCTGTACCACGAACCGCGGTTTTTCCCGGAACCAGTCAGTCTATGCCCGGCGCCGGATAAAGATCACCGAACGGGACAGAGGGATCATCCTCTGGGCAAAATTGAGCGGCTACTATAATCTGTTCAGAAAACCAAAAAATCCTTATTGATAAACACCGATTCAACCGGTATGGTTGGATCGGGGACGACAAGTCGGAAGTTTGAAGTGAGAAGTGGAATAGGGGGAAAGGCGAAAAGCCAGAAGTTCGCAGTCAGAAGTAAGCCGGGAAAGAAAAAGAGCAAAGCGAATTATAAGATCTGTATTCAAGAAAGGCCTGAACACTTGTCGACATCTGAAGGCTGACTTATCGTTAGTGCACATGTCGTCTTGTCGCCATCAGACTTGCCGATTTTCAGAGACAGGCTATTGACCATAGACCATCGATTAACAGAATTAAATATATGAAACGCATACTGGTAGTCGAAGTGAACTGGCTGGGAGATTGTGTGATGACCCTGCCGGTGTTCCGGGCGATCAAGGAAAAATTTCCTGATTGCCATCTGGCAGTAATGGTTGTGGGCCGTCTGAGCGGGCTTTTTGCCTTTAATCCCTGGATCGATGAAATAATACCTTTTGACGAGCGGACGACGCATCGCGGTTTCCTGGCCAGAATAAGGTTCATTCGCTTTCTGCGAAGGAGAAAATTCGACACGGTCTTTTTACTGCACCGTTCTTTTACCCGTGCCTGTCTCTGCTTTTGCGCCGGTATAGCTCAGCGGATAGGTTTCAGCCGGAGCAAGACAAAATGGATATTGACCAGGAGAGTGGCTTCTGCTTCCGGTCTCCACCGGGCCGATGGTTATTTGTCTCTTTTCACGGCCTGCGGTATTCCCGTCAGAGAACAACTGCCGCAGTTTTCTCTCAGAGAAGAGGAAACGGCCCGGGCTAGAGAGTTCCTTTCTTCTTATCGCAAGACGAACCGGTTCCTGATCGCCTTTAATCCTTCGGCGAACTGGGGACTAAAACGGTGGCCGGCAGAATATTTCGCCGAACTGGCAAAGATCATTTCGCGACAGGGCTGCGCGATATTTTTAATAGGGGCCAGCCGGGAAATGCCGCTGGCCCGGGCAGTGCTCCGGGAATTTCCTTCTGCCGTAAATCTCTGCGGCAGAACCGACCTGCGTCAGCTGGCAGCTCTTTTGCAGAACATGGATTGCCTGGTCTCGGCTGATTCTGGTCCGGCCCATCTGGCAGCGGCAGTAGATACTAAAGTCCTGGTCTTATTCGGCCCCACTTCCCCGCTGATCACTGCTCCGCGCAGTAAGAAAGTAAAAGTCATTCAAAAAGATTCTCAATGCACTATTCCCTGCTATAATAATAACTGCTCCGATAACCGGTGCATGAGAGGGATAAATCCGCCGGAAGTAGCGGAAAAAATCATGGATATGATCTGTCATGGCTCACCGAATACTGGTTAATTTTCCCACAAATTTCGGGGATACAGTGCTGGCCCTGCCGGCTTTTGACAGGGTATGCGCTGCTTATCCGGAAGCCCGATTTACGGCGATCGCTTCTCCGGCGACCAAGGAATTTCTCCTGGGACATTCGTTTATCGATGAAGTGATCACTTATGACAAACATATGAGTCTGCGCCAGAAAATACGTTTTGCCTGTTCTTTAAAGGGCCGCTATGAGATAATGATCGATTTCAAGCATACTCTTCTGCCTTTGGCCATCAGAGCCGGACGGCATACACCGCTTTTTATCCGTTCTTTTCCCCCGGATATCCATGCCCGCCAGCGTTATCGCCGCCTGGTTGAATCTCTGACCGACGTCGAATATGAGCCGCTGCGGCGTGAATTCATTGTCAGCGACGAAGCGCGGGCCAGATGGGATCCGCTTCGCCTGGGCGGTGCAGTATGCGTGGCTACCAGTTCCAATTCTCAGCTCAAAGAATATCCTTATCGCCACCTGAAGCAGGTAGTCCAGATGCTTGTCCGGAATCAGAAAGTAGTGTTGCTGGGGGACGGCAAAGCCGGGGAGTACTACGGCGATATTGCTGCTTTGCCCGGGGTTACCGACCTTTGCGGTCAGACTTCTTTTCTTGACGTGTATTATATCCTTTCCCGCTGCGCTTCGGTATGCCTTTGTGTAGATTCCAGTATACTTCATCTGGCCAGTTATCTTGATGTGCCGATATGCGCTTTATTCGGGCCCAGTGATGAGCGACGTTACGGACCATGGTCAAGGCGCTCGATAGTGCTTACCGGGGATGCTCTGACCTGCCGCCCCTGTCAGGGGAGAGGATGTTCTTTCGATAAGCGCTGTATGGATATCGATCCCGGAAAAGTAGTGGAAAGCGTGGTATCATTGGGAGATTATGAAAATCCCTGAAAGGATATTGATCATACGGACCGACCGTCTGGGCGACGTGATTCTGTCCACGCCGGTCATAAAGAACCTGCGTCTGGTTTTTCCCCAGAGCCATATTGCCTTTCTCTGCCGACCCTATACTTATCCGGCAGTAAAGGGTAATCCTTACCTGAATGAAATAATCGTCTATGATAAGAACGGTTGCGATAAAAGCGTCTGGGCAACGTTACAATTCGCCTGGAGATTGCGGCGAAAAAAATTCGCTATGGCCTTGATACTTCATCCTACCAGCCGGGCCCACTGGATAAGCTTTATTGCCGGCATACCAATACGGGTAGGCTGGGACAGGAAGTGTTCATTTCTTCTTACCCGGCGTCTGGCCTATACCAAATACAAAGGGGAAAAGCACGAGAGTGAGTACAGCCTTGACCTGCTTCGTGCCCTTGATCTGCCGATAGAGGACAAGGATCTGTTCTTTCCTCTGTCGGTTGCGGATAAGACTACGGTGGAAAACGTTCTGGAAAAGGCCGGGGTAGGTCCCCGGGACCGTCTGATCGTTATTCATCCTTCGGCATCATGCCCTTCCCGCTGCTGGCCGGCAGAACATTATTCCCGCCTGGTGGGTTATCTGAAAAAAGGTTTTGATTGCCGCATCGCCCTGATAGCTTCACTGCCGGAAAAAAATGCCGGACAGAAGATCGTTGCCGACCATTTGGAGATCATCGACCTGCGCGGAAAATTGACCGTGGGCGAAGTCGGAGCTTTGCTCAAACGGGCCGATCTGTTCATTACCAATGACAGCGGTCCTTCGCACATCGCTGCCGCACTTAATTCTCCGGTGATCACTTTGTTCGGCAGGAACGATCCCGGCCTTTCGCCCCGCTGCTGGAGGCCGCTGGGTCCCCATTCTTTTTATATTCACAAAGATGTCGGCTGCCGGGAGTGCGCTGCCCATAATTGCACCAAAGGTTTTCTCTGCCTGGAAGCGATCAGCCCGGAAGAAGTATATGATCTGGCCTTTCAGGTCATCCAGGCCGGGTTGTAAAACAGCCGGCCCAATTTTTAAAATGTCGCTTGCCGGCCCGGCTGGACTGTGCTATCATGTAGTTTGTGAAAAAAAGAACAAAGCCTTCGTCAAGCCTGCTTACCTTCAGAAAATCATGTGTTTCGGCAGAGGTGATCCGTCGACTCAGTCTTTATCTGCGCAATCTGAAACGGCTTCAGGAAAACGGTATCAGCATCATTTCTTCGGATAAGATAACTCAGCTTCTCAATGTCACGCCGGTACAGTTCAGGAAAGATCTTTCCTGCTTCGGCGAGTTCGGCAAAAGGGGGGTGGGTTATGAAGTGGGCAAGCTGATCCGGGAACTGGAAGCGATTCTGGGTGTCGATAAAAAGTGGGAGATCGCCCTTATCGGGGTGGGCAGCCTGGGCAGCGCTCTGCTCAGGTTCGAAGGGTTCTCGCGATTCAATCTGAAGATCGCCTGCGCTTTCGACGTGGATAAAAAACGTATCGGTAAAAAATACGGTGAGGTGAAGATATACGATATAGTTTATCTTTCCCGGATAATCGCCAGGGAAAAGATAAAAGTGGCCATCATCACCACTCCGCCGGAAGCGGCTCAGAATATAGCCGATAAACTGGTCTCGGCCGGTGTGAAAAGTATTATGAATTTCGCTCCTTTAAGTCTGAAAGTTCCGGCCGGCATCCATGTCTCCGCCATGGACATGGCCTGTGAACTGGAAAGTCTGATCTATTTTGTCCAGCATAAAAAAAACAAAGTGTGAGGGGGAAAGGCGAAAAAAAGGAGGCTTTATGATCACCAAGACGTTGTTGCTTATTCTCGTCAATAAACGCAAGGAATCGGCTCCCACAGTACAGAAGATACTTACTGACTGGGGCTGCATTATCAAAACCCGTCTGGGCATACACGACGATATACTGGAACACTGCAGCAATTCGGGTTTGATCGTTCTGGAACTGGTGGGCGAAAAAAAGAAACAACAGGAATTGACCCGTAAACTGGATATCCTGGACGGCGTAAACGCCAAGCTTATCGATCTTTCCGTGCCGAAAAATTGAGCCGGGCCGGAAGCCGGAAGATTATCCGGGTGTTAAAAGAAAGGAAAGCGATGAAAACGATCAGTCGTGCATCGGTCAGCAAGTCGGTCATGAACACTGTAATTTCCCGTTACCGGGGGCAGCCGGGAGAACTTCTGGGGATACTGGAAGAGATACAAAAACTGGACCGTTACCAGTATCTGCCGGTCGAAGTCCTGGAGTATGTATCGCAAAAGACCGCTGTTCCGCTTTCCCGGATATACGAGGTAGTGACCTTTTATTCGTTCTTTAATCTTAAACCTCAGGGAGAACATTGTATCACTATTTGCCGGGGCACTGCCTGCCATACCAAAGGATCCCAGAAAATACTGGATTATTTTTTGACTTATTTCGATTTCGAAGATCAGGCCTGTGATGAAGGCGAAAAAGTTTTTTTGACCACCCGCGACAATCAGTGGACCGTGCGCACCGTAGCCTGTTTCGGGCAGTGCGCGCTGGCGCCGGTTGTCGAGGTCGATGGGGTGATTTATGGGCATATGACCGTGGAGAAGATCAAAAAGATTATTAATCAAGCGCAAAAGAAAGGCAGGAAAAAATGAGAATCACCAGCCGAGAGACACTCGATGCCGTAAAAGAACGGGGCTTGAAAAAACTCATTCCTTCCTGTCCCCGGATTGCCGTAGGCGCCGGGACCTGCGGTATCGGTAATAATGCCGAGGCCGTGTACCGGGAATTCGAAAAACAGCTGAAGAAAAAGAAGCTGAAGGCTTATCTTACCAGGACGGGCTGTTTCGGGTTTTGCGCTGTCGAACCTCTGGTGACGATCACTGTTCCGGATAAACCGGTTTTGATCCTTCAGAAAGTGGCGTTGAAAGATGTGGCCAGGATCGTCGGGGCTATAAAAAAAGGCGATCTGGGCAGCGCCGATATCTTATGCAAGATCGAGGCCTGGGACCATCATACTGCCGAAAGTATTTTTAACGAAGGTTATCCGGAAATCCCCTCCTGGAACGAGGTGCCTTTTTTCAGTGCTCAGAAAAAGATCGTACTGCGCGATTGCGGCATCATCAATCCCGATGATATCGAGGAATATATAGCGGTAGGCGGGTACGGAGCCTTATTTAAAGCGCTGCACCGGATGTCACCGGAATCGGTGCTGGAAGAAGTAAAGAGATCCAAGCTGAGAGGCAGAGGCGGTGCCGGTTTTCCGGTATGGCGAAAATGGCAGATCCTCAAAGACCAGAAAGCCGACCGTAAATATCTGATCTGTAATGCCGATGAAGGAGATCCCGGCGCCTACATGAACCGCAATGAACTGGAAGGCGACCCGCATATGATCATCGAAGGATTGATCATTGCCGGGTTCGTCACAGGAGCCTCAGAAGGCATCATTTACTGCCGGGCTGAGTATCCTCTGGCCGTGCAGCGGATGCGGCAGGCTATTGATCAGGCCAGAAAGTACGGTCTGCTGGGAGAGAATATCCTGGGTACTGACTTTAATTTTACCCTTTATGTGGTGGAAGGCGCCGGTGCTTTTGTCTGCGGCGAGGAAACGGCTTTGATCTCTTCTATCGAAGGCAAATCAGGTCGTCCTTTGCCCCGTCCGCCCTTTCCCGCGGAAAAAGGATTGTGGGGGTATCCCACCAATATCAATAATGTGGAAACCTGGTCCAATATACCGGTGATCGTGACCAAGGGGGGCGGCTGGTTTTCTGCCACGGGTACTGAGCAGAGTGCCGGGACAAAGGTCTTTTCCCTGGTAGGAAAAGTAAAGAATACCGGTCTGGTCGAACTCCCCCTGGGTACGCCTCTTCAGACCCTGGTCTATGATATCGGCGGCGGCACCGGTACTGATAAAAAAGTCAAGGCCGTACAGAGCGGCGGTCCGTCGGGAGGATGTATACCGGCGAAATATTTTTCCACGCCTATAGATTATGAATCACTGGCCGGCCTGGGAGCGATCATGGGGTCGGGCGGTATGGTGGTCATGGATGAAGATAATTGCATGGTCGATGTGGCCCGTTATTTCACGGAATTTACTACTTCCGAATCCTGCGGTAAATGCGTGCCCTGCCGGGAAGGGCTTAACCAGGCTCTGAAAATGCTTACGGCGATTACCCGGGGCGAGGCAAAAATGGAAGTGCTGGATAAACTGGAGGAACTGGGCTCAGTCATAAAAGATACTGCGCTCTGCGGGCTTGGCCAGACCGGACCGAATCCGGTATTGACTACCCTGCGTTATTTCCGTGACGAATACGAGCAGCATATCAAAGAAGGTTATTGCGACGCCGGCGTGTGTGAGGAATTGTTTCTGGCTCCCTGCGAGAACAGCTGTCCTCTGCATATGAACATTCCCGGTTACCTGCAGTTGATGAAGGAAAAACGGGAAGAAGAGGCTTTTGAATCTATAATGCGGGAGAACCCTCTCCCGGCATCGATCGGCCGGATCTGTCATTTTCACTGTAAGATGCGCTGCCGCAGAGAAGATGTTGATGCCCCGGTAGCTCAGGGAGAAGTGCACCGTTATATTGCTGATACAATGTTCAAAAAAAAGAAGGATGCGGTGTTGCTGAAAAAGTTTATCCGGGAAAAAGCTTCGCCTACCGGAAAGAATATTTCTATCGTGGGCGCCGGACCGGCAGGGTTGACGGCTGCTTATTATCTGGTACGCCTGGGACATAAGGTCACTGTCTATGACGCGGCATCACATCCGGGCGGTATCCTGCGCTGGGGTATCCCGGCTTACCGTTTGCCGCGTGCTGTGCTGGAAAAAGAGACCGGGTTCATTAAAAAACTGGGTGTAAAGTATGTATTGAACAAAAGACTGTCTCCCTCGGACATCAAGAGGCTTTCTGCTTCGTCCCATGCTTTGCTGGTCGCCAGCGGCGCTTACAAGGAGATCTCTTTGAATATACCCGGGGAAAATCTGAAAGGTGTTTTTTCCGGCCCGGCTTTCCTGGAAGAGGTGGCTAAAAACCGGAAACCGGTTCTGGGCAGAAAAGTAGCGGTTATCGGCGGCGGCAATGTGGCCATCGATGCGGCCCGTACTGCCTGCCGCCTGGGGGCCGAGGTTACGGTAGTCTATCGCCGGGACCGAAAAGATATGCCGGCTAATGTGGTGGAGATCGAGGACGCTTATAAGGAAAAAATAAAATTCAGATTTTTCCGCGCTCCTCTGGAGATCAGGGGAGAAAAGAATAAAGTCAGGAGTCTGGTCGTGGAAAAGATGAAGCCCGGAGCCTATGACCGTTCCGGGCGCCGCCGGCCTGAACCGAGCGGCGAAAAAGAAGAGTTGGTCTGCGACAGTCTGATCCTGGCAATCGGTGAGCGGGTCGATGCCGGGTTTATCGGTCAGTGCGGCATAAAACTCGATTCCTGGGGGGCGATAAATGCCGATAAATTCACTCTCGAGACATCTCTGGCCAACGTCTATGCTGCCGGCGATGCAGTGACCGGTCCTGGTACGGCAGTACAGGCCATGGCCCAGGGAAAGAGGGCGGCTCAGGCGATCGACCGGGCTTTGACCGGTAAAGACCGCTTTGCATCGCTGTATAAGCAGTTCGATTACGAGCAGGTCGTACCGTTCAAACCCATGGGCGGCAATAAACAGACCATCAAAAAACTGGCAGTAAAAAGCCGTACCGGTAATTTCCGGGAAATATCCTGCGGCCTGACCAGGGAACAGGCTCTGGCTGAATGTCAGCGCTGTCTGCGCTGTGATGTCAGGGAATGATCTTTATAAGGTCGAAAAGAGAAGCCGATAAAGCATAGCAATAGCCACAAGCAGGGAGAAAAAAATGAACGAAAAAAAAGTCAATATCAGGATCAACGGAAAAGAATATCAGGTGCCTGCAGGCATAACTGTGCTGAAGGCCTGTCAGGATAATGGCATAAATATACCGGTGCTTTGTTATCTGGAGGATGTCAGCCAGCGGGCTGCCTGTTCATTATGCGTGGTCGAAGTCAAAGGGGCCAGGACTTTGCTGCGGTCCTGTGTGACCAGGGTACGGGATGGTATGGAGATATTTACGGGCACGGAACGGGTCAGAAAAGCGCGGCGGGTGAACCTGGAACTTATCCTGGCCAATCATCCCCAGGATTGCCTTTCCTGCGAAAAAAATCAGGTCTGTGACCTTCAGAAGCTGGCCCATGAACTGGGCATCGAAAATATCCGTTACGAGAAGACCCGTAAAAAGGATTTTGCTATCGACGACAGTTCGCCTTCCATTGTCCGCGATCCCAATAAATGCATACTGTGCGGTCGCTGCGTGGAAGTATGTTCCCATATCCAGACGGTCAAGGCCATCGAGTTTACCGGCCGGGGCCTGCACACGCAGATCGCCGCTTTTTTCGATAAAGGCCTGGGCCGTTCAGAATGCGTCAATTGCGGACAATGCGTTCTGGTCTGTCCTACGGGAGCTCTTATCGAACAAAGCGCCATAAAAAAAGTCTGGAAAGACCTGGCTGACCCGGATAAGGTGGTAGTCGTCCAGACCGCTCCGGCAATACGGGCCGCGATCGGCGAAGAATTCGCTATTGCCGCCGGCACTCCTACCACCGGCAAGCTGGCTGCTTCCCTGCGCCGTCTGGGATTCGCCAGGATATTCGATACTCAGTTCGCGGCTGACCTGACGATCATCGAGGAAGGGACAGAACTGATCTCCCGGATCAAGAATAAAGGTGTTTTGCCGCTGATAACCTCCTGTTCGCCGGGCTGGATAAAATTCGCCGAGACTTTTTTTCCGGGCATACTGGATCATGTGTCTACCTGCAAATCGCCGCAGCAGATGTTCGGTCCCCTGGCCAAGACCTACTATGCCGAAAAAATGAATATCGATCCCCGCCGTATAGTGGTGGTTTCGATCATGCCCTGTACAGCCAAAAAGTTCGAAGCTGAACGGCCGGAAATGAACAGCGCTTTCCGCTACTGGAAAGATAAACTGGGGCTGAAGAAAAGCGAATCTTTTCCTGACGTGGATCACGTGCTGACCACCCGGGAAGCTGCCCGGATGATAAAAGAAGCCGGTATCGATTACGCGGCTTTGCCAAACGAGGAATTTGACGATCCTCTGGGCCAGTCGACAGGCGCGGCGACTATCTTTGCCGCTACCGGAGGAGTGATGGAAGCAGCGCTTCGTTCCGGATATTTTTATCTTACCGGCCGGGAACTTGAGAATATCGAGCTGACTGCGGTGCGCGGACTGGAAGGGATAAAAGAGGCTACTGTGGATATTGACGGGATGCCGGTAAAAGTGGCAGTGGCCCATGGTCTGGGCAATGCCCGTAAAGTGCTGGAAGACGTCCGCGACGGTAAAAGCCCTTATCATTTCATAGAGATAATGGCCTGTCCCGGCGGTTGTATCGGCGGCGGCGGCCAGCCCCTGCCTACTGATCTGGAGACCAGGAAAAAACGGGCTGAGGCGGTTTATAAAGAAGATAAAAGTCTGCATTACCGGCAATCGCATCAGAACCCTGCGCTCAGGAAATTATACGATGAATTTCTCCATGAGCCCAACGGCCATCTGGCTCATGAGCTTCTGCACACCCATTATCAGAAGCGGGTCTATACGGGTATATAGGAGTTGGGATCTATTCTTGATTAAAAGTAGCAAGTAGAGAGTAGCGAGTAGAGAGTGCCGCCTGCGGCGGTAAGAGCAGGTAGCTAATACAGGAGGTAAGAAATGGCCTTAGGTCTTATCCTGATCATTGCCGGTATTTTGATCGCCGTCTTCCCTCAACTGCTTTCCTGGATCGTTGCTTTTATCCTCATTTTCGAAGGTATCTTTATCATTTTTTTGTCGCGGTCCTATAAAAGGATGTCGCAGCGTTTCGACGATCCGTTTATCGATTTCTTTTTCAAATAGAACCGGCGCTGTCTTAACCGTAAAATCAAGACAATAAAGTAACCGGCCGGCGGTCTTTAACTGAATGACAGCTGCTCTCATTTTTTTCCGAAGCCTGCTTCCCGGCATTTTTTTAATTTCATATTTTATGGTATAATTCGCGGATAAGGAGGAAAAAGCCATGGATTGCGCTTTGTTTCTGGAAAAGGTACGAGAGAAAAAACCTCTGGTACATCATATTACCAACTGGGTAACTATTTATGACTGTGCCAATATCGTCAAGGTTTTGGGAGCTGCGCCGGTCATGGCCCATGCCTGTCAGGAAGCAGCCGATATGGCAGCACTTTCTTCCAGCCTGGTTTTGAACATCGGCACTCTGACCGAAGAACTCATCGAGGCGATGAAGATCGCCGGTCGCAAAGCCAATGAAAAAAAGATCCCGGTTGTGCTGGATGTATGCGGGGCCGGGGCTACTCCTTTCCGGGACAAAAAAAGTTTTGAACTGCTGGACGAGATAAAGGTAGATGTGGTCAAAGGCAATGTGTCGGAGATCGCCCGGCTGGCCGGCGAAAAAGTCATTACCCGGGGGGTCGATGCCGGTTCAGTAGATAAAGATATAGTGGATATCGCCGCTTCGCTGGCTGCCGCGAGAAAGTGCCTGGTAGCGGTCACCGGCCAGACCGACATAGTTATAAACAGTAAAGCATTGTACAAGGTTTACAACGGTCATGAGATGATGTCTAAGGTAGTGGGCACCGGATGTATGGCTGCTTCGGTCATCGGTGCTTTTGCCGGGGCCAATAAAGATCTGGCGGCAGCAACTGCTGCCGGTCTCTGCTGTCTGGGCATTGCTGCCGAAGGCGCGGCAGAGCAGGCCAGGGGGCCGGCTGCTTTCAAAGAACTTCTTTTTGACAGCCTGTTTTCTCTTGATGCCCGGACGGTTAAGACGCGTCAGAAAATAGCATGTTGAATATCGGCGGTTACTATTTTATTACTGACCGGGAAATGAGCCGGGACAGCGTGGAAAACGATGTCCAAAACGCCCTGGCAGCCGGGGTCAGGGTAGTGCAATACCGGGAAAAAAGACTTTCTTCCCGGATGATGTGCCGGGAAGCGGAAAAGATCCGTTGGCTGTGCCGGAAAGCGGTTTTTCTGGTAAATGACCGGATCGATGTGGCTCTGGCCAGTAAAGCCGACGGAGTGCATCTGGGACAGGATGATCTGCCTCTGGATAAAGCCCGTGTTATTCTGGGGCCTGAGGCGATCATCGGTATCACGGTTCATACTCTAAACGAGGCCAGAGAAGCAATTAAAAAAGGTGCTGATTATCTGGGTGTTTCGCCGATCTTTGCCACGGCTACCAAGGCCGATGCCGGAATCCCGGCCGGGGTCGAGCTGATACGAAAGATAGGGAAGATAACCGATCTCCCGCTGGTGGCTATCGGCGGTATTACCCTGGAAAATGCCCGGCAGGTGATTTCGGCCGGAGCTGATGCCATATGCGCTATTTCTGCCGTGCTGAAAGCTCCTCTAATCCGGCAGGAAATAGAAAAATTTCAGCGTTTATTCAAACGATAATATCAATACAGGAGAAAAGTTATGGACTGGAAGATATTTTTTGCCACTTTCGGCGCGGTATTTCTGGCTGAGTGCGCTGATAAGACCCAGCTGGTGGGCATTACCATGGCTGCCAGGACCGGTAAACCGTTTACGGTATGGTGCGGCTCGGTTGTCGCCTATATCGTGATCACTGCTTTTTCAGTATTGCTGGGCGCGCTGCTGGCACGCTATTTCCGCCCTGAGGCAGTGCGGGCAGTCGCCGGTTCACTGTTTATCATCATCGGCATACTGATGCTTCTGGGCAAAGTGTGAGAAATGACCGGGGACCAGGCATTATTATGTTGCATCAGAGTGAATAATTTAAGATAATAAATATAATACCCGGGCGAAATTGCCGGAAAAGGCCGGACATGCGTATAATCGATAAGATCAGAGACAGAAAATTTTTTGTATCGCTGGAATTTTTCCCTCCCCGGGAAAAAGAGCGCTGGCCTCGTTTTTTTTCCACAGTAAAGAGATTGCAGGCAGTAGATCCGGCTTACGTGTCAGTGACCTACGGCGCTTTAGGCAGTACCCGGGAATTTACCAGAGAGATAACCGTGCGTCTGAAAAAAGAACTGGGCCTGGAACCCATGGCCCATCTTACCTGTGTGGGAGCTTCCAGCAAATCGATCCGCGATTTTCTCCAGGAATTGAGAGATCAGGGCGTGGATAATGTGCTGGCTTTACGCGGCGACCTGCCGCAGGAAGATGAACAGCCGGCAGGCGGGGAAGAGTTTGTTTATGCCTCGGACCTGGTAGCTTTTATCCGCAGGGTCTGTCCGGGTATGGGGATTGCCGTTGCCGGCTATCCCGAAGGTCATCCTGATTCAACCGATTTAAATGAGGACATCCGGTTTTTGAAATTCAAATGCGATCAGGGAGCCGATCTCATAATCACCCAGCTGTTTTTTGATAATTCCCTGTACTGGGATTTTGTCCGGCGGGTCAGGGCAGCCGGAGTGGATAAGCCGGTCATCCCCGGTATCCTTCCCGTAGCCACGCTTTCCGGATTAAAACGTATCCTGGACAAAGACTGTGCCAGCATCCCCGAACCGTTCCTGGCCAGGCTGGAGGAAGCCGAGGCTGAAAATGGTAAAGAGGCTGTCCAGGCCCTGGGCATCGAATATGCCGTGGCCCAGGCGCGCGAACTTATTGCCGGCGGCGTGCCGGGAATCCATTTCTATACTTTGAACAGAGCCGGGGCCTGTCTGGAGATATTTCAAGCTTTAAACCTGATATAAACGAGAAAGAAGGCGGACATGTCAGAGATCAGTGAAAATCTCAAAAGATCCATTGAATCTTTTCAACAGGCCCTGAAGACAGTATCGATCGCTACCCGGCCCCGGGAGTATGCGTCGCTTCAGATGAATTTAGGCGTAAGTTACCATAAACTTGCCGGGCATGAGGACCGCGACAATAATCTGCTCAAAGCGCTGCTTTTTTATGATGAGGCTGCTAAAGTAATAACCGCCGAAAACGACCGGCAGGGTTATGCGGCTCTTTACAAGAATTATGCCAATGCCTGCCAGATCCTGGCCACGACCAGAGATGAGCAGAGTTATCTGGCTCAGGCGATCGCCGCTTATAAAAAGGCGCTTACTGTAGTAAACGAACAAAATGAATTTGCCGAATACGCTCTTCTTCAGAAAAATATGGGTATTGCTTACCAGAATCTTTCTTCCCGGAACGAAAAAGAAGAGAATCTTTCTCAGGCGATTTTTGCCTATGAGGAAGCTTTGAAATATTACACGCGGGAAAACGATCCGGTTGAATTCGCCAGATTGAAAAAAAACGAAGGGATCTCCTATCAGGTTCTGGCCCGCGACAATGATGAGCAGGAAAATCTGCTTACGGCTATTGCTTCCTATAACGAGGCTCTTTCGGTGATATCAAAAGAAGCAGACGGGGCTGAATATGCCCTGATTCAGAAAAATATGGGTATTGCCTTTCAGGGGCTTGCCGGGCATGCCGATAAAAAGGAAAATCTGGAAGCAGCGATAACAGCCTATGACCGGGCTTTGACCGTTATCAATGCCGGCAACAATCCCCAGGATTATGCCCTGTTGCATAAAAACCGGGCAGTTGCCTATCATTCTCTTTCCGCCCTGGAAGAGGAAAAAAGCAATCTGGAAAAAGCAGTAAAGGCTTTTCAGGAAGTATTGAAGGTAAAGACCATGGAAAGCGCGCCCGAAGAATATTCCCTGATCCAGAAGCAGATCGGGGTCATCTACCAGCGTTTATCCGCTCTCGACTGAAAAAAAATAAAAAATATTTGACAGCCGCGGCAGCGGTGCTATAATCCTTTTTTGCCAAACATTGTGAAAATTATCACAAATTTAGCGGTGTCTTGCTTGCCCGGCGCCGGATAATCACAAAAAGAGGATCTATCGATGACAGAGGAGAACAAACCCTTAGGCGACCTTAAAAAAGAAATCGAAGAACTGGCCGATAAATGGCAGGGTGTCGAGGGAAATCTGATAATGATCCTGCATGCCATCCAGAACCGCTACGGCTATATACCGCGCCAGGTCTCCTTTGAGCTGCAGGAATTACTGAATGTGCCCCTGGCCCGTATTTATGAAGTGATAACTTTTTATAATTTTTTCAAGCTGGAAAAGCCGGGCCGCCATAAGATATCCCTTTGTATGGGTACGGCCTGTTATCTTAAAGGGGCCAGCGAGATACTTGACGAATTGCGTAATATTCTCCATATCGAACCGGGCCAGACCACTGCCGACGGGCTGTTTACCATCGAGCCGGTGCGCTGTCTGGGCTGTTGCGGTCTTGCTCCGGTGATGATGATCGACGATAAAGTTTACGGAAAATTGAGCAAAGAGCAGATACCCGGCATCCTTGCCGAGTATGTGGACAGGGAAGAACATGAAAAAGCTGAATCGTGAACAATTTGAGCAAATCTTAAAATCACCTGAACCCGGTCCGAAAAATGTCGTCAGGGTCGGCATGAGCACCTGCGGTATCGCTGCCGGCGCCGATAAAGTATACGCGGTTTTGCAGAAAGAGATAAAACGCCGCAATCTGGATGTGATTGTGAAAAAGACCGGTTGTCTCGGCATGTGTTACTGCGAGCCGCTGGTGGAAGTGGACATCGAAGGCGTTCCCGGGGTCATTTACGGAAACGTCGATGAAAAAGCCGCTCTGGGGATCGTGGATAAACATCTCTGCGGCAAGCGCCTGATGAACGACCATGTGGTGATGAAATGACGGCCGAGAGTCAGGAACAGAGAAGACAGGATAAGCCGATGTATAAACAGTTCATCTATATAAAAGATACCGATACGACCGGTTTGGACAGGACCAAAGAATTTTACAATAAATTTCTCGAGCAGCTGCGTCAACACGATCTCCTCCAGGATGTCCAGCTGGTCCGGGTGGCTGATCCCGGTATCTATAACCAGGGTATCATAGTCGGTATCCCTGCTGCCGGTCTGATCTATAGCGGGGTTAAAGAAGATGATATAGAGAAGATCGTGTCTTTTACCGTGATCAGGAACCAGCCGATCAGGGAGTTGGAATATAAAAAGAAGCAAAAACAGCTTCGCATCGTATTGCGTAATTGCGGAGTGATCGATCCGGACAGTATTGATGACTATATCTCTCAGGGGGGATATAAAGGCCTCTATAAAGTCCTTTTTGAGCTGGATCAGGAGAAAGTCATCGATGACCTTAAACTCAGCGGCCTGCGCGGCAGAGGCGGGGGCGGTTTTCCTACCTGGATGAAATGGAATTTCGCCCGCAAGACCCAGGCTGATAAGAAGTTCATAATCTGTAATGCCGATGAAGGCGATCCCGGAGCCTATATGGACCGCAGTGTGCTGGAAGGAGACCCTCATTCGGTGATCGAAGGCATGATCATTGCCGGTTATACTATCGGCGCATCCCAGGGTTATTTCTATGTGCGGGCCGAGTATCCTCTGGCTATAGAGCGTATCCAGAAAGCGATCGATCAGGCCCGGGAATACGGTCTGCTGGGAGATTCGATCCTGGGAACCGATCTCAGTTTTGATCTGGAAATACGTCTCGGTGCCGGTGCTTTTGTCTGCGGCGAGGAAACGGCTTTGATCGCTTCGATCGAAGGTAAACGCGGCACTCCCACGCCGCGCCCGCCCTACCCTTCGATAAAAGGGTTGTGGGGCAAGCCGACCGTGATCAACAATGTGGAAACTCTGGCCAATGTGCCGTATATTTTTCTTAACGGCGCTGCCGGCTATGCAAAAGTAGGAACCGAAACATCCAAAGGTACAAAGGTATTCGCTTTGACCGGTAAAGTGAAGAATTCGGGATTGATCGAAGTCCCCATGGGGCTTACTTTGCGCGAGATCGTCTATGATATCGGGGGCGGCGTGGCCGATAACCGGGCCATAAAAGCCGTGCAGACCGGAGGTCCGTCGGGCGGAGTGATCCCCGAGGAATATCTGGATACGCCGGTCGATTATGAGAACCTGGGCCGGCTTGGTTCGATCATGGGGTCGGGCGGTATGATCGTCATGGATGATACCGATTGCATGGTGGACATTGCCAAGTTTTATCTGGGGTTCTGCGTGGAAGAATCGTGCGGTAAATGCGCTCCCTGCCGGATAGGCGGAAGCCAGATGCTGGATATCCTGACCAGGATGACCAGAGGACAGGCCGAGAGCGGGGACATAGAAAAATTGCGGAAGATATCTAAGGCAATGCAAAAGGCATCTTTGTGCGGTCTGGGTCAGACTGCTCCCAATCCTGTGGTGTCGACGCTCAATCATTTTCTTGATGAATACAAGGCTCATATCGAGCAGAAGAAATGTCCGGCAGCCAAATGTCTGGACCTGCTGAGCTATACGATAAAAAGCGAAAAATGCAAGAAATGCGGTATGTGTTTACGGGTCTGCCCGGCCAATGCCATCAGCGGTAACCGGGAACAGGGCTATACCATCGACAGCGAAAAATGCATAAAGTGCGGACAATGTTTTCAGGTCTGTAAATTCAGTGCCATAATCAAGGAGTAAGCATCCATGGTCAACGCGGTTATCAACGGAGTTTCGGTACAGGTAGAGCCGGGAACAACCATCCTGGACGCGGCAAAAAAGATCAATGTCAACATACCCACGCTCTGTAAACATCCTGATCTCGATGCGACTGCTGCCTGCGGCATCTGTATAGTCAAGGTAAAGGGTACGAAAAAAATGCTGCGGTCCTGCTGTACGCCTCTGGAAGAAGGTATGGATATCATAACCCATGATCATGAGCTTCAGGAAATACGCCGCACGGTGATCGAGCTTATTCTTTCCAATCATCCCAATGAATGTCTGGAATGCGGCCGAAATAATAATTGCGAACTGCAGAAGATGGTAGCCGATTTCGGGATCAGGGAGCAGCCCTTCCGGCAGTTTTTGCGTCAGCTGCCTCAGGATAGTTCTACCGGCACCATAGTCATCGATCCCCGCAAGTGCATTCAGTGCGGACGTTGTGTCCAGGTCTGTCAGGAAAGGCAGGACGTCTGGGCCCTTTCCTTTCTGGAACGGGGGATCCAGACCCGCATTTCTCCGGCCGGGGACATCAATCTGGCTGAAAGCCCCTGTGTACGCTGCGGTCAGTGTTCGGCCCATTGCCCGACCGGTGCGATTTTCGAAATGGACCAGACCCGGGAAGTATGGGAATCACTTTATGACGAGGAAAAATATTGTGTGGTGCAGATCGCTCCGGCAGTGAGAGTAGCTATCGGCGAGGCCTTCGGATTCCAGGACGGCGAGATATTCACCGGGAAACTTTACGCGGCTTTGCGTCGTATGGGGTTCAGGGCGGTATTCGATACCACTTTTTCCGCTGATGTGACGATCATGGAAGAGGCTTCTGAATTCGTGGAAAAATTTGCCCGGGGCAAGGGCAAATTACCGTTGATCACTACCTGCTGTCCTTCCTGGGTCGATTTTATGGAAAAATTCTATCCGGACATGATCGATTATTTTTCTTCGGCCAAATCCCCTCAGGCCATGCTCGGGGCTCTGGCCAAGACCTATTACGCCGAAAAGAACAAGATCGATCCGGCCCGGATGTATGTTGTTTCGGTGATGCCCTGCACATCGAAAAAATACGAGGTCAAACGCAGTGCCGAGATGTATGCTTCGGGATTTCAGGACGTAGATGTATCGCTTACGACCCGGGAACTTTCCCGGATGATCAAACAGGCCGGTATAGAGTTCACTTCTCTGCCTGACGAAGAACCGGACCATATCCTGGGAGAATACAGCGGCGCCGGTGTCATATTCGGAGCTACCGGCGGGGTCATGGAAGCAGCCTTGCGCAGTGCCTATTGCTTTATTACCGGCGAGACTTTGGGCGAGGTAGAATTCAAAGATGTACGCGGTCTGAAAGGGGTTAAAGAAACAGAGGTGGATATAAAAGGCACCAAGGTTCGTATTGCCGTGGCTCATGGCCTGGGCAATGTGGAACAGGTGCTTAAAAAAGTTCGCGATGCTCTGGTCAGAAGAGAAGAACTTCCCTATCATTTTATCGAAGTAATGGCCTGCCCGGGCGGATGCGTGGGCGGAGGAGGTCAGCCTTACGGCGTCACTGACCGGCTGCGCACGGTAAGGTCTGCCGGATTGTACAAAGACGATCAGACCAGACCGGTCCGGCTTTCCCATGAAAATCCTTTTGTCAAAAAATTATATGAGACTTATCTGAAAAAACCTCTCAGCAAAAAAGCCCACGAGCTTTTGCACACTCATTATAAAGCCCGGCCTCTTTATAAAAAGTGATTCTGATCCTGCCGGCTTTACGACGGCATTATTTTTCTGGATTTTCAGGATTATTTAAGGTATAATTTAATCGTTCCTGCGGTAAGGAGATGTCTCTGAGCTTAAGGGAAAAAAGTGAGATGTTATCCCGATAATACCGCAGGAGCGGCAGTATCGGGATTTTTTTTGGTCATTTGCGAAAGAAAGAATATGGAAAAACGTTTAGGCTTTGTGGGGATAATCATCGAAGACCGGGAAAAACATTCTCTTGCGGTCAATACCGTGTTATCCGAATATGCCGGAGATATCGTGGCCCGGGTAGGATTGCCCTATAAAGAGAGAAATTGCAGCGTGATCACCCTTATCGTCGATGCCACAACCGATGAGCTGGGCGCTTTGACCGGCAGGTTGGGAAATATCGAAGGAGTATCGGTTAAATCGGCATTGAGCAAAGTGACCGGTCCGGATTTTAAATAAGGAGTTATTCTGCGGCCTGTTTAAAGGATTAATGTTCGAGAGCGGAGGTGAACCTATGACCACAAAAACAGTCGATGTTCAGACCTGGGTAAAACAGCGCATCAAAAGAGACGAGATCGCCAAATATATGGAAGGCGAAAAGGATTTTATTGACGAAGCGAAGATCAGGAAAGTCCTGAGCGACAATAAAGATCCCGATCCCCGAAAAGTGAGGGATATCCTGGCCAAATCAATGGCCGTAGAGACATTGACTTTTGACGAAGCAGCCTGTCTGATCAATGTAAAAGACCCGGATCTCTGGGAGGAGATGAAACAGACCGGGGCCCGGGTAAAAAAGAAGGTGTACGATAACCGTATCGTAACTTTTGCTCCCCTTTATGTGGCCAATCTCTGCGTGAACAACTGCGCCTATTGCGGGTTCCGTACTTCCAATACTCAGGAAAAAAGAAAGATGCTTACTGTCGAGGAACTTAAGCGGGAGGCCGAGGTCCTGGCCGGTGTTATCGGTCACAAGCGTCTGATCGTGGTCTATGGGGAACATCCTTTGACCGATGTCGATTATATTGCCGATACTGTCCAGGCATTATACAGCGTAAAGGTCAAGACCAAAAAAGGGTATGGCCAGATCCGGCGGGCTAATCTGAATATCCCGCCTTTTGCCATTGACGACCTGAAACGTCTGCATCAGGTGGGGATAGGTACTTATCAGGTTTTCCAGGAGACCTATCACCGGCCCACTTATGAAGCCCTTCATCCGCGGGGTACGATAAAAGGGGATTATCACTGGCGTTTATATACCATGCACCGGGCTTTGGAAGCAGGGATCGATGACGTGGGTATCGGCGCTTTGTTCGGGCTTTATGACTGGAGATTCGAGGTCCTGGGATTACTGGCCCATGCTATCGAGCTGGAAGCAAAATTCGGCATCGGACCGCATACCATATCTTTTCCCCGTATCGAGCCGGCGGCCAATACGCCGTTCTGTGACAGTCCCGGTTACCGGGTCAGCGACGATGAATTCAAAAAACTGATCACGGTGATCAGACTGGCTGTTCCCTATACCGGGATGATAATCACTGCCCGGGAAAATTCCCGGATAAGAAGAGAGACTATTTCTTTAGGCTGTACTCAGACCGATGCCTCCAGCCGTATCGGTATCGGTTCTTACAGCGATATTTATGATCAGCAGCAGGGCGACCGCCAGCAGTTTCTTCTCGGGGACACGCGCAGTCTGGACGAAGTGATCAGAGAATTTGCCGAAATGGGCTACATTACTTCTTTTTGTACTGCCGGTTATCGCTGCGGCCGGACCGGTAAGAGCATTATGGACCTTTTGCGCTGCGGCCAGGAAGGAAAATTCTGCAAACTGAACGCCGTGCTTACTTTTCGGGAATGGCTGGATGATTTTGCCAGTGAGGAAACAAAAAAAGCCGGCGAGATCGTTATTAAAAAAGAGATCGAGGAGGTCCAGAAGCAGCTTCCTAAAGTATACCCGCAATTCAGTGCCTATTATGAACGGATCGCCCAGGGAGAAAGAGACCTTTATTTCTGAAGAAACGCTGCAGGCTTTTTGTCAGGTAGCCGGAGAGATCGAGAGTGAGAACGGCGCGCTGTTGCAGCTGGCCGAGATCATTGTTTGTCGCTGGTCATATCTGGCCGGCGTTGCGGGCCGGGACACGCCCCTTTTCCCGCCGGAAAAAATACGTCTCACCGAACGCCTGGGCCTGGTCGTATACTGCAACCGGCCTCTTTCCGACCGGATAAAAAAACAAATAGTGGAGAAGACCAGAAAGGCGCTTTCTCTTTAAAAATGGAAACAAGGCAGATATCCAGCCTGGATATTCATGTTTCGCTGATGGGCCTGGGGACCTGGGCTTTTGGCGGAGACATATGGTGGGGCCCTCAGCAGGACGGCGATTCGGTAGAGGTTCTGGAAACCGCTCTGGAACAAGGCGTCACGCTTATCGATACAGCTCCGGTCTACGGCCGGGGCCGTTCGGAAAGCGTGATCGGCGCTTTTCTGGAAAAGAGGGGATTGCGTTCCCGGGTTCTGCTGGCCACTAAACTGGGCCTGAGCTGGCAGGGCCGCTCGGTATTCCACGATCTTTCGCCGCAGAAAATGAGACAGGAGATCGACGAGTCGCGGCAGCGGCTGCGTACCGACTATATCGATATTTATCAGGTGCACTGGCCTGACCCGAAAAATCCGGTCGAGCCGACAGCCGGGATAATGTATGATTTTTATCAAAAAGGTATTATCCGCGCCGTCGGCGTAAGCAATTATTCCCTGGAGCAGATAAAGAGATTTATGGCCCACTGTCCTTTGCACAGCCTGCAGCCGCCTTACAATATGTTCATGAGAGATATCGAAAAAGAAATAATCCCTTTTTGCCGGCAGAAGAAAATCTCTCTCTTGACCTACGTGCCATTGCATTCCGGTATCCTTACCGGTAAATTTTTTCTGGAAGACGTGCCGGTCCCCGATGACCTCTGCCGCAAAAACAAAAAAGACCTGCGCGAACCGTATTTTTCCATCAACCGGGATATAGCGGAAAAATTAAGATCGATAGCCGATAGTCACGGCAAATCACTTTCCCAACTGGTATTGAACTGGACTGCTAATCGTCCCGGGGTCAGTTCGGTTCTGGTTGGTTCGCGCCGGGCTTCTCAGGTCGCCGAAAATGCCGCGGCTTTTGATTTCGCCATCAGACCGGACAGTTTACGGGAAATATCCGATCTGCTTGATCAACGGCAGCAGCGCATTGCTGCTCTGCCGGGCGGCAAAGCATAAAGAAGCTGAGGAATAAAGATGAATATACTGATTAGCGGGGCTACGGGATTTATCGGCAGGCATCTGGTACGGGTTCTGGCTGATCAGGGAGGGCACCGGATAGTCTGTCTTATACGCAGCCGGCAAAAAGCCGCAGCTTTCCTGCCACGCCGCGCCATCCTGGTGCAGGCTGACATCAACGATCCGGAACTTGCGGCCCGGATAAAGCCCTATGATATCCAGGCGGTATTTCATTGCGCCGGTTATGTAGGGAAAAATGCCGGATTGCTGCAAAAGGTGAACATCGACGGCACGGAAAATATCTGTGAGCTGGCTTTTTCGCTGAAAGTGAATCGTCTTGTTTATATCAGTTCCGTGGCTGTAGTGAACGGCCATCAGCAAATACCGTTAAGCGAGGATCTTCCCTATAAAGCTAACAGTATTTACGGTGAATCCAAGATAGAGGCGGAAAAGAAAGTTCTTGCCTGGCGCCAGAGAGGGGTGCCGGCAGTGATCATCCGCCCGCCCATGATCTACGGCGAAGGCGAGCCGCATCTGCAGGAAACATTGCTGAAGCTGCTGCAGTTGCGTCTGCTGCCTCTGGTCGATAACGGCAGGCATATACTGCATCTGGCCTATGTAAAGAACGTGGTCGCGGCAATGATTTTTTCCCTGGAACAGAGGATTTTTTTAGAGAACACTTATTTCGCAGCCGATGATGAAGCTCTTACCCAGAAAGAGATCTTTTCCTTGTGGTGCCGGGCCAGAAAGGCGCCGCCGCCCTGGAATTTACCCGACAGAATAAAATCAGCAGCTCTGTGTTTTCCCGGGGTAAGCAGAGCCCTTTCTTTTTTTCTTAAAGACAGGGAATATGACCTTGACCGGATACGATCGGCGGGATTTGTTCCTCCTTATCCGGCCCGGGAAAGCCTCTTTTCCAGCGCGAGGTCAGGCTATGGATAAACAGGAAATAATCGAAAAGCTGCGATTTGAAGATTATACGGATCTTTGCCGACAGGCCTGTGACCTGCGTAATTTTACCGTGGGCCGGAAGGTTTTTCTGCGGGGCATCATCGAATTTTCCAATTACTGTATGAGGAACTGTCTTTATTGCGGCCTGCGAAAAGACAACCAGCAGCTTATCCGCTACCGTATGGAGCCGGACAAGATCGTTGCCCTTGCCGAAAAAATAATCGGCCAGGGCGTCAGGACACTGGTATTGCAGTCCGGCGATGATTTTTATTATACGGCTAAGACCATATGCGGAATTGTATCCCGGATCAAAAAAATCCCGGCTGATGTGGCGGTAACTCTTTCTCTGGGCGAACGTCCGCTCGACGAATACAAGGCTTTTTTCGACAGCGGAGCAGACCGGTACTTGCTGAAGCTGGAAGCAGCCAGTCCTGACCTCTATAAAAAATTGCATCCCGGGCAAACTCAGCGTCAGCGTAAGACCTGTCTGGAGCAGCTTAAAAAGATAGGTTATCAGGTGGGCACAGGAGGCATGATCGGCGTTCCTTTTCAGACGATAGAAAATATCGCCGAGGATATACTTTACACAAAAGAAATAGAAGCCGATATGGCCGGTTTCGGGCCGTTTATTCCGCATCATGACACGCCTTTGCATGCCGATCCTGCCGGTTCAGCCAAACTGACGATCAAAGTCCTGGCACTGGTGCGACTGATATCTCCCGATATTCTTTTGCCGGTGACCACTGCTTTGGAAACGGTCGAACCAGGCCAGGGACTGGACATGGGCCTGAAAGCCGGCTGTAATGTGATCATGCCGGATTTTACGCCCGGGGAATTAAGCACACACTATACGATTTATGATAACAAGGCCCGGATCACTCTGGAAAAAGCCACGGCGGCAATAAAAAAGGCAGGCCTTAAGGTGGATTGGGGACGAGGCGACAGCTTTAAGAAAAAGTAGAGAGTAGAGAGTAGAGAGTAGAGAGTAGAGAGTAGAGAGATATGATCTTAAGAGCTGATTTAAGGAGAGGATATGACGAAATGTCTGGCTTTTGATCTGGGCAGAGTGGTTTTCGATTTTGAATATGAAACCGCATTGGAAAAGATGACCGGCAGGATAGATGCTTCCCGCGATCAGGTCATGGAAAGTCTGTTTTACAGTGATTTCGGACGCGATTTCGAAAAAGGGCTGATCAGCAGCAGAGAGTTCTACGAAAAATTCAGGAGAGCCTTTCGTGTTCTTGTCGATTTCGATGAGTTTATCCGGATCTGGTGCGGGATATTCCGGCCCAATCGCGAAGTCATCGATCTTATCATGCGGCTGAAAAAAAATTATCCGGTATATATGATCTCGAATATCACCGAGTTGCATTTTGATTATCTTTATGAAAAATATGCCGCGGTGTTCTCGTTGTTTGACGGGCTCATCCTTTCTTACCGGGTAAAATCGGTCAAACCGGAAAAAGAGATATATGACCGGTTGGTGGAAATGAGCGGCCGCGATCCGGCCGATACTGTCTATATCGATGACCGGAGCGATCTGATCGAGGCGGCCACTGCTCTGGGGTTTGTGTCACGGCAGTTCAGCGGGTACGAAAATCTTCTTGGCGATCTGAAAGCTTTGCAAATCAGCTTTTGCGAAAAATAGGGTTGAACGGATAAATGTTCGTTGATATACTACCTTCAAGGGTATTTTGAATGAAAAAGCATAAAGAAGGACTCGGTGATGAAAAATAGAGCGATAGTCATGATTCTTTTCGCCGGATTGCTGGCCGCCAGCGGGTGCGTGCCGGTATTGATAGGGGCAGGGGTAGCTACCGGTTATATGGTCAGCAACGATGCTGCTTCCGGGACTGTTTCGGCAAGTTACCGCGATCTCTGGGATATAAGCCAGGAGATACTGCACAGCCAGGAAGCCGAGATACTTATGGCTGACGAGTCCAGAGGCATGATCAAAGCTCTTGTTTCCGATGAAGTAGCGGTAATCGTCAGGATAAATGCGCTCAGTGAGACGTCGCAGCGTCTGAAGGTCAGCGCCCGCAAATGTTACCTTCCTAAACCGGAATTGGCCCAGAAGATATTTTATAAGATCGTAAAAGAACTGGAGTAAGGTCGATTGTTCGGCAGTTCCCGGTATTGTCTGTTTTTTAAGAAATATTTTTTTCTGCTTGCGGCCCTTGTCGTTTCCTGCGGACCCCATGAATATGATTCCTGCCTGATCGTCAGAGAAGTTATCGACGGCGATACTATCCGCCTGGCAAACGGGGCGGTTTTGCGTTATATCGGTCTGGACACGCCGGAGACCAGGATAAAAGAGAAAGAGGTCTGGAAAGATGATCCTCAGCCGTTTGCCCGGGAAGCCACTGAATTCAACCGCAGTCTGGTCCAGGGCAAATGCGTGAATATCGAGTTTGATGTTCAGCGTACCGATAAATACGGCCGGCTTCTGGGCTATGTGTTCGCCGATGATCGCCTGGTCAATCGTATTCTGCTGGAAAAAGGATATGCCGTGCTTTATACCAGGCCGCCGAACGTGAGATATAAGGAAACACTTGTTTCGGCCCAGAGAGAAGCCCGCGCCGAAAACCGCGGCCTCTGGGGCGCCTACGCAATTGTCGATGCCGCAGAGGCGCATAGATATATAGGAGAGATCCGCCGGGTAAAGGGCCGGGTAAACAGTACTTATCAGTCGGATAAATGTGTGTTTTTGAATTTCGGCAGGGACTGGCGCTCTGATTTTACCGTGGTGATCTTTACTGATTCCCTGGCCGGGTTCCGGGAGGAAAATATCGAACCGCGCGATTTTTATAAAGGAAAAACCGTCGAAGTGACCGGACGGATACGGGAATATAACGGGCCGGAGATAATCGTCAATATTCCGGAAGAGATCGTCGTTCGGGAGGACAGCTTGTGAGAAAGATAAAGCAATTTTTATTCAACAGGCGCGGAAAAGCAGGTTGGGCAGCGCTGGCAGTGTTATTGGCAGGCTGCGTGACCATATACAATCCGGCTACCAGACAACGCGAGACCTATTTTATTACTGAACAGACCGAACTGGCCATGGGCAAAAATCTTGCCGAACAGATCGCCCGGGAAGAACCGCTGGTAAAAGACCAGCGCATTCTTTCCTATGTGCGGGATATCGGAACAAAGGTGGCCCGCTTCTCTGACCGTACCAACCTGGCCTACCATTTTAATGTGATCGATGACGATACCTTGAACGCTTTTGCCCTGCCCGGCGGATATGTTTTTGTCAACCGCGGTCTGGTATCCAGGACCAGCCGGGACGAACTGGCCTTTGTCCTGGGGCACGAGATCGGACATATCTGCGCCCGCCATTCATTAAAGAGGATGCAGGTAGCTCTGGGAGTGAATCTGCTTTTTGACCTGGCTTTGAAAGATCCGGAGTCGGCTTATTTGCGCCGGGGCCTGAACATAGTTTATCAGGCCGTTTCCTCAGGTTATTCCCGGCAGGATGAACTGCTGGCCGATACCCTGGGGGCGACCTATGCTTTCCGGTCGGGTTTTGATCCCCGGGCAGCAGTAACCATGATCGAAAAATTAAAGAATGAAAGTAGCCAGGCGCCGATAGTCTTTTTAAGCAGTCACCCGACGCCGGATACCCGGATCAAAAACCTGCGAACGGTTGCGGGGAAACTGGGCCGGGAGCCCTGAATAGACCGGTTATTTACAGGGGAGGGGCCTTTTTTCAAAATTCATTTGACAGAGAGACAGGTCTTTAAGTATAATCAATAAAGTAAATGAAAAAGACACCGTTATTATTTTTGCTAAGTCTGATCCTGCCTGTTTTCTTTTTGCCGTCCACCTGTCTTTGCCGTGATTCCATGGTAGATGAATTGGAACAAAAGATGAATGTTCTGGAAAAAAACGTTTCCCGGGAAAGAGACCAGATCGATTCGCTTCAGGAAGAGCTCAGACAGCTTCGCGATGAGCGGCAGCGTCTATCCCTTCAGCTTGACGAAAAAGAGATACGGCTCCGGGAGTTGAACGATACGCTCAGGAAGGTTCAAAAAGAGAAAGAACTCCGTTCATCCGGCCTGTCCCTTTCCGAACGGGAGAAAGTCAGAACGATCATGAAGAAAGCCAAGGCAAGAATAGAACAGCTGGAGGATGAAAACAGCCGTCTCAGCCGGGAACTGGCTGATCAGAAGATCCGCCTTGAGGAATTATCTTCGCGCCGTTCGGAAAAATGCACTGAGCTTAAAAAAGAACTCAGCCGGCTTAAAAAAGAATTGAAAGGCAGAGAGGCCGGGGAGAAAAGGGAAGTGCGGCAATTAAACCGGAAACTGGCCGCGGCTCTGGCTGATCTGGACAGACAGGAGAAGATCGTTGAAAGCAGGGCCGGGCTGGAAGCGAGGACAAAGGAAATCGAATCTCTCTGGCAGGCTGACCGCCAGGCTTTAGACGGTGCGCAGGAACGGATAAACGAACTGGAGAACGCTTTAACCGAGCTTCATGGTATTGCCCGCGAGCTTAAACGGCAAAGCGAAGAAAAAGACGATGAACTGGCCCGTCTGAACAGCGATTTCAAAAAGGGTTCTCTGGCTTTGCAGGAAAATGACCGGCTGCGCCGGGAATTGCGTGACAACCGGGCAGCAATTGACGAACTGAATCTCGCGGTCCAGGAAAAAGACCGGCAGATCTTCGAATTGCAGCGGGCTCTGGAAAGAGTAGAGGCCTACCTGCAGTCGCTCGGCGATCTTTCAGGATTGCGATAGCCAACCAGCTTCTCTTACCTCTATACCGCAAAATGGTTTGACTGGGCCTGCTTCTTTTGGTATGATAAACGGGCTATGATAGAGCGATATACTCCTGATCCAATCGGATCTCTCTGGACCGATGAAGAAAAATTCAGACGGTTTCTGGAAATCGAAATATTGCTTTGCGAAGCCCTGGAAAAGTATAAAAAGATCCCCCAAGGTGTATCCCGGACCATACGGCAGAAAGCCCGCATCTCGGTAAGTAAAATAAAAAAGATAGAGCAGAGCACGCATCACGACATCATTGCCTTTCTCAAAAATGTTTCCTCTTCCCTGGGCAGTTATGCGCAGTATCTTCATTGGGGCCTTACTTCCAGCGATCTTCTTGACACTACTCTGGCCTGGCAGATAAAGGATGCCACAGGTCTGATCATCGCCGATCTCGATAAACTGATCCGGGAAGTAAAAAAGAAAGCCTTGAAGTATAAAGATACCCTGTGCATGGGGCGGTCACACGGGGTTCACGCCGAGATATACAGCTTCGGACTTAAATTCGCTTATCTCTATCAGGATCTGGCAGAAGAAAGACGCCTGATTAAAGAAAGCCTTTCTTTTGTCGCTTCGGGAAAGATATCCGGCGCAGTCGGTACTTTTGCCTATCTTGATCCCGGGATAGAAGCTTATATCTGTAAAAAGCTCGGTATTGCCGCTGCCCCGGTCTCGACCCAGATCGTATCGCGGGAAAAGCTCGCCTATTATCTTTCCTTACTGGCCCTTCTGGGAGCGACCCTGGAACGGTTCGCCACCGAAATACGGCACCTTCACCGTACCGAAGTACAGGAAGCCCAGGAGCCTTTTGCCAAAGGGCAGAAAGGTTCCAGTGCCATGCCCCATAAACAGAATCCGATCCTTTGTGAACGTATTTGCGGGTTGTCCCGGCTTTTGCGGGGCAATATGCTGGTGGCTTATGAGAACGTGAATCTCTGGCATGAGCGCGATATATCCCATTCTTCGGCCGAGCGGGTAGTGCTTCCCGATTCGACCATTACCATCGATTATATGCTTCAGAAAACAATTCAGATAGTCAGGGGGTTGCGGGTCAATCCCCGGCAGATGCTTAAAAACATAGAGCTTAACCGGGGCCTGGTCTATTCCCAGAAGATCCTGCTTAATCTTATGCAGAAAGGTATCCCCCGGATAAAAGCCTATGATCTGGTGCAGAAGATCGCTCTTGACGTGATCAACCGCAAAAGCGATTTTAAATCAGAGGTATGCGCCAGTCCGGCGATAAGCAAATATCTTTCCCGGAAAGACCTGGAAGAGATATTCAACCCGTATGAATATCTCAAAAATATCGACAAAATATATAAAAAAGCCGGTTTGCAGTAACTCTGCGGCGGATAACGCTTGCGTCTTTTAACGCCTTCATAGCAAAATCACACGAGGATTTTATGGGATTAACCTATAAAAAGGCAGGAGTCGACATTCAAAAAGGCGAGGATTTTATCTCGCTGGTCAGAAAGCTTTTTCCCGAAAAGCAGAAAGAAAAAGTAACCGCCTTCAGTTCGCTTTTCGATCTGAAAAAGATCCTGACCGCCTATAAAGATCCCTGTCTGGTCTCTTCCACGGACGGTGTGGGCACTAAATTGATCATTGCCCAGAATCTCGGCATACATAATACAGTCGGCATTGACCTGGTGGCGATGAACGTCAATGACATCATCGCGCTTGGGGCCCGGCCGCTTTTTTTCCTTGATTATATCGCCTGCGGAAAAATGGATATGGCTGTTCTGGGAAATGTCATGAAAGGACTGAAAAAAGGATTGCGTGATGCGCAATGCGTGCTGACCGGCGGCGAGACCGCGGAGATGCCCGGCCTTTATTCCCGTAACGAATATGATCTGGCAGGATTCTGCGTGGGCATTGTCGATAAAAAAAGAGCGATAAACGGTCTGTCGATCTCGGCCGGGGACATGATCCTGGGGATACACTCCAGCGGCGTTCATTCCAACGGATATTCGCTGGTCCGTAAGGTGTTCCGGCCGGCAGAAATGCGGGCCCACAGCCGGGAGATACTCAGGCCTACCCGTATTTATGTCCGCCCGGTAATGAACCTGCTGGATAAGTTTTGCCGGCAGCCCAGTGCCGTTAAAGGTATTGCCCACGTGACCGGTGGCGCTTTTTATACCAAAGCCGTCAAGATCATACCGGCCGGTCTGGGTATGGCCCTTGACCGTAAAAGCTGGCCGATACCGAGGATCTTCAGGCTGATCCAGGCCAAAGGCAAGGTGTCGGATAAAGAGATGTATTCGGTATTCAACATGGGCATCGGAATGATCGTCGTGGTGGGGAAAAGATACGTCAAACCGGCCCGGGCACTGTTGAACAGATTTTATACGACTTCGCTGATCGGCGAAGTGATAAGGTCGAAACGTAAACTGGTCTGGAAATAGTCATCAGCCTTGCGTCTGTTGAGAAACAGACCGTAACGGCAGAAAAATATCTCAGGGAGAATATTGATGCGGGTATTGGTCGTCGGTTCGGGGGGCAGAGAGCATTGCCTGGCCTGGAAATTGGCTGAGTCTTCTTCGGTATCCAGGGTTTTTTGTGCGCCGGGAAACGGCGGAACAGCCTCTGTCGCCGAGAATGTGGCCATTGACGCTTCAAACATAAAAAAGATCTGCGATTTTTCGGTCAAAGAAAAAATCGATCTTGTGGTCGTAGGGCCTGAAGCACCGCTGGTAGAAGGTCTGGTCGATGCCTGCCGAAAGCAGGGGGTCAGGGCTTTCGGTCCGGACCGGGAACTGGCCGGTCTGGAGGGAAGCAAGGTCTTTGCCAAACAGATAATGAAAAAGTACGGTATACCTACGGCTGATTTTGTCGTGTGCGATGACGCCCAAACCGCTCTTCAGTATGTCCGCGGTCAGGAATTACCTCTGGTAATAAAAGCAGACGGTCTGGCTGCCGGCAAGGGCGTGTTCATCCCTTCTTCCCGAAAAGAAGCCGAGAAGGCAATAGATGATATCATGGTAAAGAAAATTTTCGGCAGTGCCGGAGACCGGGTAGTCATCGAGCAGTGTCTGAAAGGCGAAGAAGCCTCGATACTGGCGATCACCGACGGTACGACTGTGCTGCCTCTGGTCAGTTCTCAGGACCATAAACGTATTTATGATAATGATCAGGGACCCAATACCGGCGGTATGGGTGCCTATGCTCCGGCGCCGGTGGTCAATGAAAAAGTCATGGCCAGGATAATGAAGGATATTTTCAATCCGCTTATCAGGGGCCTGGCCGGGGATGGAAAAATATATAAAGGGGTGTTGTACGCCGGATTGATGATCGAAAACGATCTTCCCCGGGTATTGGAATTCAATGTTCGTTTCGGCGATCCCGAAACCCAGGTGATCTTGCCTAAACTTGAGTCAGATCTGGCCCGGGTGATGGTTCAGACAATAGACGGCACTTTGGGCGAGGTCTCTCTGCAGTGGGATTCCCGTCATTGTCTTTGTGTTGTGCTGGCTTCGGCCGGCTATCCGGGAAAATACGAAAAGGGGATCGAGATCAAAGGGGTCGAGGCAGCGGAAAACCGGGGAGAGATCATGGTATTTCATGCCGGGACAACTCTTTCTCCGGGAGAGGAAAAGAAACTGGTCACCAGCGGAGGCAGGGTCCTCAATGTGGTCGGCAAAGGAGAAACCCTGGACCTGGCCAGGAACAGGGTATACGAAGTTATAAAAGAAATCAGTTTCAGCGGCATGCAATTCCGTCACGATATCGGAAATAAAGCATTGTCTTATTATTGCTGAACGTATAAAATAAAAAATAATCAGCGTCCGGGTGTTTTAATATAATCGCCGCAGAAACAAAGGAAATCATATGGCCGGGAAAAAAGAAAAACCTAAAATAGCCATAGTGGTAGGAAGCAAGTCGGACCTTGCCGTGATCAAAGAAGGCTGCGATCTTCTCCAGCAATACAAAATATCCTACAGTCTGGACATCATCTCGGCTCATCGGCATCCCGATAAGTTGAGAGAATTCTGTAGCAAGGCGGAAAAAAACGGCACAGAAGTGATCATCGCCTGCGCTGGTCTGTCCGCGGCCCTGCCCGGATGCCTCGCTGCCTATGTCTCCCTTCCGGTGATCGGTGTGCCGCTTGATGCCGGCAGTCTCGGCGGTCTGGAAAGTCTTCTTTCCATTGTCGAGGTGCCTAAAGGCATAGGCCTTTTAAGCAGCGGTATCGGTAAAAAGGGATTTATCAATGCGGTTATTTTTGCCGTAACTGTCCTGGGATTAGCTCATGCCCGGTACCGGTCGATATCCCGTAAGTTATCGCAGAAATTCAAAAAATGAAACGCGTACGTATTTCATCCAATAAATCCAATGCCGAGGCGATCGCAGAAGTAAAGACCGCTTTGGAAAAAGGGGCAGTGGTGGCTTTGCCTAGCGAAACCGTGTACGGTCTGGGGGTTTTGCCTGCGGATAAGGCGGCAGTGGAAAAACTTACTGCTCTTAAACAGCGTCCTTCGGATAAGCCTTATACCCTGCATTTCGGTACTGTCGAGCAGGCTCTGGATGCTCTGGCGATATTACCGCCTTACGGGTACCGTCTGGCCCAGCGGTTCTGGCCGGGACCGTTGACGCTGGTCTATGATGCGGTGGACGGGGCAACCATCGGAGTGCGGGTGCCGGACCATTTTTTTCTTTCGGCCCTGCTCAATGAACTTGGTTCTCCTTTGTTCCTTCCTTCGGCAAACCGGAGCGGGGAAAAAGAAGCGATATCGGCCGATGAAGTAGAGGCGTTTTTCAGCGGCCTGCTGGATATTGTAGTCGACGGCGGCGCGCCGTATTATTTCAAGCCGTCTACGGTTATCGATCTGAACTATCATCCTTTCAAGATCCTGCGGGAAGGAGCTGTCTCGGTCCGAGACATTCTCGATCAGTATATCCGTAAACGGATCGTCTTTGTCTGTACCGGAAATACATGCCGTTCGGTCATGGCCGAGCATCTTCTGAAAAAGTATCTTTTTGAATACGATCCTGTTCTTCTGGAACGTTATGAAATAATTTCCCGCGGTGTGGGGGTGCCCGGGTCTGTGCCGGCAACCCCTGAAGTTCAATCCCTTCTTAAGTCAGAAGGGATTGACGAGGTCACAGGTCACCGTTCCCGGCAGATCGACCGGGCTACGGTGCTTTCTGCCGATCTTATCATTACCATGGAAGAAAAACAGCGCCAGTTTATCGAAAGATTCGAGCCTACTGCTCAGTCGCGTCTTTTTCATCTTAATAAATTTCTGCCGGCGGCCGAAGCAGAGGATATTCCCGATCCTATCGGCGGATCGGCCGGGACATACAAGACAGTATTCGAAACAATAGAAACAGCCGTTAAAGAATTGAGGGATTGGTTATGACTATCGGATTGGCCAGCGATCACCGCGGTTTCAGGATGAAAAAGGCCCTTGCGGTCTTTCTGCAGGAAAAAGGTTTTTCGGTCATTGATCTGGGAACCTATTCCCAGGAATCCTCGGATTACCCGGATTATGCTTATGCTCTGGGCCGTGCCGTGCAGAATAAAGAAGTAGAGAGGGGCATATTGTTATGTTATACCGGTATCGGAAGCGCTATTGCCGCCAACAAGGTCAGAGGTGTGCGTGCTGCTTTGGCCTGGAGCGTGAAGACAGCCCGGATGAGCCGGCTTCATAATAATGCCAATATCCTGGTTCTTCCGGCAGGATTTGTCAGTCAGATCACGGCCAAAAAGATCGCCGTTAAATGGCTGAGCACGGAGTTCGAAGGAGGCCGCCATTTGCGGCGCGTAAAAAAGATCAGCAAAATAGAGGAGAAGGAAAATGTTTGAGACCCTGGAGAAGAGCGATCCGCAGGTATACAGAAGTATTGTCAGTGAAATACAGCGTCAGCGCAATCAGATCGAATTGATCGCCAGCGAGAACTTTACTGCTCTGGAAGTGCTGGAAGCGGCATCTTCTCCTCTGACCAATAAATATGCCGAGGGATATCCCCGGGCCCGCTGGTACGGCGGATGTGCTTTTGTCGATGAGGTCGAGGATCTGGCCCGGGACAGGGTAAAGCAGTTGTTCAAAGCCGAACATGCCAATGTCCAGCCTCATTCCGGTACTCAGGCCAATATGGCCGTACTGATGGCCGCGCTGAAAGCCGGAGATACTGTTTTGGCCATGGATCTGGCCTGCGGAGGGCATCTTTCCCACGGTCATCCTCTGAATTTCAGCGGAAAATTTTATAACATAGTCGCCTATGGTGTGGATAAGGAAAGCGAGACACTTGATTACGACGAGATCGAACGTCTGGCTGTCGAACATAGACCAAAAATGATCATTGCCGGAGCAAGCGCCTATCCCCGGACAATCGATTTTAAAAAATTCCGGGCGATCTGCGATAAAGTCGGGGCCTGTCTTCTGGTGGATATGGCGCACTTTGCCGGCCTGGTCGCTGCCGGCCTTTATCCCAGTCCGGTGGAATACGCGGAATTCGTTACATCCACTACGCACAAGACTTTACGCGGGCCGCGGGCCGGTTTCATCCTTTGTAAAAAAGAGTTTGCCAGAAAGATAGATACTGCGGTGTTTCCCGGTATCCAGGGCGGACCGCTCATGCATATTATCGCGGCCAAGGCAGTGGCCTTTGGTCTGGCCCTTAAACCGGAGTTCCGGACTTATCAGCAGAAAATCATGGATAATGCCCGGCATTTTGCCGGGTTTATGGCCGATAAAGGGTTCAGGATAGTCAGTAACGGTACTGACACTCATCTTTTCCTTGTCGATCTGCGTCCTAAAAATATCACCGGAAAAGAAGCCCAGATCCTTCTGGAGGAGGTCAATATCACGGTAAATAAAAATCTTATTCCTCATGATCCCCAGCCACCGGCAACAGCCAGCGGTATCAGGATCGGCACCCCGGCAGTGACTACCCGGGGGATGGGGACTTTTGAGATGGAACAGATAGCCGAATATATAGAGAACGCTGTTGCCTGCTGCAAATCAGCTGAGAAACTGGGTGAGGTGCGGGAAAAAGTGGCAGGATTGCTGGAAAAATTTCCTTTATACCCCGAGATCGATGTCTGAAAAAAATATCCTCAAACGTCCCCAATGGGATGAATATTTCATGCAGGTAGCCGAACTGGTCAAACAGAGGTCGACCTGCATGCGCCGGCAGGTAGGCGCTGTTCTGGTCAAGGATAAACGGATTTTGGCTACCGGCTATAACGGCGCTCCTTCCGGACTGCCTCATTGCCATGAGACCGGCTGTCTTCGCCAGCAGATGAAAGTTCCTTCCGGCGAGCGTCATGAACTGTGCCGGGGACTGCATGCCGAGCAGAACGTTCTGCTTCAGGCGGCCCTGCACGGCGTGTCGGTACAGGGCAGCAAACTTTACGTGACCTGCGTTCCCTGCAGTATCTGCGCCAAAATGATAATCAACGCCGGGATCAGGGAGGTGGTATATAACGGGGATTATCCGGACAAGATCTCCGCCGGATTTTTCAAAGCGTCCGGCATCAAATTATCCAAATATAACAAAGAAGCAAAAAGTAAAAAAAGGAAACGGCAATGAAATGTCCTTTTTGCAACCATAATGAAGATAAGGTCATCGATTCACGCGAAACTCAGGACGGGGCTTCAGTGAGGCGGCGGCGGGAATGCATCAATTGCGGCAAACGGTTCACTACCTATGAATACGTGGAAAAAAATCCCCTGATGGTAGTTAAAAAAGACGGCCGGCGCGAGGCTTTTAACCGGGAAAAGATATTCAACGGCGTGGTCAGCGCCTGTCAGAAACGGCCGGTAAGCATGGAAAGGATCGAGAAACTGGTGACCCAGGTGGAAAACGAGATACAGAAGAAATTCGATCAGGAAGTGGAGTCGCGCTTTGTCGGCGAAACGGTCATGGAAAGACTTTCCCAGCTGGATGAAGTAGCTTACGTACGATTTGCTTCTGTTTACCGCCAATTCAAGGATGTTAACCAGTTCATGCGCGAATTGCGCGAGGTACTCAATAAAAAAATAAAATGATCGAAGTAGAGCTGTCCCGGATCATTATCGACGAAAAGAAGAGCGAACAGGTAGTCGTATTGAAAGAAAAGAACGGTTCTCAGCTTTTGCCCATTGTTATCGGTATGAACGAAGCAGCAGCGATCAGGATGCATTTGAACGGTTTTGTCCCGCCCCGGCCGATGACCCATGACCTGATAAAGACACTTTGTCATACTCTGGATGCAGTTCTGGAAAAAGTGATCATCGACGACCTTCGGGACAATACTTTCCACGCCAAACTCTATCTGCGAACCGGACAGGGCAGTAAGATCGTCGATGCCCGGCCTTCGGACAGCCTGGCCCTGGCTGTGAGGATGAACGCGCCGCTGTTCGTGGAAGAAGGGGTTTTCGAGGCCCTGGCCGAAGAAGGATGAGCAGACCGGCCGGTAATGCGGCGCCGGTGAGAGGAAAAGATATCCATGAAAATCGGTATTATCAGCGATACACATGACCATCTGACCAATATCAGGAACGCGGTGACTATTTTCAACGAGCATAACGTGGAACTGGTATTGCATGCCGGTGATTATGTTTCGCCCTTTGCCCTGACCCCTTTGCTTAAGCTTAACTGCGAATGGACCGGAGTATTCGGCAATAACGACGGCGATAAGACGTATCTGACTGCCAAAGCAAAAGGCCGGATAAAAGAACCGCCCCTGAATCTGGAACTGAACTCACGCAAGATCGCTGTAATGCATATGTTTGAGAAAGTGCCTGCTGATATTATTATCTGCGGTCATACTCATAAACCGGAGATCAAAAGAGAAGGCGGCACATTGATAATCAACCCGGGAGAAGCCTGCGGCTGGCTTACGTCCCAATCGTCTCTGGTCATCCTGGATCTGGAGGCCATGAAGCCGGAATTGATCTATTTCTGATTTTTTTCTGCCTGCCTGCGCCGCAAGCCTGCTTTTTTCCGTCATAACTTGTTTTACAGGATCAGTGAGGCGTATATAATATAGGAATAGATGCTGCCTGAGGGCAGGTAAAGGTCATTTAACCATGAACAAGAGCGATCTGCGAAAGATGATCCCCGGATACCGGGATCTGGTTTCCTGTGCCCGCCAGGAAAAGAGCGGTCTCTGGCTGGTAGGAGGTTTTTTGCGGGATTTTTATCTTAAAGATATGCCGCAGTCTTTCGATTTCGATTTTATTGTTTCTTCCCGGGCCCGCTTTCTGGCCGAGTGTTTTTCCCGTAAAAAGAAAGCCCGCTGTATCGTTCTTGACGAAGAGGAAAAGACCTACCGGGTCATTTTAAAGAAAAAAAACGGCATCTATACCTATGATTTTGCCCAGAGGCGCGGTTCCTGTCTAAAAGACGATCTGCTGTCCCGGGATTTTTCAGTAAATACCCTGGCCTTGCCAATGACCGGGAAGAAAGAAGACCGGATTATCGATATCAGCGGGGCCGCTCAGGATCTTAAAAGAAAAAAGATCAGGGCCTTGAGTTGTAAAAATATACGCAATGACCCTCTTCGCATCTTAAGGGCGTTCAGTCTGGCAACGCGCCTGGGCATGAAAATAGAGAAAAAGACCCTGACCATGCTTTGCCGGGAAAAGAAAGGCCTGGGCCTTGTCTCGGCCGAGCGGATCAATGAAGAACTGTTCAAGATTCTGGATAACGACTACTCTTATCAGACCATCCGACTGATGAGCGAAAAACGGATTCTCGACGAGATAATTCCCCAGGTCACTGCCTGCCGCGGCGTGTATCAGGGACGTTATCACCATCTCGATGTCTGGAACCATTCTCTGGAGACGCTGCGCTGTCTGGAGCTGTTATATCGCCGGAAACTGCGCAACCGCGGGGAAATAGCTTCATATCTTGATCAGGAACTGGCCGGCGGCCGTACTGTTCTGCAGATAATCAAACTGGCCTGTCTGTTCCATGATCTGGGTAAGCCGATCGCCAAAAAAATAAAAAAACTAAAGACTATTGTTTATACTCACGAAAAGATCGGCGCTCAGATAAGCGGGGAGATAGCGGAAAAACTGAAAATGTCGGCCCGGGAAAAAGATTGCCTTCAGAAACTGGTGTTCTGGCATCTGCGTCCCGGTTATCTGGCCGATACCAGAAAGCCTTCACCGCGCTCACTCTACCGTTTTTTTCGCGACACCGATTCTTATGGCGGAGCGGTCATCATCCTTTCTCTGGCTGACTGGCGGGCTACCCGCGGACCATTGACCGATGCCCGCCGCCGGGCCCGGCATGAACGGATAATGCTGTCGCTTCTTGAACAGTATTTTCTCCGGCAGACACAGCCGGAAGCGAAGCCGCTGCTCAATGGTTATGATCTGATGAAGAGATTTAAACTGACTCCCGGTCCGTTTATAGGTCAAATCCTGGAAAAATTACGCGAAGAACAGGCCATGGATAATATCAGCACCAGAAAAGAGGCTTATGCTCTGGCCAGAACGATAATTGATAAAGAAAAAATCAGGAAAGTAGCGAGTGGCGAGTAGAGAGTAGCCCTTCGACTTTGCTCAGGACAAGATGCTTAATACTCGATAGGCGAGAGGCAATAGGCGATGGGCGATCAGCAAGGGACGAGGGACGCGAATAAAACTAAGTACTAAGAGGTAGGCACTTGGGAAATTGTGTAAAATTAAGGAGTGGTGTTAACACTCCGACAGTTCTTTGAAAAAAAGAGGT
>CAZVRU010000010.1:0-599 GCA_964629785.1 uncultured Planctomycetia bacterium
TCATAGCTCATAGCTCATAGCTCATAGCTCATAGCTCATAGCTCATAGCTCATAGCTCATAGTATTATATCTCTCTTTTCTTTTCTCTTCTCTCTACTCTCTACTTGCTTGTCCTGAGCGGTTCGGCAAGCTCACCGTAAACGAAGTCGAAGGGCTACTCTCTACTTCCCATCATTTCTTTAAGCCGGCGAACCGCTTCCCGCATCTGCTGTTCAGTCGCCTGTTGATGAGCCTCGATCACTAAAGGGATATCTTTGTTGATAAAAAAGGGCAGAATCCGCTCAAAAAAACAATCACCGCTGAAAGGGGCCAGATGGTCATGAACACCTGTCAGATCGTGGATGTGCACTCCGCCAAGAAATTTCCCCAGTTGCTGCAGATACTCGGTATGAGAACATATCCCCAGCCGTTCATTGACCTCGGCATGACCGGTATCATGCCAGTAAGCCAGCCCCTGAGCCCCGTATTCAAAAAGCAGGTTGCAGGCTTCTTCCAGGGTCGGTATCTCTGCCGGATAATAACGATTTTCCAGACCGAGGGCAATGCCCTGCGATCGGGCATAAGGCAATACTTCTTCAAGACTTTTTTTTAACGCCCTT
>CAZVRU010000010.1:609-29052 GCA_964629785.1 uncultured Planctomycetia bacterium
CGGCACGGGGCCTAAAAAAATCCTGCTGCCGGGGTTCGCCCTGCTGAAAAAAACGAAAAAGTTTTTTACCGTAACCCTGCGGCAGCTCCACCATCCCGGCATGTATTACTACGATCTTTGCCGAAAAACGACAGGCTGTATCGATCGTCTTTTTGGTAAAATGAACGGCAAGAGACCGTTCCTCATCATCCAGAGAAGAGAGACGGTAATAATCGCAGGCAAAGCGGCGTTCCGGAGCAGGAAAGGGAAGCGGGCAAAAATTATGAACGCTTGTTACTTTCATACCCCTGTCCGGGATCAGGGAAGATATCGAGGTCAGTTCTTCTTCGCTTAACCTGTACCCCAGCTCGACAGCATTTACCCCTGAACGGCTGATAGCCTCAAGCATTCCGGCTTTATCCGGACAGGTACTGCTGTTCCATTCGGTGGAAATCGCCAACATAGATCTTGATTGAGGATAAGACGACCGGCTTTACAGGTGATCGGCTAAAATATCGGGAGACGCGTCCTGGCAATGTAATTTTGAGGGCAGGGCATGGTACACGCACTCGACATCGGCGTTCTCGAAGATCTTTATTTCAGCATCGTTGTCCAGAGTTATTACTCCGTGCCAGATCCCTTTGTTCAATACTACCGGTCTGTCCAGAACAAAACATTCTATCTGTTCAGGATTATCTTTTTCGGCTACATAAAGTACGCTGCGGCCACGTACCGGCTCGAATGTTTCGTAGGAACCGGGATGCTGTTCCAGGCGATCGATGGATTTATCCCGTACGATCAGATAGGCAATCCTCCAGCCCCGGGCGGTTTCGTCTTTAAGCACGATCCGGAACAGGTTGTCTTCCTTTGTTTCCTGCTGCCAGTCTCCGTATTCGATGACCTGCCCGTACAGAAAGAAATTCTGAGCAGTTATAGATTTTGGTTTTAAATTTAATTCACTCATCGTCAGCTCTCTTTTATTTAAAGTTATTAATTATAACAAAAAAGAATATTTTATCAAAGGATAAAAATATCCGGCATACCTCTTCCAAAACGATCTCCCCTCTTAATTGCCGGTTAAAAACAAATCAACGGGCAGGAACATGCTTCCAGGAAGACAGCTTTTCGTTGTCATCGAAATAAACATAGAACCGGTCGGAATCGAAAAAACCGGTAGGATGCCGGTACAACAATACTTCCGCTGCCTGCGGGGCATCAGCCACCGGGCGGCAGAATACCGGATCGCCGTAATTATCTATAAACTCTGTTTTCGACAGACCGCCGGGAAAGGCGCCGGCCGCAGCATCCTCCTGCAGACGGCAAAAACCTTTTTCCTGAGACATAACATAAGTCTCGATCTCTTCACCGGCCAGGGAAAGTCTCTTAAGGGTGTTAAGCCCTTCGGAATATTTTACTACTGCGCACCCGCAGCCCGTCAGGGCCCAGAATACCAGGATTATTGATAAAAAACAGTTCATACTATGAAATATTATAACAGAAACTTCGCTGCGGATAAACAGTCGCGACTTTTTCTGAGGAATATCGAAGTTTTTATTCAGCTGGATGATCTTTCGGGTCGCAATAGCCGATCTCGACCAGCCGCCCATTCTCAAATACCAGCGGTGTCAGCTCGTCGTCAGTGACCTGATGATCATCGGCTTTAAGACGGGTGTAATAGAATATTATCTCCCGGCCCCGCGTAGCCTGGCTGCGGTAAGGATTGGTGATGACTAATGATCCGGACTGCACGCTCTCGTCTCCCAGACGGGAAAGCACTTCTTCTTTGGTCATTCCCAGAGACAATCCTTTTATGGCCATCAAATTGGCACAGGAAAAATCCCGGACCGTTTGTATTGTCGTCGCGCTTTCTCTGCCGGTTTGCCGGCCGGAAAAGCAGCCGCATAAGACGATTGAAATAACCCCGGTCATTATCATGCGCTTGGCCATCTGACTCTCCTTTTATGAAAAGCTTTATATTGACTGCCGGTATTATTTTCCTGCCGCCGGGGGAAAAAATCAAATCATTTTTAATTAGAACCAGTCAGGGAATACGGGAAAGAACGAATTTTATATCCTCCCCGCTGTCCCAATGCCCCTGCTGACAGGACAACAGGTAGGCAGCATGCAGTTGTTGCCTGCCTTTTTCGAACTCTCCTTCCGAGCAATAGACTATACCGAGAAAACCGTGAGCTTCTGCCAGTCCGCTGTTTTTTTCAATGGCTTTTTCGAAATACGCTATGGCCTGATCCGGTCTGGCGCACATAAAATTGGCCATCCCCAGTTTCAATAATCTATCGACCTCGGCATCAGGTCTGTTGCCGACCGATGTTTTTTCCAGAAATGCGGCTTCCTCGAATAATCTCTGCCGCAAGATTATTTTATCCGGGACATCATAGTAAAAAACCGATGCATAGGGATCTATAGTTACTACCTCCCGGAACTCTTCTATCACATTTTCATAATCCCAGTCCAGCGCCGGTGATTCTTCCCAAACAGTACAAAGCATATACTCGCTATGGAAACCGCCGTTGAAGAATTCATTTGTCACCTCTTCCACTGACTTCATCCGCGGCAGCTTCATGCAAAACGACAATTCCCGGGATAAAGCGAAGACGATCATATCGGTCCTTATATCCAGACCGTAATCGATATGGCGGCGGCAAGAATAACCCTCTTTTTTTTCCCCGCCGGCTTTTTCCAGAAAATAGGCTTCGGGACTCATGCCTTCGATACTTTTCACGAAAACAAGATCATAGAAAAGTTCCCGGTTCTGGTATTCGATTTTTATCTGCTCTTTATTGCAGGAAAGAAGCGGGGCCTCGATGACCTTACCGGACTTAAAGACGATCGTCTCGGCAAAAGCAAGGCCTCCCCCGGCCAGCAATGCCGCGGCAGCACCTGCGCAGAGCTGTTTCAGAAAAGGTCTCATAGCGATATCACCCTTAAAGAAGGTAGCATAAATCATGCCATTCTGCCGTTTTCTTTTATTAAAAATCACCGGATATACAATGGATTATTCACCACAATCGCCTGAACCGCCGCCGGATATGCCGAAAAATGTTTATTTTTTGTACAGATGTTAAAAAAATACTGCTTCGGAAAATATCGGGAGAGAACAGGCCGGGGATCTACTCAGCCGGAAGGAATTGTTTCTGAAGGCGAATAATTTTCCCCTCGCATTTGACGATCTTTTGCCTTATCTTATCCAGCTTGGTCTGATAATTGCGCCGTGTTTTTTCGTCATGAACAGGATTGGAAAGGATACGCTCTATCACATATTGTTCATCTTCCAGTTTCTGCTTTTGTTTTTTTAATTTTCCGATATCCCGGGAAATTTCCAGATTATGGGCTTTTCTTTTTTTCCGGATCTCGTTTCTTTTGATTTTTTCCTCTTTTTTATCCTGCTGTTTTTTAACTTTTGATCCTGCCGTAACAGACGAAAACTGCATGTCGCGAGGCAGATCACCCGAGGCCTTCTTCCGCTGATAATAATCGAATTCTCCGGGAAATTTATAAACCCGGCCCTGGTTGACCTCATAGACCACATTGGCCACGGAACGGACAAAGTGGATGTCATGGCTTATACATATCAGAGTCCCGGCGTAATTTTTCAGTGCTTTGATCAAAGCGTCTACGGCATCGACGTCGAGATGAGTAGTCGGTTCATCGAGGACCAGGCAATTGGGAGGGTTGATCAGTAATTTCGAAAGGATCAGACGGCTTTTTTCTCCCCCCGAAAGGATCATGACTTTTTTATCTATATCGTCGCCGGAAAACAAAAAAGCCCCCAGAATGGTCCGCACTGTTTCGCCTTTCATGTCCGGCGGGGCCACGGTATATGCTTCCTCCAGAACCGTGTAATGGGAATTAAGCACATCCATCCGCGTCTGGGAAAAATAGCCGATACTGACATTGTGCCCGGCGCTCCTGACCCCTTTTTCGAATTCCAGAACACCGGCAACGATCTTCAGTAAAGTGGACTTTCCGGCCCCGTTCTCGCCTACCAGCACCGCCTTCTCGCCTCTTACTATTTCGAAATCGAAATCTTTATACACCTCAATTTTACCGTACGACTTATAAATACCGGACAAAGTCATCACCTTATATCCGCTCTGAGTTGTCTGGGGAAAATTAAAAGCGCGAATACTTTCCCGCCGCGACTCAGGGACTTCGACGATCTCCATCTTTTCCAACACCCGTTTTTTTGCCCGCACCTGAGCCGCCTTGTTGGGCTGGGCATGAAAGCGGGACACGAAAGTCTCCAGCTGCTGGCGTTTTTTATCCTGTTCCCTGAATTTTCTCATCAAATACTGACGGCGCTCTTCACTGCGCTGCAGATAATCGTCATAATTACCCTTGATCTTTGTCAACCGGCCCTGCTCCAGGACCAGGGTATAATTGGTCACTTCAGTGAGAAAAGCCTTATCGTGAGATATCATGATAAAGGTACGGTCGAATTTCGACAGATAATCTTTGAACCAGAGGGCCGCATTAAGATCGAGATAATTGGTCGGCTCGTCGAGAAGCAGGATATCATAATGAAAAGTCAGCAATTTGGCCAGAAGCGTGCGCATCTGCCAGCCGCCGCTCATTTCGGTTATAGGGCGGGGAAAATCGCTTTCTCTGAATCCCAGGCCGGAAAGATTCTTTTTAGCGATATGTTCGAGATTGAAATAATCCAGAGCTTCCAGCTTATGAAGCACTTCTCCGTAACGGGCAGTACCAGCCTGCCCCTCTTTTTCCAGCATCTCTTTTTCGCTTTTGAGTCTCTGTATCCTGCGGTCTCCTTCGGTAACTTCGTTCAGAACAGTCCGCGAAGAATGAAAATGGGATTCCTGGGGCAGATAGCCGATACGCGCCCCCTTACCGACCTGTATCATGCCGGAGGACGGTTCGTTTTCTTTGCGGATCAGGGAAAAAAGAGTAGTTTTGCCTGCTCCGTTAGGCCCGACCAGACCGATCTTCTCCCCGGGGTTGATCGTCAGGGAAACATTATCGAACAGAGTCCTTTTCCCGAAATGTTTGGATACATTACACAATGCTATCATATACTGATCTGCCTCTCATCCTGCGTTAGTATATTAATTTATACCACAATAACACCCGGGAGGCAAAAAACGTTGTTTCTCTTTACAAAAAAAGAAATATGGGTAAAAATAGTATTTTACGGATGTTTTGTACCGAAAAATTATTACCGGAGAAAAAAATCTGATGCAGGAAAAGCGAAAATTCAACCGGCTCTATACAAAAGGCGCTAAAAAAATATTTATCCGCTGTGAAGGCGGCAGAGAAGAAGAATCGCTTCTTATCGATATCGGCGCCAACGGCATGAAGATATCTCTGGACCGTCCTCTGGATATGGGCTGTAAGGTACAGGCCGATCTTCAGATTTTGATCAAAAGAGATATCTATCATGTTGAAGGGCCGGTCATCCGCGTCGTGCAAAAAGACAAACACTGGGAAACCGTGATCCGCTTTGATAAGATCGAGACCCTGCCGCAGCTCTGACTCTTAGTCAAAAGTTATAAGTTCCAAGTGACAAGTTACATGATACAAGTCGACAAGTAAAACAGACGACAAGTCAGCAGTCCGGTTACGGTTAAGTTTACGACCCATTCGACCTGACTTCGACATAGTTTACAGTGAGCTTGTCGAACTGCCTGTAGTGAGCTTGTCGAACTGCCTGTAGTGAGCTCTATCGAACTACTCAGGGTAGTCCTGAGTGACCTGTCCTGAATAACATCGAAGGGAATCGAAGGACGATGCCCGTATCGGCATTGGGCTACGTCTTACGTCTCTTTCCCGGATATTTTTACGTTGCCGTTAAACGTTGGACGATACGGGTTTCGTTGCCTTTACCCTTACCGGCATCTCCTGACTGATTTCTCCTTTCTCCTCTTCTCATCTCTCATTTCTCTGGTCTCATATTCCATTTTGCAATGCTAAATGCTAATTCCCGCCTTGCCGTCGAGGCAGGTTGCAATTTGCAATTCCCCAGGCGCCGACTGCTTAGTGCTTAGTTTTACTCTTGCCGCTCGCCTATCGCCTGTTAAACTTATAACTCGTGACTCATAACTTGCGCCGGCGGCGCAATCGAGTATCCAGCTGTTTTGATGTGTCTATTTTTAATGCATATTGTATGTTTTTTTTACAGATAACTGTCCTGTTTCCCCTTTAGTCAACTCAGGTTTAAAAAAACCTTATATTTACAGACTTCTTTTATCCTACCCTCAGCCTGTTAATGGCATAGATTATGCTTATAAAAATTTACAGGATATTTCCCGGCATCGGAGTATTAAAGTACAGCCACGATAAAAAATCTAAGTGCCCAATAATATATCTTTAGGCAAAAGGAGGAATCCTGATGGACGAAAAAAGAAAATTTAATCGCTGGCATATCAAAGATGACAAAACCACAGTTGTTGCCTGTGAAGGTAACCAGCAGGAAGTAGCGCTTATAGATGTCAGTGCCGGCGGGATGAAAGTCAATTTTCCCATTCCGGTAAATACCGGATCGATAATCTACGGCAAACTCGACGTTTTGTCCGAAATACGTCCTTTTTTCGTAAAAGGGAAAGTGGTACGGGTCGAACCCAAAGACTCACAGTTCGAAACGGCCATTGAATTCGAACATGTAAGCACTACCCCTCTGGGCAACTGAACGATTCCCGTAAACGACAAAAACCCCTGCTTTAAGGCAGGGGTTTTTTTTATTATCGAAAACCTTACTTTTTCAACGGGATCTTACGCGCCCGGCCTGAATTCAGCTGATACAGCCGGCCCTGGACTTCCACTGCTACAGCCTCATCCTCTTCTGCCATCCCGGAAACAGCTATTATTACCTGATTTCTCTTCAGGGAAAGAGAGACCTGACGATTTTTATACATGAACTTGAACCGTATGCCGCGCCATTTATGGGGAAGCATGGGATTTATCCTGATCCGGTCGGACTGGATCTCCACCCCGCCAAATCCCCGGATAGCCAGATCAATAGAACCGCCCATAACTCCGGTATGAATACCTTCGGGGGTAGTGCCGCCCTGTACGTCATAAACGTCAGACTCCATAACCTCTTTGAACCACTGCCAGCATTCTTTACTGCGTCGTAACTGCAGAGCTACCAGACAATGAACGACTTTACTTAAAGTCGAACCGTGAGAAGTCCTCTGAACATAATACTCATAATTTCTCCGCAGTATCTTTTTGTCGAAATGATAGCCCAGCAGATCGAATATATCTTTTATTTCATCAAGGGTAAAAAGATAAAAAAGCATCAATACGTCAGCCTGCTTGGAGACCTTATATTCATCCGGCGACCTGTCCTCGGCCTTCAGGATCCTGTCCAGACGGTGAATGTTACCGTACTCTGCCCGGTATCCTTCCCAGTCAAGTTCTTTGAGATCGAAATAACCGTCGAACTGGCTGATAATACCGTCTTTATTTATTACCAGATTCACTTTACGGGTAATGGCATTCCAGCGCCGCAATTCTTTATATCCCAGACCTATTTTCTTCATAAGCCGCTTTTTGTGATATTCGGGAAGCATGGCCAGGCATTCCATGGCCTTCAGCAAAGTCCAGACGATCATCACGTTTGTATAAGCGTTATCGGTAAGGCCGGGTTTGCGGGCCCCGGGTATTTTTTCATGGAACTCATCAGGCCCCATGACACCCCGGGTATGGAAACGGCCGTCCTTTGTGTCGTACTGGACCAGACTGGCCCCGAAACGGGCCACGGCAATGATCATTTCGGCACCATGCCGGACAAAAAAATCATAATCGGAATTGCGGCTGCAGTACTGAAAGGTATTGTAAGCAATGGCAAAAGACACATGACGCTGAAGGCTGCTGTAGTCAGGCCCCCAGGTGCCTGACAAAGGGTTCAGATGAAGGACCTGCGTCTCCTCTTCACCGCTGGAGCCGCTCTGCCAGGGAAACATTGCCCCGCTATAACCGTTTTTACAAGCGTATTCGCGGGCTTTACTAAGCCGGCGAAAACGGTAAAGGAGCAGGGCTTTGGTCACTTCCGGCATATGCAGGTCATAAAAAGGCATGGCGAACAGTTCATCCCAGAATACATGACCGCGGTAGGCTTCCCCATGCAGGCCCCTGGCCGGGAAACCGGCGTCTATTTTGGGATTATGGATCGAGGCAGTCTGGAGAAGATGAAAGATATGCAGGCGCAGCACTGTCTGATGAAAAGGATCGCCTTCTATCCTGATATCATATCTATTCCAGAGATGCTCCCATATCTGCTGATGGGTCCTGAACAGCGTATCAAAACGGTGCATTCTTTTCACAGACTGCATGGCTGTGTCAACCGGATCCTTTACCCCTTCATGACGGGAAGTATAGACCGCGACCGCTTTTTCGATCTGGTAAGACTGTTTTTCGCAGGCAAAAAACCTGAACTGCTGACCGCTTCGCTCCCTGCCCTTCATCAACGGGCGTATCAGCGGTTTCATCTCTTTATCGCCTGAGAACAACCTGACCTTGGAAGCCTCGGCGATCTCTATACCTGACTGGCTGGTAACCATGGAAAGATACACGCAATTACGGGAAAAACTCCCCAGGGCACGGGGCTTTAAATGCTTATGGACCAGCTGACGGTATCGTTCGACACCGGTATTGAGCACGGTCCCGTCCAGCATGGTGCGTACGGTTATGTATTCATTATAATTTTCGGGACTGATGATATATTTAAAAGCACCGCAGTTAGGGTCGCCCATGTGCACGATACGGTAAGATTCGACCAGGGTCCTGCGGCCCTGTTTATCCTGAAACCTTATTCTCCGGTAAAGCAGGCCTTTATGCAGATCAAGGGTCTGGCGATAAAAAAGGACCCGTGACCTTGAGGAAGAAAACCATTCGCCTTCGCCGATCTTAAAGGTAATAAAAGTCCAGTTGGGACAATTTACCATGTCTTCATTGAACACGGTCCGGCCGGCGATATGCGTAGCCAGTTTATTGTACACCCCTGCTATATACATGCCGGGATAATGTATCCGGGATGCGACTTCTTCCGGCGCAGAACCGCGCACACCTAAATAACCGTTACCCAATGTGCACAATGACTCGCGCAGACTTTCTTCGGCGGGATCAAAGCGGTTATATAGCAATTGCCAATCCGACATAACTTTCTATTTGCGGGCAGTCATTACTTTTTCGAAAAATTCCCGGACTTGCTGCGGCGAGGACAGTTGAAAATCGGCAGCAGAACCATCTTTGACTTCTCCTACCAGTATCGATGTGCCGCGGCCGCGTACTGCCCGGAAAGCGTCCTCATCAGTAGTATCATCGCCGATATAAATCACGGAAACACCTTCCCAGGAAAAATTCAATGCTTCCATGAGCCAGCGCACGGCTTTCCCTTTATTCCAGTCGATAGCCGGCAAAATTTCAAATACCTTTTTACCGTGCATGAGACGAAGCCGATCGTCCTTTTTTACTGCCTGGTCAACGCATTTCTTGATGACCGGTAACGCCTCATCCCCGGCCAGACGATAATGTACGGCCACACTGAACTTCTTCTCTTCGATCAACACTCCGGAAAAGGAAGCCAGTTTATCCTTGAACAGCGCCGTAGCCTGATCGACTGCCGGAATAATATCTTTTACCCCGGGATGGACCATATTCATGTCCGGTCCGGCAATATCGAAACCGTGACTGCCGGCATAAATAAGACCTTTTATGTCTACCAGTTTTTCCACGTCCTGACGCATCCTGCCGCTGACCACGGCCACGCTATAGCGCTGCGAAAGACTGATCAACACATCTTTCATCTCCCGGCTCAGCAGGGCCAGATCAGGACGGGACACGATAGGGGTCAAAGTACCGTCATAATCAAGGAAAAAAACTATTTTATCCGAAGAAAAAATCGCCGCAGAAGCAGGGCGGTTATAAGCGGGATTGATCTTTATACCTTTTTTTATAAGTTGCTTTTCAAAAATCACCTCTTTTTCCCACGACTGGTAAAGCGGCTGAGGCTGTTTATGAAACCAGGCCCGGCACCACTCCAGATCGACATCAGCGAAATCAGTCACTGCCACATCGGCGCCGTTGTCCAGCAATTCCTGCTGATTATCATGACGGGCAACTCCGATCACCAGCCCGAAACAGCCGTTACGTCCGGCCTGCACTCCGGATATGGCATCCTCAACGATGATCGAACGGCCGGGCAAAGCTCCCAGATCGCGCGCCGCCCGGACAAAGATGTCTCCTTCCGGTTTACCCTTAAGCCCCAGCTCTGCCGAGACCACCCCGTCCACTCTGGTTTCGAACAGGCTCTCGATATCCGCGGCCTGTAATATCTCCTGACAATTTTTGGATGATGAAGCCACGCCCACTCTTACGCCGTGTTTTTTCAGCTCGCGGATGAAATCGACAGTAGCCTGATATACCTCTACCCCTTTTTCACGTAAAAGTTTAAGCACCAGCTGATTTTTCCTGTTCCCTATACCGCAGACCGTTTCTTTATCGGCAGGATCAAAAGGATCGCCCATGGCAAGATCTATGCCGCGGGATTCGAGAAACGATTTTACCCCCTCATAACGGGGCTTACCGTCTACAAAGGGGAGATAATCACCCTGGTGAGTAAATTCCCTGAACGGTTCATTGTCACGCTGGCTGCGTAATTTCAGATATTCGTCGAAAGTCATTTTCCAGGCCCGGCTGTGTACTGCCGCGGTCCTGGTTATCACCCCGTCCAGATCGAACACCACCGAATCGAATTCTTTTATTTTATCGCTCATGGCCGCCTTTCTTTCGAGTACCCAGAACCTGTTTTCTAAAAAATACTTCGCCGTTCTGCAAAAAACGGCGAAAGAAGTAATCAGTAACTACTGTTATCGATTAGGAAGTAAAACAGTCTAATGCGCGCCGGCCGAACTCTTTTTCCAGAGCTGATATCCGTGCTCCAGTATCTCTGTTTTCAGCTCCGGGGCAATTTCGACGATTGATAATCCGAGCTCACATTTTCCGTCAATTGTCCGCTTCCACATTATTTCGGCGCGGGCATCTATGTAAGAATCGTTAAGGGGATTTTTGATCTTCAGGGGAACGAAAGCATGCTGTTTATAAACGTCCTTTTCGCAGACCAGACAAAAACCCTGCCGGGAAAAATTAGTGATGCAGCCCATAACAGAATCCTGGTCAGCGGCATCGATCTCTGCCGGAAGAGCCATGGCAAACCGCATGTATTTTCTTCTGTCGCCATCCATGGTATTTTTATTTTACTAAAAAGAGGCTTCTTTTACAACAGCTTTTTCCGGCCGGAAAAGCGACGGAAAAATCGTTTTTATTGGGCGGAAATAGCCAGGACCACGGCCTCGATCTTCTTCTCGATAGATTTTTCCATGCCGCGGGGAAGCAGATCCTGAAGTTTTTCTTTGAAATCCGTTGACATCCATTTGAAATTCATTGCCTCGCACAATCCGGAAAGCTTGAATTCAAAACGGGCTGCCGACACTCCGTCTCCCAGGAGCCGTACCAGAGACTTGAACTTGGGAGAGCTTGCCAGAAGGTCGCGGGAAAAACCAAGAGAGGCTTTTCCCGACACCAGGCCGCTCTGATAAAGATGGAAATAACCGTCCAGCCCGAGACAATCAGCCGACAATTTTATCTCATCGATACTTGAGCTGTCCGGTGTAACCATAAAATGAGCCGAAAGACGGCTGAACGGCACCGAGGCCAGCGAAGAAATCCGGCAAAATCCAGCCAGCCAGGAAAAAAACTCGCTGTCGTGCAATACTCCCTCCTCTATTTCCACCCTGCCGCTCAATTCGAATTGGGGAGTATTTCTTGCCACTACTTCGCCGCGGGCTACGCCGGAGGAAAAAGCGGCATAAGGCGAAAACACATCTATCAGCTCAGGTTTTATATCCCGGGCAGAAATTTTCAGATAATAACTAGCCGGGAACGCGGCCATATCCACGGTACCTTCCCCTTCCAGGCTGCCGCCGTAGAGACGCGAATGTAATTTCAGCGAAGTACTGGAACGGCCGGCATTAAATGTCAGGCAAATATCTGTGATCTCTACGGCGTAATCTTCTTTAGCGCTGCTGTAACCGATCGAACTCCGCTCACAAAGAATATCGGCCGTTTCGTTCTGCGAACATACGAACCGCAGATCTTTCAAAACAGCCTTTATCGTCTGGGGCAGATAACCTTTGTGAGTGCGGCGCACGGATTTACTGCTGATCTCGCCGGAAAAACCATCTTTGGCGATAATACCGTTTATCTTCATATCAAAAGCCTCGCTGTTATTCCTCCGGGCCGGGCCTGCCTGCCCGGGATAGGAAGAACAATCCAGCTTTAGTTCCGGCTGCCCGGCGAACAAAAAAGAACCCTTTACCAGAAAAGGAACATCATTAAGCGTATACCGGGCATAGCAAAGGTCGATTTTTTCCGGCAAAAACCGCAGACCGCATTCCAGATCGAATATCTGCAGGCCGCACGGTTCGCCGCCTACGATACTGGGGGAAGAATCGCGGTTCCAGAAACAAAGCGATTTTATTTTTTCCCTGGCGCGGCTCCAGACCGGGCTGCGGCTGTGAAAATTCCAGAGGCGGCTGTTGCCGGAAACCATACCGTTAAGATAGACCTCATTTTCCCGCGCCTCGCCCCATAACTTGGCATAAACTGCGCTGTTCTTGATCTCGATATTCTGAAACTGGTATCCGGTTTTATTTTGAAGGGCGCGTATCCGGAAGGTAGCGCCGGCATTTTCAGAGGAAAGGCCGGAATCTTTTCTGATCATACCGGAAAGCGAAATGTTCCCGGCAGCGGTCGTCTGCATCTGCAGCTCTCCCCGAAACGATACAGACCCGCCGCTTTCCTGCCGGATCACTAATTCTGTATCTTCCAGCACTGCCTTGAGCGGCGGGATCGCGCGGTTCCCGGAAAACATCCCGGAAAGCCCGCCCCGGTTCGCAAAAAGATTTTTTTCCGCGGTCCAGAGTCCCTTTTTTATTCCCAGAAAAAGAGGCACGAATCTTTTTTCCCGCAAAAGGCTGGGGATATCCAGACGCAGGATAATACGGTCAGCCGCGCAAAGCGGGCGGGAATCAAACCGCTCCTCGCTTTGCACGTCGGTAACGATAAAGACATTGAAAGGGACAAAATAGATCCGGCCCAACGATATTTTACAATTTAGAAATTCACCGATCATCCGGGAGTAGCCGGGCCGGGATAAATTGACGAAAACATTCACTGCCGCGGTAACGAGTATTATCGCTGTCAGCAAAGAGATACCTGCGATATAAAAGGGGGAACGCAGTTTAGAACGGCACTTCGGTGAACAGGTCGCCATCTATAAATACCTCCACTTTATCGATATAAAAAACGGCTTTATACTTTTTATTCAGTGGCGACGTTACCTCGTATTCTTTGTAATCCCGGAAAACAAGACTCACCTGTCTGGTTTTTACCAGTTCCTTTTCCAATTCCTTAACCGTCTCTTCCCTGCCGTCCCGTTTGGCCAGACGAAGCAGATAGCTCAAAGCAAAAGCCCTCAGGTCCGATGCCGGATACTTTCTCAGATGAGCATTAAAGACGTCACGGCAATCTTTATAGGCCAGAGAAATAAAATAGTATTCGCCGGCCGCGAACAATGCTTTTTCGTGATAGGGCGAAGACTGATAATTGCGCACAATAAGATCGAAATAACTGAAAGCGAAATCCAGGCGCCCTTGCCTGGCCTCGGACAGGCCCTGCAGAAAAATGCTGCTGTCATCCCGGCAATATCCGGGCCGGGCCGGCAGGATCAGGCTTATCGCCGTGATCAGTGATATTATTTTTCCCGCATATTTCATATTTTTTTCTCCCCTGCCATATCCGATACTTCTATCTAAATAATAACATGCATTTGAAAAAAATTCAAATTTATGTTGAATGAATATCAAAAAATACTGCTATTCAATAAGTTATGACTATTGGAGAGGCAGGACACAGAAAAAATCCGGGACAGGCAGACAATTACCTGTATTTTTACTGCTGCACATCCGACACGCCGCCAAAAGGTCCTATTATTCTGACTGTTTTGGCGTCAGGCTGACCAGAGTTTATGCTTGGTCCCGGACGTCTTATTGATAATAATGTGCCGGTCAGGCGAGCAGCGCAAAGCATCCTGGATACTGCTGCCGAAAGTATACAGTTCCACCTGTTTTCCGTACATCTCTTTGACTTCTTTGATCACTTCCACAAAATCAGAATCACCGGAGATCAAAGCCGCCGTGTCATAATGGTTCATATAAGCCTTGGTCAGCATATCCATGGCGATCTTGACATCAAGACCCTTCTGCATCCAGATCTTGCCGGCCCGTATAAGACGGCCCAGTTTGATCTCGAAATTAGGGATAGAAACCTTGAGCTGGCGAAGCGATTCCTGCTGCTCTTTATAAGTCTGAGGATTTTCCTCTTTGTTCAATTCAGCCGAATAATAATAACAGCGTATCAGCTGACGCTTGCCGGTTATAGCCTTGATAAGATTGCTCCAGTTGATATCTTTGCGGTGTACTACTTTATCTTTTTTGCCCATATCGCGCACGCTCTGCACCACATATTCGGCATCGATAAAGATCATCAGTTTTTCCATAAATCCTCCCTTAAATTAGCTCTTCGAGCCGACCACTGTCCATAGACCACAGTCGACAGTAACCGTAAATACAAATTACTACACACTGCGAGCATCGAGAACCGAGCATCGAGAAACTTTTACTTGCGCGCAGCGCGTTAAATTACTGATAGCTATTATAACAGGCAAAGGCCAAAAAAGGGATTATTTTTTCCGAATCAGTCCTGAATCCAGGGGCAGACGGGGCAGCAGAATACGGCGCGGCGATTCCCGGATAGTTATCAGCACGGCTTTCTTTTCTGCCTGGCGCCAGCTCAAAAGGCACGGCATAAAGGCGCAATAGACTATAAACAATTCATTCCCGTCACGGTCCAGGACCAGATGAGGGCGCAGATCATTCTCTTTTATCTTTTGTGCGAAAAAAGAAAGGTTATCGGCAGTCAGGATATCGGCGGACCTGCCTTCCGGAGCGTTGATCTTTAACCGGTGGTCGGAATCTTTATGCCGCAAAACAACAAAACGATTGTTGCCTTTAAAAAGAACAAGGGCATCGATCTCGGCCTGGGTTCGGGGATGAAAAGTGCGGCGTTTCAATTCCAGCACTGCGTAAGGTCCTTTTGAGACCAGTTCGCTCAGCGAGCCGATATGCTCTCCCGCCCGATGGCCGCTGAGCAGACGGCTATCTGCCGCAAAGCCGGGGGCAGACAGTATTCGCCAGAAAAGAACGGCGGGGATAATAATTCCCCGCCACTGTTTTTTCGTCATCTGATTCTGGTCAGGCCTTTTTTTTGCCAAGAATAAAATAAAGTATGGCCCCGATAAAAGGGAACAGGATGATCAGTATTATCCACAGTATCTTTTTCCCTTTTTCCAGAGAACTTTTCACTGCGTCGATAAGCGCTACTATGGCCAGAATAAGTGCAATCAACCCGATAATAGGCATATCATCCTCCTTTCTCTCCCCGGTTATTATTTCCCCAGATTAAGAGCTTTTTCTTTCAGATCTCCGGCAGCGCTTTCCACTGCCTGAGCCAGAGCCTGTTTTGCTTTTTCCAGCAGGTTTCTGGCTGCCTGCGAATCTTTATCCAGCGTATTAAGCACATACTGGGCCAGGTCTACTGCGTCCTGAAATCTTTCCGAATTATAAAAGGCCTGTGCTTCGCCTATCAAAAAATCGGCCTTTTGCTGGACTGTTTCCAGGGCCGCAGCCGTGTTTATGGCCTCTTTGCTGGATGCACTCTGCGGTTTCTGAGCACAGCCGCAGACAAGCAGCAGACACGACATACCTATCATGAACAACGCCCTCACCTTGTCCATAAAACACCTTCCTTTCCCCTCCCCCTCGGTCGAATAAACTGTTATTCACCGAACGGCAAAATCTTCTTCAGTGTATCTCCCACTGCGCCGGTAGTGTCTTTCAAAAGTTCCTGGGCTGCCTGACCGGCTTCTTTGCCTGCCTCGACCGCTTTATCCGCTGCCTCTCCGGCCACGTCTGCTGCTCCCTTAAGGGTATCGGAAAGACCTTCCGTAAGCCCATTGACATCAAATCCGGTCAACGATCCTATGGTCGTATTGGCCAGGGCAGTAAACATGATGCTTGCGGCCAGAGCCTGGGGATCAGTGATATCTTTATATTGCCGGTCGATATTCAGGTTGAATTCCCTTACTGCCGGTTCAGCGCCCTTACTGTAATCTTTATAGACCACAGTACCTACTTTCAGTTTCAGCAGATCGATCTGGAATTGCGGCGGCGCTGTCTTTTCTCCCGGCTTTTCTTCGCCAACCGGTTTTTCTTTCGCCTGCTGCACTGTTTTCAGGGCGTCAAGATTCAGTGTCCCATCGGCATTCTTGACTACAACAAATCGGTTCATATCGATACGCACTTCTTCCAAATGGATTTTTTTGCGGAGAATGGCCGGCAAGTCATAATCGACATAGATCTCGGGCATATCCAGCATAAGAGCATCGGCATATCCTTCCGGATTATAGATCTTCAGCATATCGATGCCCAGAGCGCTTTTAAGAATCCCCACATCCATTTTATCGATTGAAAGCCTCAGGCCGGTCATTGCCTTGACTCCGGCAGAAATAGCTGTTTTAGCGATATAATTCTTTCCCACGGCCAAAACCAGGATCAGGACTATTACCAGGACGAACAGAATAGAAAAAAATTTCTTCATAATTCCTCCTCTTCTTTGCCCCCTCGTTATAACGGTGATTCACTGTACTGCGACTGGACTTATAACCCCTTCTCGCTTTTATTTTAGCTCTGACCGGAGATTCTTGTCAAACAGATTGTTTTTTCCGGCTGAAAACCATAAACAGTTCCGGGCTGTTTTGGCTGTAAATCAAAAAACCTTGCAAAACATGCCTTTTCCGGATATACTTAAAATAGATAATAGTTAATTATATTAACTATTAAGGAGGTTGAATTATGGCCCGCTCAGAGCTTCAGGATTTTGCCCGCAAACTCGGTCAGCTTATTGTCAGTATCCATAAAAAAAGCCGTTCGCTCAAACTGGAATTTTTCAAAGATGACATCACTTTTTCTCAATTTTTTTTACTGGAACTGCTCGCCTGTGAGCACAGCCTCAAAATGACCGATATTGCCGCGGCAATGAACAGCAGTCTTCCGGCGGCCACGGCCCTGGTCGACAAAATGGTCCGGGCCGGTCTTATCCAGAGGACCAGGAATGATCAGGACCGCAGGGTAGTCAACATCACCCTGACCGGCCGGGGAAAAAAACTGATAGACGAGATGCTGAAACAGCGGGAAAAGATGATCCCGGAAGTCTTCGGAAAGCTCACTCTGAAGGAAAGAAACACTTACCTGCATATATTAAGCCGCATAGATAAACTCATGGAACCGGCAAAAGATGAGAAATAAAATATTTTTTCTTTTTTTATTATTGCTCGTTTCATCCTCCGCGGTCCTGGCCGGGGACGAAGCCCGGAGACCTGACAATCTCGTTCTGGAAACAACTCTGGAGGAAATCAGCCGCCTGGCCCTGGAAAATTGCCTGGATATACAGATAGCCGGTCTTGACATCTATATCAGACGCACAGAACTGGACCGGGCCTTTTCGCTTTTTGATATTTTTCTCAAAGCAAACGCCGATTACAGCAACGATGAAACCAGATCCGCCTCGTCTTTCTCCGGCAGCCAAACAAATATGAAAACTTATTCTCTGGGTCTAAATAAAACTTTTTCCAGCGGTACCGACATCGGAATAACCGCTTCCGAACAGCGTACCTGGACAGATTCGTCTTTTGTCAGCGACAACCCTCTCACCGAATCATTTCTGGAAATATCTTTGACCCAGGCCCTGGGCAAAAATTTCTTCGGGCTGGCCGATCGTTCCCGGATAGCCCTGACCCGGCTGGATATTGCCAACAGCGAATTCACCTCCCTGGAAACGATCGAAACCTTACTGCGCGATGTGCAGGTCGCTTACTGGACGCTGATACTGAAAGATAAAGAACTTGCCATCAGCCGGGAACTGCGCCAGGAAGCCGAACGCCTCTATCTTGTCTATCAGGAGAACTTCAAACTTGGTCTGGTGGAAGAAGGTGATCTCTATGCCGCGGAAGCCAATCTGCGTATACAGGAAAACAATGTCATTCAGGCCGAACTGGCAAAAGACACGGCAGAGCAGGAACTTTTTTTTCTGCTCAATATCGAAAACAGCGATATGACCATCAACCCCCTGGAAACCCTGGCCCTCATCCCGGAACCGGCAGATCTTTATCAGTCACTGAACCGGGCAGTAATATCCCGCCGTGATTATGCCCAAACAAAAAACCGGCTCGAGGCCCGGAATATAAGTCTGGCCGTCAGCAAGAACTCCCTCTGGCCGGAAATCGATATTACAGCTTCCTATCTTCGCAACGGCCTTGATCCCGGCCGAAGTCGGGCCTGGCAACAGGTCAACCGGGAAGATAACGAAGAATTATTCATCGGCCTGTCTCTTTCCACGCCTCTGGAAAGACGAAAAGAACGAGCCGACTTAGAACAGGCCCGTCTGGAAAAAGAACAGGCCCTGCTGTCACTTAAAAAGATCGAACGTCTCATCCTTAAGGACATCCATGTCCGGGTTCAAAAGATCAATTCTCTTAAAAAACAGGTTGAACTGTTCAGCGCAGCGGAAAAACTGCAGCAGCGCAAACTGGACGAGGAAATGCTCAAGCTGAAATACGGCCGTTCCGATGCCGATACAGTGATCCGTTATGAAAACGACGTGCTCGATGCCCGGCTGGCCCTGGCCAGAGCCTACTTCGCTTACCGGGCAGGCCTGATCGATCTGGAATTGGCCGAAAACACGCTCTTGAACAAATACTGGGATCTGCCTGCGGCGAAAGTAGAAAGGAAAAAGTAAAAAGGATAAAACAGCCGATTGTCGATAGCCGACCTGTCCCGAACCCTTCGATTATACTCAGGATAAACGCAGCTTCGGGATGGTCGATAGTAAGAAGTATGGCATTTTAATCGCAATTACCATCGACAATAGACCATAGACTATAGACTATTTAACATGTAACGTGTCACGTATAACTTGTAACTTAAGCCGAAGGCTGTTATGAAAATTACCGAATTTTCCGTAAAACATTCTCTCTTCGTCAACCTGATCACGATATTCATCGTCGTCTCGGGAACTTTTTTCCTCTTTACTTTGCGTAAAGAAGCCTTTCCTCCGGTTGACTTTAACATGGTGGTAGTAAGCACGTCGTTCCGGGGCGCTTCTCCGGAAAAAGTGGAGAAACTGGTCAACATCCCTCTGGAACGAGAGCTGAAAGAAGTCAGTAATATCCGCAACATCTACTCCTCTGCCTATGAAGGCATCGGCACCATCACTCTGGAAGTCGAAGAAGATGTCACTGACATGCAGAAAGTGGTCAATGACGTGCAAAAGGCTATCGACCGGGTCACCGACCTGCCGGCCGACGTCGACGACCGGCCGGTAGTGATCGAGATCAACAGCAGCGAAATACCGATATTAAAAATAGCTGTCAGCGGAGACGTAAATGAATTCACTTTGCGCGAAAACGCCGACCGGCTTAAAGAGATGATCGAAGACATCCCTTCCATCGCCTCAGTGGAACGCGATGGCTGGCGGGACGAAGAATACCGCATCGAGCCTGACCTGAAAAGAATGGACGAGTTCCACATTTCCTTCAGCGAGATCGCCGAGCGGGTGGCGGCCCAGAACGTGGACCTGCCCGGCGGGAAGATCACCAGCGGGGGAAAAGACATCCTGATAAAAGTAAAAGCGGAATTCTCCACTAAAGAACAACTGGAAAACACGGTCATCAGAGCCAATGATCTGGGCAACTGGATAAAAGTCAGAGACGTGGCTACGGTACGCCACACCTTCGAGGATGAAAGTATTCTCAACAAAGCTCAGGGCACGCGGGCCATCACTCTGATAGCGATAAAAAAAGAAAAAGGAGATATTTTAAAAACAGTCGATCAGGTTTTTAAAAAAATAGACGCTTTCAAAAATACTGCCGATGACCATATAGAAGTATCCACCTTTTACGACATCTCCTATTATGTAAAACGCCGGCTCAACGTACTCCGTTCCAACGGGATCATCGGTTTCTTTTTTGTCATCGCCACTCTCTTTTTATTCCTGCCGCCTGTTTCGGCCATGATGACCGCTTTAGGCATACCCGTGGCCCTGTTCACCACCTTTATGGTCATGCATTTCACCGGACTGACCATCAACCTGATCACCATGTTCGGCCTGATCATGGTCCTGGGCATCGTAGTCGACGACGGTATCATCATCTCGGAAAACACCTACCGCCATATCGAACAGGGACTGCCGCCCCGTCAGGCAGCGATCAAAGGGGCCGACGAGGTCACAGCGCCGGTAATTGCCACGGTACTGACCACTATCGTCGCCTTTTCTCCCCTGATGTTCCTCAGCGGCATGATCGGCAAATTCGTTCGCTTTATTCCGATTGTGGTCATCATCGCCCTTACTGCTTCGGTCCTGGAAGCCTTTGTGATCCTGCCTTCCCACCTGGCTGACTTCGCCAGGCCGATACAGGGAAGACATTGCAAATCAGAAAGCCACTGGTTTCAGATCGTTCTTTCCCGTTACCGCAGATGTCTCAGCTTTGCCATCGCCCACCGTTATAAAGTGCTTTTCTCGGTCATCGGGATATTTATTCTTTCTCTGGTCATGGCCGCTTTTTTCATGCCCTTTGTTCTCTTTGACTCCCGGGGAGTGGAACAGTTCGTGATCAGGATGGAAGCCGAAGCCGACACCTCTATCTACCAGACCAACCGGTATATATCCCGGGCAGAACGTCTGGTCGAAGAACTGCCCGACAGATATCTTGATGCTTATGAGACCCAGGTCGGCATCCTGGAACTGGAACGGGGCTTCGATCCCGGCCTTAAACGGGGCGGTAATTTCGCCCAGATCACCGTTTATCTGACGCCGTCGGGAAAGCGGGACAAGACAGCCAGACAGATCATCGAACTGATGCGTCCGGATTTGGAAAAGCTGGCCGAAAACCTGAAACCTCAGGGCGTTGAAAAACTCTATTTCCAGGAATTCCGGGAAGGCCCCCCGGTAGGGCGCCCCATAGAAGTACGCGTTCGCGGTGAAAATCTGGAAACATTGCGCGTCATTGCCGAGGAAATAAAAAAATTCCTTTCTTCCCTGGAAGGGGTTTCGGGAATCGATGATTCCTATGCCACCGGGCCGAAAGAGCTAAATATCTTTATCGATGAAGAAAAAGCGCAAAGAGTCTATTTATCCAACAGTCAGATCGCTTACGGTATAAGAGCCGCTTTTGCCGGAGCAGTGGCGACCACGGTCAAACAGGAAAAAGCCGAAAAGGAGATCGCTGTTACAGTGCGCCTTCCCGAGGAAATACGCAACGACCCGGCGGCTTTCGAACATATTCTGGTCAGGAACTCCCGGGACGACCTCATACCTCTAAGCCAGGTCGTTTCCTTTGAACATTCACGCAGCATCCTTTCCATAAACCATCTTGACGGCAAACGTTTTATTTCCGTGGCTGCCGATGTCGATCCTAAAAAGATCACCTCGGTCAAAGCCAATGCTCTGCTCATGAAAAAATTCGATGGCCTTGACCGGCGTTATCCGGGTTATTCTCTCCGATTCGGCGGCGAGCAGGAAGAGACCCAGAAATCGATACGCAGCCTGCTGATAGCTTTTGCCGCGGCCATCGCTCTTATCTTTCTTATCCTGGCCACTCAGTTCAACTCCCTGATCCAGCCTTTCATCGTCATGCTTACCATACCTTTCGGTATCATCGGCTTTATCATCGCCTTTTTCATGCACGGCGAACCTTTGAGTTTTCTCGGTATCATGGGGTTTATCGGTCTGACCGGAGTAGTGGTCAACGATTCTATAGTCCTGGTGGACTTCATCAACAAAAAACGGGCCCACTTAGAGATAAAAGAAGCCGTGATCGAAGGCGGAAGCCTCCGCCTCAGGCCGATACTGCTTACCACCACCACCACAGTCTGCGGCCTGGCCACAGTCGCCTACGGCATCGGCGGTCTCGATCCTTTCTTAAGACCCATGGCCCTGGCCATAAGCTGGGGGTTATTATTCGCCACTATGCTCACTCTTATCGTCATCCCCTGCGTCTACATGATCATCGAGGACCTGCATAAATGGCGAAAAAACAGGGTATAGCGGTTAGCGATTAGGGGTTAGGGTTGCCGCTTTGCGGCAAGTAAAGATGAATTATGCCGACCTCTTTACCACTTCTGACTCCTGGCTGATTTCTCCTTTTTCATCTCTCATTTTGCAATGCTAATTGCTAAATCCCGCCTTGCCGTCGAGGCAGGTTGCATTTTACAATTCCTGCATTCCCGCGCCGTGAGGCGCCCCGTGGTCCGTCGTCTGCCTGTCCCGAACGCAGCATCGGGGCCTGCCCCGCTCGAAGCATCGGGGCCTGCCCCGCTCGAAGCATCGGGGTGGACTGTGGTCTCTTTAATCTTGAATAAGTACTTCCGCCGTCATCTCTCCGGGGATAGGAAGGCCCAGCAGTTTCAAAACCGTGGGCGCGATATCGGAAAGTTTTCCCCGGGGAATAAGTTTTTTGCCGGGCGAATCCTCGGCCACGTAAATACATTCCACCGGAGAAAGAGTATGGCTGGTCTTGGTCATTTTCGTTTCAGAATCGCTCATCTGGTCGGCATTGCCGTGATCGGCAGTGATCAAAATGTGGGCGTCAAGCTCAAGCAGCCGTGAAACTATCCGGCCCACGCATTCATCCACCACTTCTATGGCTTTTTTTGCCGCAGCGAATTCGCCGGTATGCCCGACCATGTCGCCGTTGGCATAATTAACGGCGATAAAGGCATAGGGATTATCCTGTAACCGTTTTAATAACTCTTCGGTCACGCTATAAGCATCCATTTCCGGATGACTGGCAAAAGTCGCCGGATCAAAGCGGCTCTTTATCTCTATCTGGTCTTCGCCGTCATAGGGAGTAGTACTTTTCCCGTTGAAGAACGATGTGACATGCCTGAATTTCTGGGTTTCGGCTATCCGCAGCTGGCGCAGTCCGGACCGGGAAACCACTTCGCCGAGAAGGTTGTTCATTCCTCCTCCCGAACTCATGGCCCCCATAAGATATTCGTCGAACTCATCATAATACCGGGTAAATCCCAGATAAAAAACGTTTTTCCTTTTTTCTATCCGGCCGCCGTAACCGGGAGCATTGACAAAAGCCATGGATAACTGTATGGCCCGGTCCTGACGGTAATTGGTATGCATGACACAATCACCGTCATGAATGCCGTCATAATCGCCTATACAGTAAGGCGGTATATATTCATCGAACATATCGAATTTATCCGGGGTCTTGTCTTTTTCATAAGATTCCTGTACTGCTTCTTCGGCCCCGGCAGCTTTACGCCCCTGAGCCGAGACAAGGCAGTTATAGGCGATATCGGTCAATTCCCAGTTTTTAGACCGGTCCATGGCATAATAGCGGCCCATAACCGTGCCGATCCGGCAATCGCCTACCTCTTCCATGACTTTGCGCAGCTGGGCGATATATTCCAGACAACTGCGGGGAGGCGTATCCCGGCCGTCGAGAAAAGGATGGATGATGATCTCGCCCTGGGGGAACTCCTGACGGGCCCGGCGCATGATCTTGAATAAATGCTCCTGATGGGCATGAACTCCCTCGTCCTGAAGAAGACCCAGTAGATGAAGCCGGGATTTTTTTTCTTTCCACAAGTTGATAAAAGCGTTCCATTTTTCCGACTTAAAGATCGAACCGTCACGCAAACCGTCATCAATACGTTTTAATTCCTGGACCACTATCCTTCCCGCACCCATATTAAGATGCCCTACCTCGCTTGACCCCTGATAGCCTTCCGGCAGTCCCACTGCCTCGCCGGATGCGTCAAGGATCGTCCAGGGATAGTTCTGCTTATACCCGTTTATATTGGGCGTATAAGCAGCCATTACCGCGTTGCCTTCCGGATCATCGTTATATCCCCATCCGTCACGTATTATCACGCACACCGGTCTCATATCGGCTCCTTTTCTTTGTTGTTGTATCCCCCGTAATCAGCAGCAGATTCAATCCTTTTTTACCAATAATTTTTCGATCATGATCCTCAACTGGTTGAGCATTGCCCTGGGAAGTATGAACTGGGATTTCAAAGTCGGGGTGGTTATGACGAATTCGAAGGTATCCTGGGACCCGGGAAGCCGCCGAAGATTGATCTTCATGCCCATTTTCTTCTTTTTTTCCGGATTCTCCATTCCCTGTCCCTCTGTGTTTTTAGCTCTTAGTCGCCGCCTGCGGCGGAAGTAATAAGGCAAAAGTTAAAAGTAAAAAGTACAGAAATTAATCCGCGTCGGATTCACCCTTTTTCCTTTATCCTTTTTACTTTTTACTTCCCGCTGAAAGCGGGTCTTGCTACTTGCATCCCCTGGTATAATTCAAAAGCCCCCCGGCCTTAACGATCTCTTTCTGCCGGAAAGACAGGGAGCAGGTCATCTTCATATCTTTCTTTTTGCTTTTATTCCAGATTATGATCGGCTCATTTTTATCCAGAGCCGAAACTATCGATCCTGTTTCCAGTTCATCGTCTTTATCCAGGCTGTCATAATCTGCCGCGTCGGCAAATACCAGCGGTACTATACCGAAATTGACCAGGTTGTTGGCATGGATACGCTCGAACGATCTGGCGCACACTGCTTTCACCCCCAGATACATCGGGCACAGGGCGGCATGCTCCCGGCTCGAGCCCTGGCCATAACTTTCTCCGGCAACGATAAAACCGGCCCGGCCTTTTTCTTTTAAGGCCAGGGCCCGGCGCGAAAATTCAGGATCGACCCCTTCAAAGACAAAAGTCGAGTACTTCTCGATGTTGGAACGGTATTTAAGCCGCGGACCGGCCGGCATGATATGATCGGTAGTGATCTTATCCCCGACCTTGATCAATACAGATCCCTGCAGCGCTTCCGGCAAAGGCTGATTTAGCGGCGGCTCACCGATATTGGGGCCGCGCACTATCTTTTCTTTGTCCGGGACCTGGGAAGGCGCGATTATCATACTGTCATCGACGATAAAACGGTGCGGAAAGTCTATATCGGGAAACTCTTCTTCTTTATATAATGCCGGGTCGACAAACTCCCCGTTCAAAGCGCAGAGGATCGCTGTTTCCGGCGACACCAGATATATCCCGGCAGTTCTGGTCCCGGAACGGCCTTCGAAATTACGGTTATTGGTACGTACCGACACCGCGTCAGTGGCCGGAGCCTGCCCCATACCAATGCAGAAACCGCAGGTCGCCTCCATGATCCGGGCGCCGGCATCGATCATCGAGGTTAAAATGCTGCTGCGGGCGATCATCGAAAAAACCTGTTTCGATCCCGGGGCAATGACCAGCGATACCCGAGGGTGCACTTTCTTGCCTTCCAGCAAAGCACCAACGATCATCAGATCGCGCAGGGAAGAATTGGTGCAACTGCCGATAGCTACCTGATTTACTTTCAGCCCGGCAATCTCTTTTACCGGAACCACATTGCCGGGCGAATGCGGTTTTGCTGCCAGCGGCACGACACGCGAAAGATCGACAGAGATGACCCGGTCATACTCCGCGTCCGGTTCTGCCTGTATCTCTTTCCAGCCCTCTTCTCTGCCCTGAGCTTTTAAAAAGTCCCGGGTGATCTCATCCGAAGGAAAAACACTTGTGGTCACGCCGGTTTCAGCGCCCATATTGGTGATCGTGGCCCGTTCCGGAACAGAAAGAGTCTTTACCCCTTCGCCTCCGTATTCCAGGATTGTATTCACATTGCCCCTGGTAGAAAGAATACCCAGTACATGAAGGATAACGTCTTTAGCCGATACCCATTTTTTCAGTTTTCCCGTCAACTCCACCTTGATCACTTTCGGCGCGATAAGATAGAATAAACCGCCGCCCATGGCCACTGCCACATCCAGACCTCCGGCACCGATAGCCAGCATGGAAATGCCTCCGCCGGTAGGCGTATGGCTGTCACTTCCCAGAAGCGTTTTACCGGGCACACCGAACCGTTCCAGATGGACCTGGTGACAGATGCCGTTACCGGGGCGGGAAAAATAAATACCGTACTTAGCAGCTACTGACTGCAGATAACGGTGATCGTCGGCATTTTCGAACCCGTCCTGCAGCGTATTATGGTCGACATAACTGACCGAGAGCTCGGTCTTTACTTTCTTGATGCCCATGGCCTCGAATTGCAGGTAGGCCATGGTACCGGTAGCATCCTGGGTCAGAGTATGATCTATCCTTATCCCGATCTCTTTTCCCGAAACCAGTTTCCCCTCGGCCAGATGCTCTTTCAGTATCTTATAAGTGATTGTGCCCTTCATAATAAAAAGTTACAAGTTACAGGTGACAGGTTACAAGTCGATATCTGCGTAATCTTCTTTAATCTGTATAAGTAGCGCACAAAGTGCGCCACTGATCGCTATCCGCTAAACGCTATACCCTATATAACTCGGTAGTACATTATATTACAGGTGCCCTATTTGTACAGGTTAAAGTGAAGCAGAAAGCGGCGCGCAATAGCCGGTGCTTTCCCGCCAATCCGCGGCCCGGGTCAGAAAAAAGCCTATGTTTTCCCTCATAGAGGATGCACTCTTTACCTGATCCACACTGTTGCGAAGGTCTTTTATCCCGGCAAATCCTTTACTGTACCAGATAAAAAACTTGCGGAATTTTTTAACCCCGTCCGGCTCACCGAAACAGGAGACGTTTTCTCTCAGATGCCTGCCCATAACTTCAGCCACTTCATCCACTGACGGCAGAGAAGGTTCCTGACCGGTTTCTAAATATACTTCGATATCCCTGAATATCCAGGGATTGCCCAGAGCGCCGCGGGCCGCCATCACCGCGTCACAGCCTGTTTCATCGATCATCTTCCTGGCCAGCCAGGGCGCGAAAATATCTCCGCTGGCGATCACCGGTATAGCAACGGCTTTTTTTACCGCGGCCAGGGCCCGGTAATCCACTTTGCCCCTGTATCCCTGCCGGCAGGTACGGCCGTGTACAGAAATAGCGCAGATCCCGGCATCTTCGGCATAGCGGGCGATGTCCGCTGCCCGGGAGGCATCGTCCCAGCCCAGCCTGATCTTGGCAGTTACCGGCCGCGCCGAATTTTTGACCGCGCATTTGAGCAAAACATGAAATTTTCCGGGATCTTTAAGCAAGGCTGCGCCGGCACCGCGGCTGATTATTTTTTTCTGCGGACAGGCGGCATTGAGATCAAGGACATCATGCGGATACTCCCGGAGTTTATCTATGGCCCGGGCAAGATACTTTTCCTCATCAGCCAGAAGCTGAACCCCCAGAGGCCGGTCACCAGGACAGGTCTTCATCATCAATAAAGTTTTTTTGGTCCCGTAATAAAGCGACCGGGCGTTTATCATTTCCAGATAGGCCAGGGCGCAGCCGAAAGAACGGTTCAGCATACGGAACGGCAGACTGGTAATACCGGCCATGGGCGCCAGGATCACTTTTGATCTTACTTTAAGGTTGCCGATGTTCAACATAAATTTAATACTCGATTCTCGACCTGTCCCGAACGAAGCTTCGGGATACTCGATGCTCGATTCTCGCGAGCTCGGAGTCAGGAGCTCGGGGGTCGGGGCGCTCTCCTCTCCTGATATTTACTTTTTCCTTTTTACTTTTAACTTTTTACTTGGACGCGCTAGTGCCTACTGCTTAGTGCTTAGTTTTATTCGCGCCGGGCAGAGCCCGGCCAGAACACACTGGCCGCATTTTGCTTTCCGGGCCGCACAGATCTTCCGGCCGTGCTCGATAAGCAGATAACTGAAGCGGCCCCATTCTTTTTTTGCTACGATCTTCATCAGATCCTGCTCGATTTTGACCGGATCGTCGTGCCCGGTCAGGCCCAGTCTCTGGCTGAGACGGCGCACATGAGTATCCACGGCAATTCCGGCAGTCATACCGTAGGCATTAAACAGCACGATATTGGCTGTTTTACGGGCCACACCCGGCAAAGTCAGCAGCGCTTCCATGGAATCCGGTACTTTACCGGCGTAATCATCTTTGATCTTCTGCGCGGCAGAGATGATGTTTCTGGCTTTATTACGGAAAAATCCGGCAGAGCGTATATCCTGCTCGAATTCCTCCAGATCGGCCCGCGCATAATCACTGATTGTCCGGTATTTTTTAAACAGACTGGCAGTGATCATATTGACCCGCGTATCAGTACACTGAGCCGAAAGGATCACCGCCACCAGGAGTTCAAGCTGATTATCGAAATGCAAGGCGATACGGGCCTGGGGATATTCTCTGGTCAGCCGGCTTATTATTTCCTTTATTCTGGATGACGGCATATTGACAAACCTTATTGAAAAATAGAAAA
>CAZVRU010000010.1:29062-33915 GCA_964629785.1 uncultured Planctomycetia bacterium
AATCATATCATCTTTTTTATTAAACAATGAATATTTTCCGCAGATCCGCGATATTTCCGGGCAGGTCGCATTCAGATTAAAGGAGGGCATTCCGGCTCAGAGGTCCTACTGGGCTGCGGGCTTTTTCCGCTCATATTCCATTTCTACTTCGATCCTGCCTCCCGGTCTTATGAATATGGTGCAGCCCACATCATCGAGTTCCACATTGTCTTTTTTATTCATATAACCCAGATCCAGTTCTTTACTGTCCTTGCCCGGTTCGAGTTCCAGTGTTTTGGCCCGGTTAGCCAGCTGGCCATACTGCAGACATTTGTAGGATATATTCGTATAGGCCCGGCGCATGAAATTTTTTTCGATCAACATATAGATATTGGGGGTCAAAGACACGAATCCTCCCACGATGATCATCAACACCACTCCTATGGAAACGACGACTACGATCATTTTACGACATCGATAAACCAGAACCTTACGCCCTCTGTTCTGGAAATGTTTATATCCGGATACTTTTTATCCTGAGCTGTTATGGTAATCCTCATGAAATTCGGTTCGCTGCCGGAAACATACTCGAAAGAGACCTGGGGCTGATATATTTCGTTGATCAGCACTTCCCGCATCGAAATGTCCGGCTCCACGCGCATGAAGTTACCGTTATTTATACCGTACCGGTAAACCCGGTTATCCGCCATATTGTCGGGTGAAATATAATAAGGGTTAGCTTCTCCTTCAAACTGGAATTCATTCTTTACCTCACCGTTGGAGGAAAAAAAATATTTATCTTCGAGTTCTATGGCGCTGGCGCAGCGCAGCCTGAGGTCCTCAAAACAGTAATTTATCTGAGAAAGCATGTCATAGCGGCGGCTGTCTTTGTATATCTTTTTAATAAAAAACGATGACGATGCCACCGACCCCAAAATCACTACCCCGGCCAGCACGATCGCTATTACGATTTCCATAAGGGTCAAGGCCGGTCTTTTAACAGTTCTTTTCATATTTTCAGTTGCTTTCGGTAGCGACGACTATGATATTAGCCTCTTTTAATTTGATCCTGGCTTTGTTAGTATCTTTTTTCCACCGCAATGACAGCGTGTGCGGCTCCTTAGCCGAAACATGTTGCACCCCGACCACATTGCTGATCAGAGGCTGAGTCATGATCGGCGTACGCGACTCCGGCAAAATCGGTTTATTGTCGATAAAACACTGGGTGTAGATCGTGTCCAGAGTCTCCAGTCCCGAAGTGTCCTCTATTTCTATAGCCACGTTGTAGACGATCATCAGATCTTTTTCCACCTTGAAATTGATCGGCATATTGGCGACCGTCTTGTAAGTATTGAACGGTATATACCGGCTCACCTCATCGCCATCGACATATTTGACCGGCAAATGGATATAAGGGTAAGGGACTATATTTGTCAGCCTCACTTCTTTTTCTATTGATCTGGCTTTTACATCATCTTCCCGGTAAAAGACCTGAATAACGATGTTTTTGTAGGGTACTGCACCTTCCTCCTCTTCGCTGACAGTTGCTCTCCAGCGGAACCTCCCTTCTTCAGCCTCGCCTTCCTCCGGATTTGCCATATCCAGACCGGAAAACGACTTGGTCATGTATTCCTCCATTTTTACCGAAGCCAGGCTCATAGCCCGCGACTTATTCTCTGCCTGGCTTAAAACATACGATCCTCTTAAAAAAGCGGCGGTTACGCCTCCTATACCTATGGCTATCAGGATAAGAGACACTATTGCCTCGACAAGAGTAAATCCTCTTTTTTTATTTTTCATAAACCTACTTTAATATTACCTCTGGGGAATTATCGTCACAATCAGATTACGCATCCCTGCCGGGCTGGTAATCCTCATGGAAGTATCATTATACCATCTGATATCAACGTCGATACTTGCCGGAAATGTCCCTCCGAATTCTTCCGCTGTCAGCACATAACTGCCGGTCTGGGTGGGATCGCCGATTATCGGAGGATCCGGCGGATCCGGCGGCGGAGTCTGGGTGGAAACACTGACCCCGGCTGCCTCAGGCATGGTCATCACCGAAAGCTGGCCTTTTCGTTTACCGTTCACATAAAGAGCAGTGTTCACCTCTCCTGCCGGGTACTTCTGCCAGGTCGTACCCCACCAGCTGGTACATAGCTGCGGTCTTGCCGGCAGGGCCGCTGTCTTTTCACCTTCTATGCGTACTGCCCAGGTAAAAAGAACATTTGCCGATTTCCGGTAAGCTTCGGGAATATCGACCCTGCCTGACAGGCCGGGCAGTGACGTATAATCGGCTTTAGGCAAAAACGCTTTGCCGTTCCCGTAAGCGCTCTTAAGCCAGAGCGGAGCAAGGCTTAGCCCGTTTTTCGCTGCCTCCCCCGGTTTTTCTCCGCTGTCGGACCATTTCCTTTTAAAATATTCGCCGCAGGTCTTATTATTGCCGCTGTATTTATAAAAAAAAGGGTACCTTGTCGGTCCCAGAACCGCAGCATCTTTTCCTTCAAAGATAATGCTCCTGGGTGCTGCAGCGAGCCGTGACTCTGCGCTCTCCCGGCCGTAGAGGCTTACGGCTGTCAAAACCATGCACAAGAATAAAACCGCGCTTTTGTTCATACCCCCTCCTTTAAAAAACTTTTTCTGTCATTCCCTGGTCCGCAAGGCAATGATCTGAATATTGTGTATCGTGGCTTCAAGTTCTTCATCGTCATCAGGAGGAATAAAATAATACAATCTTGCCGAATAGGAATGCCCCTGTTTAAAAGCCCCGCTTTCCAGAGAAGTAGCGGAAAAGATGGAAAACGCTCCCTTGAAGCTCTTCTGGTGCACAAGACTGTTATGGACTATTTCCCCGGTATTATTATCGAATACTTTCAGCATGGTAAAAAAATACTTATAGGCATTGCTGGCGCCGGAAGTATCGGCAATGATCTGCCAGAACAAAACGACCGCTTCCCGGCTTTTAGCCACGAACTGGTAGGAAAAATCCTTATCGATCTCCAGGAAACAGGCATAGCATTGTCCTCCGGCAGGATCGTTAATACATTCCACTGCCTCGCGGGAAAACTCCGCGCATTTCTCGGCATTATACAGATCACATTCCGGCCAGGCGATCCGTTTGGCACATGTGCCGTCACTGCTTTTATCGCAATTCTTCAGGGTAAGCGAAGGATCCTGGGCGCATTGCAAAGAATAACAGTCATCAAGATTTTTTTCGCATTCGGCTTTTGCTTCCACGTATTGATTGCATCTTCTCACGCATTCTTTATGGTCATTATGGGGCTTATAGATATAACACTTTTTCTCACCCCAACCGGATTTAAAATAACTTTTGCATAAAAACTTATCCGCTTTTTCGGTTTCATAATCATAGGACGAACCGCAATCATCTATATCTCCTGTTGCTTTGGCTTCCCAAGAAACTTTGCAGCCATCGACTTTCGGCAAAGGGCTTTTCCCCTCTTCATAAAGTTCATCGGCATAATTGTTAGCCAGGCAGATCCAATCATCGCCCATAGATTTACACTTGCTCTCCCATCCCCAGGTATATTTCAGATCGGGCTCGGTTGTGGGACAGCCTTCCTTAAGACAGTCTTCATCATATAATTTTTCGCAACTGACAAAACATTTCGAAGAAAAAGGATAGGGCGGACAGTTGTAAGCCTCGTCATCTTTCTCAGTACAACGCACTGCCCGGTCGGGTATTGTCGCGATACAGCAATCAGGACAATTCCGTTTAAGTTCATTTACGCAGTAGGCGCAGTCCGAGGCGCGTTTAAACAGCTCTTCCGCGGCCTTACACTCTACTTCGCCCAGCTTCTTACCGGTATAATCCTTTTTTACGTTATCCATGGTCTCATTCTGCGGTATATAGGAAACGATCCTTTCTTTGGCCCGGGCCGGGATAGCGGATGCCGAAATAACCAGGACTACCATAGCGGAAAGAAAAACCGTTTTCATCACCTTATTCATTTTCCGCACCTTTTTTACCATAATGTACATCCCTTGGCAGGATCCCCGCCCCTCTCGTTAATCGTTATTGTTTTACCGGCACAAACCCCTTTCTGCCGTACGGCTTTCGCCACAAAACCGTCCTCTTCACCGTCCCCGTTTCTGTCCGCTGCCGTGATGGTATATACGAAATTGGGGTCGTTAATGAATGTTTCCAGATAAGTGTTGATATCGTCGATATCACACGCCACACAGGTGTAATACTCATCGTTATCCAGCTTATAGACTTTTTCCGCGTTATAGATGACCTGAAGGTTCATGACCGCGCTTCGCCCGGTGTTTTTCTCCACAGCCTTATAGTAAGAGGGTATCCCGATACCGGCAAGAATAGCGACGAGGATGATGGCGATGACCACTTCGACAATAGTAAAACAATTTCCTGACCGCATCACACCCCCTTTTTCTTTTAAATATACCATACGAATCTCCTCTCCACCACTTTTCTCTAACTATTCAGGGAAATATACAGTTAATTATATCATCCCGAAATATGCTTGTAAACAAAGTCTCTCAGCCGCAAAAAAATACGGGCCTGCGCCGAAAAATCGACACAGGCCCGGTATCTAAAAGGGATGGAAAGGGGTAACGAAGGGGAGAGGTCCCCCCTTCTGTATCTCCGTAAAATATTGTTTATCACCCGCCCTGCTCCTGGCTGTGCGTCTGCACTGCTTTGGCAGAAAAAAATATTGAATCCGGTTGTTGATTTTATGCTGGGGCGAGTTAAAGTGAGTTATTGTACTACAGAAAAACGGTTTGCCAATAAAAAATTTTCAGCCCCCCGCGGGACAAAAAGCGGCTTTTTACCGATGACCTCTGAAAAACAATCAGTTAGAGACAGAGACGGAAAAAAAATCAGCGAT
>CAZVRU010000010.1:33925-58937 GCA_964629785.1 uncultured Planctomycetia bacterium
ATAGACCGGAGAGTAGATATCGGGAAGACTGTGCCTGTCGCAAAAAAAAGCTTCTTCGACCTCCGCTTTATTAACAAAGACAGTCGCTTCGCTGACACAGACTTTATAGCAGACAATCAGCATCTCGCCGTAACCCGGGGAATAACGGTTGAACACGCCGAGCAGGCCGGTCACTTTTCCCCGCACCCCGGTTTCTTCATACAACTCCCTCAGGCAGGCCTCTTCCGGTGTTTCGCCGCTTTCCACGAACCCGCCGGGCAGAGACCAGCATCCTTTGGAAGGTTCTATGCCGCGCTTGATCACCAGAACTCTTCCCTCGCTATTACTGGCCAGAGCCACGGCTACCGGCAGCGGATTTTTATAATCTATCCAGCCGCAGCCGGAACAGCAGCCGCGCTGTTTACCTTCTATAAGCTGCCGGGCAAGTTCTCTTCCGCATAAAGGACAAAAAACATATTCCTGTTCCATAGACATTCGATATTATGAGGTGGCGGTGTCTTTCTCCCGGATCTCCACTCTCCTGATCTTTCCGCTGATAGTCTTGGGGAGCTGATCCACGAACTCGATGATCCGGGGATATTTGTAAGGAGCAGTTTCTTTCTTGACATGCTCCTGAAGCTCTTTTTCAAGTTCTTCGCCGGACCGGTACTCTTTGGTCAGGACTATCGTTGCCTTAACCACCTGGCCGCGCACCGCGTCAGGAACGCCGGTCACCGCGCACTCCAGGACCGCCGGGTGCTGTATAAGAACGTTCTCCACCTCGAAAGGCCCTACCCGGTAACCGGAACTTTTTATCATATCGTCGGTACGTCCGACAAACCAGTAATAACCTTCTTCATCGCGCCAGGCCGTGTCGCCGGTATGATAATACCCGTCATGCCAGGTCTGGCGGGTTATCTCCTGATCACGGTAATAGCCGTCATACATCCCCACCGGCACCTGTTTTCCGGTATGCAGTACGATCTCGCCTTCCTCGCCTGTTTCGCACGGCCTCCCCTCACTGTTCAGCAGCTCGATCGGGTATCCGGGAGAAGGCCTGCCCATCGAACCCGGTTTCGGCGTCATCCAGGGATAAGTACCGACGGCCACGGTCATCTCGGTCTGCCCGTAACCTTCCATGATCTTAATACCGGTATATTCAAGGATCTTATTATAAACTTCGGGGTTAAGCGGCTCGCCGGCCGTGACAAAGTACTTGAAACTGCTCAGATCGTATTTGCCGAGATCCTCCCGGATAAGAAACCGATATACTGTGGGCGGCGCGCAAAAAGTGGTCACTTTATATTTAATGGCTTTTTCCAGGAGAGTTACCGCGTTGAACTTTTTATAATCATGCACGAACACCGCGCTGCCGGCTATCCACTGCCCGTAGATCTTTCCCCACACTGCCTTGGCCCATCCGGTATCGGCCACAGTGTAATGCAGGCCGTCATCGATGACTTTCTGCCAGTAGGCGGCGGTGAGGATATGCCCCAGGGGATAAGTGAAATCATGCTGGGCCATCTTGGGATATCCGGTCGTTCCCGAGGTGAAATACAATAAAAGGATATCCTCGTTATGCGGGGCATCGCTTCCCGTGGGCGGCACAAAATCCGCCGAAGCTTTTTTTGTTTCTTTGTCGTACTCATACCAGCCTTTACGGCTGCCGTTGACCAGGACTTTGAGTTTCAGTATCCCGGGACAATTCTCCTGCGCCGCGTCGATATGTTCAAGCAGTTCATCGTCATTGACTGCCACCACCATCTTGATGTCGGCCCGTTTTATCCGGTAGACAATATCTTTTTCTTTAAGCATATGCGTCGCCGGAATGGCGATAGCGCCCAGTTTATGAAGGGCCAGCATGCAGAACCAGAACTCGTAACGGCCTTTCAATACCAGCAGTACGGGATCGCCTTTTTTTATGCCCCGTTCTCTGAAAAAATTAGCGGCCTTATCACTGTGCCGTTTCATTTCGGCAAAAGTGAAGACCTTTTCTCCGCCGTCATCATCGCACCAGACCAGAGCCTTCTTTTCGGGATCTTTTTCTGCATAGACATCGACCACGTCATAAGCGAAATTAAAACGCTTTGGCACGCAAATCCTGAAATTCTTTCTAAAATCGTCGTAGGAATCGAATACAATCTTCTCGAGAAAACGGTCCAGCAGATTCATTATTTTCTCCTGTTACAGAATTATAGCTAAAAACCTGGCAGGCCCGTCGCCCACAGCCTGCATGGCGTGCGGATAAGAGGAATCGAAATAAACACAATCACCCTCATTAAGAGTAATTTCATTTTTATCGATAACCACCTTTAAAACACCTTCCAGGACATAATCTAATTCCTGGCCGGGATGAGAATTCAAATGAAGATCTGTTTCTTCCGGCCCGGGATCGACCACGACCAGGAACGGTTCGGCTTTTTTATGGCTGATATTAGCCGCCAGATTCTGATATTTGTACTGGGAACGGCGTTCCACACTGACCCCTTCTCCTTTGCGGGTGACCGTAAACACGTTCATATGCGGTTCTTTTCCGGTCAAAAGAAGGCTCATGTCCACCTTGAGTTTCTGGGCGATCTCGAACAGCACACTGGCCGGTATGTCCTCTTCTGCCGATTCATACCTTGAATATGTCTCTTCCGGCAGCCTGAGGAACCCGGCCATCTCTTTTGCCGAAATGCCGGAGACCTCGCGTAATTCCTTTATCCTGGAAGCTATTTCCCTGATCTTTTCCTGCATATTTTTCTCCTTATCTGCCTTTCATCCGGATAAATAAAAACCGTCAACAAAGCAGTATTGTATCACAAAACAACGCTCAGACAAAATCAGCCGACCGCGTTCTGGTCAGGTCTTTTCGCTGTAAAGGACCCCGCCCTCTGCCCAGTGCCCTTTTTCATATTCTTCGATAAGAACCGACACTGCTTCTGATCTTACGGCGCAGGAAGAGGCCACTGCTTCAGTGATCTTTTTGACCAGTTCCCTCTTCTGTTCGGGTGTTCGTCCTTTAAGCATCTTTACATCGACAACCGGCATCTTTCACCTCCCGTATTAGCTAATGGCTCATAGTCAAAAGTTATGCGTTATACGTTATAAGTTATGAATTAAAGATCAAGAAAGCCCGCACTCATAACTCATAACTCGCAACTCATAACTTGCGCCGTGAGGCGCTATATTTCGTACTCATCGAGATAGGCCGGAACAACGACTTCACTGTTAACTTTCGTTCGCAGTGTTTCGGCAAAGAATCGGGAAACGCTCTCTTCACCGTGGACAATGAATATCTTTTCCGGATCTTTTTTAAAACCGCTTACCCATTCTAAAAGTTCGTTTTTATCGGCATGGGCCGAAAAACCATTGATTTTTTCGATACGGGACTGCACGGCAAAGGTCTGCCCCAGGATCCGCACCCGGGACGGCCTTTCCAGTATGATCCGGCCCAGAGTGCCCCTGGCCTGATATCCGACAAAAAGGACCGTGCTCTCTTTACGCCGTATATTGTTAAGAAGATGATGTTTTATCCTTCCTCCCGTGCACATGCCTGAACCGGCCATGATAATAGAGGTGCCCTTGATATGATTTATAGCTTTTGATTCGGCAGTAGCAGGGGTTGGCTTGAGCAGGGAAAAGTCAAAAGGCGAATTACCTGTTTTACTGCGGGCCTGCGCTTCCCTGTCTAAATAACCGGTGTACTTACTGAAGACCCTGGTTACCTCGATAGCCATCGGACTGTCCAGGAATACCACCAGCGGCGGTATTTTTTTCTCTTCCAGGAGCTGACTGATATAGTAAAGCACTTCCTGGGCCCGTTCGATGGCAAAAGTAGGGATGACCACATTGCCGCCTCTTTCATAGGTATCCTTTATGATCTGTTGCAATTTTTCCAAAGACACTTCCTGGGTTTCGTGGACCCGGTCACCATAGGTCGACTCCATGCACACTATATCGGCAGATTCGAAAAGCGAGGGATCATGCAATAGCGGTCTGCCCCGGCGCCCGATATCGCCGGAAAAGACAAATGTCTTTATCTGTTTTTTTTCTCTGACCTTGAGCTCGATCATGGCCGCGCCGAGAATATGTCCGGCATCATAAAACACCGCGCTAATATCATCGCTGACCCTGACCGGCTGCCGGTAAGCTACCGGCTTAAACCGGGAAAAAACTTTTTCGGCGTCGCCTGCCGTATAAAGGGGAATCTCCGGGTAAGGGCCTTTTCTTTTTTCTCTGCGGTGACGTTTCTTCTTGAATTCGGCGTCAAATTCCTGAAGATGGGCCGCGTCGAGCAAAGCTATCCGGGCGATCTCCGAGGTCGGTTCAGTGCAGTAGATGTCACCCCGGAACCCTTCTTTTAGCAATTTCGGCAGATACCCGGAATGATCGAGATGAGCATGGGTCATAAGCACGGCATCTATCGAAGAGGGCTTTACCGGAAAAGCCTCCCAGTTGCGGGCCCGGAAATCGCGCTCCTGATACAGGCCGCAATCGATCAGCAGACGCTTTTTTTCCGTTTCCAGAAAGAACCGCGAGCCGGTGACATTACCGGAAGCGCCTAAAAATCTTATTTTCATTTATCTGCTCCTTTTACTCAATTATACCCGCAGCCGGCCGAAGCGCAATCCCCTTGCAAACATAAGGCCGGATACCTGCTTCATTGCTTTTCCGGACGATAAAAGTTATACTATAATCAGGAGTTACAGGCAGATACAAAAAAAATCATGGCAGCCAAAGAACCAAAACTATTCGTCATCGACACCAATGTCATCCTCCATGACAGCGACTGTCTTTACCAATTCGAAGACAACGACGTCGTCATTCCCATGCCGGTCCTGGAAGAACTCGATCATTTCAAAAGCGGTCATCTGATGATAAATTTTCATGCCCGAAAATTCCTGCGGGCCTTTGACTCTATCAGCGGCGAAAACCTCTTCCGGGACGGCGTCAGCATCTCCGAAGATAAAGGCAGGATCTTCGTCAGCCTGGACAAAGAATTTCATCCCGACATCTCAGCCAATTTCTCGCACAGCAATCCCGATCATCACATACTGAACATGGCCTATTGTCTATCCAAAGAACATTATGCCCGCCAGCTGATCCTGGTCACCAAAGACGTCAACCTGAGGATGAAAGCCAAGGCTATCGGCCTGATGGCCGTGGATTACATAAAAGATCATGTCGAAGACGTATCCAAACTCTATACCGGCTACCGCCTTGTCGAAAATATCCCCGGAGATATCATCGACCAGCTTTATCAGAAACCGGGAGTCATCGACCGCAGCGCTCTGGACAACAGCATCGAACTTCTGCCCAATGAATACCTGATCATGCGTAACGGCAAGCATTCTGTCCTGGCCCGTTACGATCCCTTCGAAGAAAAACTCTGGCATATCCAGAAACGGATAGCCCAGGGGATAATGCCCCGTAATGCCGAACAGATATTCGCTCTGAACGCGCTTACCGACGACCGTATCCGGCTGGTGACCCTGACCGGAAAAGCCGGCACCGGAAAGACCCTGCTGGCCCTGGCCGCGGGCATGGAAAATAAAAAACATTACCGTCAGATATTTATTGCCCGCCCCATAGTACCGTTAAGCAACAAGGATATCGGCTTTCTGCCCGGCGACATCAAGGAAAAACTCGATCCCTATATGCAGCCTCTCTTCGATAACCTCGGCGTTATCCATAATACTTATCTGGATTCCGATACCAGCCATCATCATACAAAAAGTCTGCTGGAAAAAGAAAAACTGGTCATCACTCCTTTAAGCTATATCCGGGGACGCAGTCTGGTCAATGTCTTTTTTATCGTCGACGAAGCCCAGAACCTTACTCCGCACGAAATAAAAACAGTGATCACCCGGGCCGGCGAAGACACAAAATTGATATTTACCGGCGACCTCTACCAGATCGACCATCCCTATCTGGATACCCATACCAACGGATTAAGCTATCTTATCGACCGCATGAAAGGCCAGAAAATATACGCCCATATCGACCTGAAAAAAGGCGAACGTTCGGAACTGGCCGACCTGGCCTCCAATCTCCTCTAAGGTCGCGCCCTAAGGCGCTCCAAGTAAAAAGGCAAAAGTAAAAAGCGGATATCAATGCAAATTGCAAAACTCCGGGGATTCACTTTTTCCTTTATCCTTTTTACTTTTTACTTGCGTCGAAGACGCTTTAGTTTGCGGATTGTTTTCTGCCCTGCTCAAAGGCTTTGAGGTTAAGATCGCGGAATTTCTCTTTTACGATCGAGGCAACAGCCTCTTCCCAGGCTTCCCGGGGAAGGTCAAGGCCGCGGGAAATAGCTCCCAGCACTGCCACATTGGCTGCCCGCACATTGCCCAGGGAAGCGGCCAGGCCGGCAGCATCGAAATAAATAAGACGTTTGAACCGCGCCCTCAGCCGCTTTTCGGCGTCAGCCGGATATACTGCCGCGCCCAGGGATACGGTTATAGGAACGATCATCTGACTGTTGACCACAGCCAGACCGTCGGAAGAAAGATACTCAGCATAGCGCAAAGCTTCGATTTGCTCCAGGGCTCCCAGTACCCGGGCAGTACCGGTCTCTACCAAGGGGCTGTACACTTCCCTGCCGTAGCGGATCTGGGCAATAACTGATCCGCCGCGCTGGGCCATGCCGTGTACTTCATTGGTCTTTACTGTATATCCGGCGTTCATCGCGGCCCGGGCGATTATCCCGCTGGAAAGAAGTATTCCCTGTCCGCCCACACCGGCCAGGACCACGCTTACGGTATTTTCTTTACTCATCTTTTTCCTTTTCTTCTATTGCCTGAAAAGGGCACACCTGCTGACATAATCCGCAGCCTGTGCACAGCAGTTCATTGATCTTTATTTCTTCTTCGCCGGCTTCGATAGCCGGACAGCCCAGTTTCAGACACTGCCGGCACTTTTTACATTTTTCGGCATCGATAATTCGTTTTTTGCCCAGTGATTTCTTATTCAGAAGCACACAGGGAGCCCGCGAAACGATCAGAGAAGGTTCGTCGGCTTCCAGCTCCTCTTTTATCACCTGGCCGGTATTTTTCAGATCATAAGGATCTATCTCCCGTGTTCTTCTGATACCGCAGGCTTTGCCTATCCCGGCAATGGAAACCGCGTTCGTAGATTCGCCCATCAGCGTCCTGCCGGTACCGGGGTGTTCCTGATGCCCGGTCATGGCAGTAGTACGGTTATCCAGCACGATTATCGTCGAGCGGCCTTTGTTATACGCGATATCGAGAAGCCCGGTCATACCCGAATGAAAAAATGTCGAATCACCGACGATGCCCACTACCTTCTTCGGCTCGCCGGCCTTATCCATACCGTGGGCCATGGAAATCCCGGCCCCCATGCAGACAATAGTATCCAGCCTTTCCAGAGGCTTGAAAGCTCCCAGGCTGTAACAGCCGATATCACCGGTAACTACTACATCATGTTTTCCCAGCGAATAAAATATCCCCCGGTGCGGACAGCCCGGACACAATACCGGCGGCCGGGCCGGAAGATCTCTTTCTTCTACTGCCTCAGGACAGGAAAAAAGCGGTTTCTTTTCCATCATCGCCCGTGACTGGCGCAGCCGGGTCACGGAAAGTTCGCCGATACCGGGCACATATTCCCGCCCCTTACATTTTATACCCAGGGACCGGACATGCTGTTCCACGATATCGTCCAGCTCTTCCACCACCAGTATAGACTTCACCTGCTCAGCAAATTTCTCTATTATCAGATCAGGGAAAGGATAAGCAAAACCCAGCTTCAAAACCGAAGCATCCGGCCATACTTCCCGTACGTACTGATAGGAAATAGAAGAAGTAATAATACCAAGACCGGGATCTCTTTGTTCGATACGGTTAAGAGGACTATGCGACTGCTCAGCCAGCAAAGCATGGACACGGTTCTCCATGGCCTGGCGCATCTGCCTGGCCCAGAGCGGAACCGTCACGTAACGGCAGGGGTTTTTTACAAACCCTTTCTTTTTTTTCGATTCTTTGCGTTCGGCGCACTGCACCGGACTTCGGGAATGGCTTATTCTGGTCGTAGTGCGCAATAAAACCGGCACGCGGTATTTTTCCGAAAGGTCCAGGGCGGCAATGACAAAATCCCTGGCTTCCTGGCTGTCCGAAGGCTCCAACAGGGGAAGCTTTGCGAACCGGGCATAATTACGGGAATCCTGTTCGTTCTGCGACGAATGCATTCCCGGATCATCGGCCACACAGATCACCAGGCCGCCTTCGACTCCGGTATAACTCAAAGTCATCAGCGGATCAGCGGCCACATTAAGGCCCACGTGCTTCATGGTCACCAGACAGCGCGCCCCGCTTAAAGCCGCGCCGGCTGCCACTTCCAGGGCAACCTTTTCATTGGGCGACCATTCGCAGTAAATGTCCGGCCGGTAATGCCGGGAAATATTTTCCAGTATCTCTGTTGAGGGGGTGCCGGGATAGCCGCTGGCCACTGTTACCCCGGCCTCATAAGCTGCCCGGGCTATTGCTTCGTTACCTGATAATAATCTTTTTTCCATTGATCAGACTCTTTTTATTCGATTTTTTTAATCCATTATTATACACGAACCGATCATTTTCCCTAATGCAATTTTCTGAAACCTTTTATTCAGGCATCTGCCGGAGAGAGGCTTACGCCGTTAATCTCTTTTTTGCGGAAAGCCGTGCCCTGAAAAGAAGCCACTGTCTCTCCCTGCTCATTGGTTACCTGGACATTGTATGTGCCCAGACTTTTCGAACAGGAAACCTCTTTTGCTTCGGCGTAAAGCATCCCTTCTTTTGTGGGACGGAAAAAAGATATTGCCGTGGTAATAGCCACTGCTACCATGCCCCGCGAATTAGAAGCCAGAGCAAAAGCCAGGTCAGCCAGGGTGAACAAAGCACCTCCCTGCACAGTATCCACGGCATTGAGATGGTGCTTTTTGACTTCCATCTTTGTCTTTGCCCGGCCCGGTCGTACATCCACTATTTCGGCTCCGATCAGCGCAGCAAACCGGTCATTTTTAAAAAACTCTTTTACTGTCTGCATAAAAACCCCTTTCCTCTTCGCTATTTCTTTTTTCTCAATCCTTACCACAAATTCTACCACAAACCGGTTTAAACTCAATGCGCAATCCGGAATGCGGTAAAGTAAACCATTGCCTGATCCCCTGATAGGGATACAATATACAATTATGGATAAAAAGACCGTCAGCCCGCTGCTTTCCGGGCTCAATCCCGAACAGAAAAAAGCCGTCTGCCATGAACAGGGACCGGCCCTTATCCTTGCCGGACCCGGTTCGGGAAAAACCAGAGCCCTGACCTCACGCATCGCCTTTCTCATCAAAGAAAGATCTATCGATCCTCAGCATATCCTGGCTGTTACTTTTACCAACAAAGCAGCCCGGGAAATGCGCCTGCGCCTGCGAACTTCATGCCCTACAGATGCCTGTCGTAAACTGGCCGTCTGCACTTTTCATGCCTGGGGCCTGGCTCTGCTGAAAGAACATCATGCTTTGACCGGCCGCTCGGCACAATTCAATATCGCCGGAGACAAAGACAGACACGATATCCTGGCCGGCCTTTTCCCCGGCGAACGGGGTGAAATAAAAAAACTGGCCGCTCTGTTCACTGCCTGCAAACAGGACCGGAAAACCGTTAAGCAGATAAACGATACCGGCCTTGCGGAAAAACTGGAAAAATACCAGTCTTTCTTAAAAGAACACGATCTCTTCGACCTCGACGATCTGCTCTATCATCCGGTACTGCTTTTATCCTCTTATCCCGAACTGCTTGAACATTACCGGCAAAAAGCACAATGGCTGCTTATCGACGAATATCAGGATATAAATCACGCCCAGTACCGGCTGATCAGACTGCTGGCCCCTGATCCCGACAGCAACCTCTACGCTATCGGCGACCCTCACCAGGCCATTTACGGGTTCCGCGGCGCCGATGTCACTTTCATCAACCGATTTAAAGAAGACTATCCTTCTGCCGCGGTATATTCTTTCCGGCAAAGCTACCGCTGCCCTCAGACGATCCTGCAGGCCTCGCATAATGTCCTCTGTTTTAAATCGCCGTCTCTGCTCCAGGGCCTTGAACAAGGGGTAAAAATAAAAATAACTTCTCATGCCAGCGATAAAAGCGAAGCCGAAAGTATCGCCCGTATTATCCAGCAGATGATGGGCGGCCTGAGCTTTTTTGCCCTGGACAGCAAAGTCAGCTCGGGGATCAAAGATGCTGAAATACAGAGCTTTTCCGATTTTGTCATACTCTGCCGTCTGAAAACCCAGATGCCGGTGATCGAAAAAGCATTGACCGACCACGGTATCCCTTTTCAGACTGCCGGCGGCCCGGCCCTGTTTGCCGAAAAGAACATTGAACTGCTCATCAGCCTGCTGAGACTGGCTTACAGAAAAAATAACGAATTCATGAAAAAAAAATGTGCCGGCCTGATCAAGGACAGAAAAGCAGATCCCGGGAAAATTTCTGCCCTTATCCGGAATAAAACAGTCAGCCAGGCCCTCGATACCCTGATCAAGACCTGTCTGCCGGCCGACGACTTCAGCCAGACATTGTCCTGTAACCGATTAATGGAAATAAGCCGGATATTCGGCAGTGATCTGGAAGGATTTCTGGAACTGGCCGAGCTCGGCACCTCAGCCGACACTTATATGCCGGACACCGAACAGGTCGGTCTGATGACCCTTCACGCGGCAAAGGGACTCGAATTCAAATGCGTGTTCATTGCCGGCTGCGAACAGGGACTTATCCCCTATTCGCTTTTCGAAAATCAGCAGGCGGACAGGGAAGAAGAAAAACGTCTGCTTTACGTCGGCATGACCAGAGCAGAAAAATATCTTTTTCTTTCTCATGCCGCCAAACGTTTTCTAATGGGCAGAATTTACTCGCTTAAACGCAGTTTTTTCCTCGATACCATCGAACAGGAACTGATCGAACAGTCCCGCGCCGAAATCAAAAAGAAAAAGAAAAAATCCGACGACCAGATGAGCCTGTTCTGAAACAGTCCACAGACCACCCCGATGCTTCGAGCGGGGCAGGCCCCGATGCTGCGTTCGGGACAGGCAGACGACAGTCCACGGTCAATAGCAACTCTAAGGATGCTACATCGAAAACGGCAGAAAGATGCTTTTTCGAAACAATCCCATGGGTTAAAGTCAGGGAAATATCATATATAAAAAATCTGTTCTGATTTTGTTCAAAACAGGTCTTTTTTCATTATTAGGCCGAAGGCCTGCTGTGGTCCGTGGTTTTTTCGCTATGAGCTATGAGCCATGAGCTAAGAGCTTCCGCCGAAGGCTGATCTCTCTACTCTCTACTTCTTATAGGAGTTCGGAACGCAGTTCTTCGGCAGAACGCGGCGAAAGATAAGCCGGCGGAATATCGAACACTGTAAAAGCGCCGCTCTTCCCCTCTTTGCTTAAACGGCATACTGCCCGGGCATAAGCAACAAGCACGCTTCCCGTGAATTCCGGGTTAGAACCCAGCTTCAGGCTGAACTCTATCAAATGTTTGTTCTCTTTGCTGGTCGAACCGCTGCGCAGCACAAATCCGCCGTGCGGCATGCGGGAATGATCTCTGTTCATCACTTCCTGAGAAATAAAAGTGACTTTAGTCTCATAATCGGAAAAGTAATGGGGCATGGTCTTGATCTCTTTCTCGATACGCGCTTTGTCCCCGCCCGGTTCGATGGTCACATAACAGTCGCGCAGATGTTTTTCTCTGGTAGAGAGCACAGGATTACTTCCCGAACGCACTTTATCCACTGCCGCCTCTACCGGCACCGTATACTGGCGCGCGTCCTTGACCCCTTTTATTCTGCGGATAGCGTCGGAATGCCCCTGGCTTACCCCTTTCCCCCAGAAGGTATAGCCTTTGCCGTCGGGAAGCACTGCTTCTTCTATACAACGCATCAGGGAAAAAAGACCGGGATCCCAGCCGGTGGCGATCAGCGCGGCCTTACCGTTTTTTTTCGCCGCGTGCTCTATGCGGGAAAAATATTCGGGTATCTTGGCATGCGTATCGAAACTGTCCACGATATTGAACATAGCGGCAAACTCAGGCCCCTGCACCGGCAGATCGGTGGCCGAACCGCCGCACAGTATCATCACGTCGATATCTTCTTTATAGCGGGAAGCCTCGGAAACCGGCAACACTCTCTCTACCGTACCCAGGGTCTTTACCCGGGCCGGGTCCCGTCTGGTGAATACTGCCGCGGCCTTTATGTCAGATGATTTTGCCGCAGCGGCTTCCACGCCTTTTCCGATATTCCCGTATCCCATTATGCCGATCTTTATCTGGTGAGCCATCATATACCTCCTGTTACCTGACCATCGTCCCGGGACACATTATAACACTAAACAAAAACAATGTGTCCTTTTATTACCTGCATTTTTAACCGGATCGCGTCATTGCGAGGGGCATTTCTTCTGACATCGAAGAAACGATAATTACAGCAGCGCAGTTGTTCTATGGTACACTATTTTCAAAAAAAATCAATCCCGGCGTTTCCCCTGCCGGCCCAGGCCCTATCCGGTCAATAAAGCCTGAAGAGCGTTGATCAGGTAACCGCTGATGATGATACCGGCTGTGGTAACGGCGAAAAAAAGCGCGATCAGCCTGAGTTTCATGGCCCGGCGCAGGATTATAGCTTCGGGGAAGCTAAGGGCCGAGATGGCCATCATAAAAGCGAGAGCCGTTCCCAGGGGGATGCCTTTCTGAAACAATACCACGGCAATGGGCACGATCGCCGCGCAATTACCGTAAAGGGGAACGCCCAGAATAACGGCCAGAGGCACGGAAAAAACACCGGTTTGCGAGATCAACGACTCGATCGCCTGCTGAGGCACATAATTATGGATGATCGCGCCTATGGCCACACCGACCAGCACCCATTTCCACAATCGCCTGATTATCGATCGGGCCTCGGAAACACCGAAAATGATCCTGCCGCGCAAACCGCCGTATTTTTCTTCTTCTTCGATCATCTGAGACCGTGAAGAGATCATCTCGGAAACTATGTAATGCTCAGGCTTAAGCCTGCCGATGATCAGCCCTGACAAAACGCCGATCACGATACCGCAGGCAGCATAGACCAGAGTTATCTTCCATCCGAAAAAACCCAGCATCAGTATTACCAGATATTCGTTGACTATGGGCGAAGTTACCAGAAAAGAAAAAGTCACGCCTAAAGGAATGCCGGCTTCTACAAAACCCATAAAAAGCGGAATAGAAGAGCAGGAACAAAACGGGGTCATTGCTCCGAACAATGAAGCATAGAGATTAGCCAGCCAGCCTGATCGGCTCAGCCAGTATTTTACTTTTCGCCGGGGCAGAAATGTCCGCAGAACCCCGATAGCGGTGATCATCGCGCCCAAAAGCAGGATTATTTTTACCGAATCATAGAGAAAAAAGTGAACTGCGCCTCCCATCCGGGACCCGGCCTCGAATCCCAGCAGATCATACACCAGCTTGTCGATTATTACCGTGAGCATTTATCACCCGGTTTTTGCGAAGAACAGCAGCAACAGGGGCTGCTTTTAGCTTTCGCTTCCATTTTCTTATCCAGTTTCTGCCACAACCGTTTAAAAAAACATATAATCGGGCACTGGCCTGCTTTCCTTTCTTTCTTTTCCATGGCGATCTCCTTTCGTTACGTTCTGGTTGCGGCACCTCCGCAACGCTTTTAATTTATCTCTGTCTGTCTGCACTACATTATCATCGCTCAGCCAGGCCTGTAAGCACTCCAGAACAATTCGGGAGGCCTCATTGGCCGGGGCAATAAAATAACTGGTCCAGTAACCCTGCTGTTCACCGGCAATAAGTCCGGCAGAGATAAGTTTCTTGAGGTGACGGGATATACTGGGCTGAGAAATGCCCAGAACCGCTGCCAGTTCGCAAACGCATACTCTATCTTCCTGAAGAAGTTTTAAAACCCTTATGCGGTTGATATCGCCCAGAGCCCTGAATATTTTTTTCACTTTACGCATATTCTCTGCGAATCCATATAACCATTTGGCTATTTATTTTAACTCTAAAAAATATTTCTGTCAATTTAATAACCTGTCAGGCCTGCCTGATTATCTGTTTGATCTCTTCCGGCGAAAGGACTTTACCGGATGATTTCACTACCCCATCTATGATCAGGGCAGGAGTTTCCTGAACCCCTAATTCGGCAATATGCTTTTCTTCCCTGACCACCGAAACCTCGGCCTTTTTTTTCAGGCTCATCAGGGCCCGGGCCGTATTTTCATAAAATTCCACGCACTGCACCGAATTATTGTCGGCGATTACTATCTTCATATGCGTTCCCCCTGCTTATTTTTTCTCCCTGCCGTAAGAAAAACACGCAGACGTTCCAGATACCAGAATATTACCGGCACAAAGATAAAGGTAAACAGGATCGAGGCCAGAATACCTCCGATCATTACCGCGCCCATGGCCCGTTTGGCACCCATCATCGCCCACATCTGCGGCAGCACTCCCAGCACGATTGCCAGGGAAGTCATCAAGATCGCCCGGAATTTTTCCGATGCTCCCAGCCAGATAGCCTCTATCACCGGCACTCCCTGCTTCATCTTCAGTAAAGTATAATCCAGAAGCAGAATGGCGTTATTGACCACAAGTCCGACCAGCATGACCATGGCCATCATCGAAGCGGTATTGATCGAATAGCCGGAAAAGAACAGGGAGAGAAATACTCCGATAAAAGAAGTGAATACCGTGGCCATGATCGCCAGAGGATAAAGTCCGGAATTCATCAGCGCGGCTAAAAGCATGTAAGTCAGTATGACTGCCAGAAGAAAGGCCTTACCGATCTCCTGACCGCTTTCTTCCTGCCGCTCAGCGTCACCTACATATTTATACCCGTATCCCTGTTCGAAAGGAAATTTTTTGAATTCTTTATCCAGGACCTGCCGGACATATCCCAGGCTGCCCTTGGAAAGATACCCTTCCAGTCGTATTACCCGATCCTTGTCCCGATGCCATATAGTCGGTAAAGCCGTATCGTTCTTCAGCTGGCCCAGTTCGGTGATCGGCACCAGGCCTTTCCGGGAACGTACGGCGATCTCTTTGATATCGTCGAAATTAGTCGTATACTTTTCATCCAGTTCCACGTTGATATCGTATTCCTCGCCTCTTTCTTTATAGACATTGGAATCGTCGCCGTATATGGAAGCGCGCACCGCAGATCCCACTTCAGCGGCAGTAAGCCCGTAACTGATCATTTTTTCCTGATCGGGAATGAACTGGATCTCTTTTTTCGGGGTTTTATAAGAAGATACCACTGAACGGAAATAACCGGTGTTTTCCATTGCCTTTTTCATCATCCGGGAAAGTTCTACCATCTTGTCATAATCAATACCGGTGACATTGACCGAAACATCGGCATCTCCGGCGCGCATCCCTCCCCTGGCCAGGTATATTTCGGCATCGGGTATTTTTGACATGAACGGGATCAACTCTTCGATTATATCCAGATCACTGCGTTCTCTCTGGTCCGAGGGTATAAGATCGAAAGAAATGGTCGCATTCTCCACTCCGTTCTCCCCGATATTGACCAGATAGGAATCTTTTTCCGGTATCTGATAAAGACGGTCTTCGATCTTCTCCACGGTTTCCAGAGTCCGCTCTATGGTCGAACCCTGCGGCATAACGATCTCGATATTGATCCGGTCTTCGTCGTCAGAAGAAAAGAACTCATTGCCGATAAACGGTATGATGAACCGCAGCCCGAAAAACAAAGCCGCCACAATCGCCACGGTCAAAAGCGGATGCCTGAATAAAAGATCAAAGATCTTTTTATACTCACGCTTCAAAGCCCCCACTGTCTTTTCCGTTCCTTTCACCAGGGGAGACAGAAGCAGGACAAGTTTGTTGTTCTTCTTTTCTTTGCCGTTAGTCTTTTTTAAAAACCGGCCGCAAAGCATGGGAGTAAGGGAAAACGAGGCCAGCAGAGAAAAAAGAGTCACATAGACCACGGTCAGACCGAAGGAACGGAAAAACTGGCCCACGATACCGCCCATCATGGCAATAGGCGTGAATACCACCAGGTTGGTGCCGGTCGAGGCAATAACCGCCCCGGACACTTCTTTGGTGCCGGATATGGCGGCATGCACCGGATCGTCATGCTCTTCCAGATGTTTAAGCACGTTCTCGATGATGACGATGGCATTGGCTATCAATGTGCCCAGGGCCGTGGCGATCGCCATTAAAGTCATCACATTGATACTGAATTTCGAGGCGTTCATCAGAGAAAACGTGGAAATTATCGAGGTAGGAATGACCACCGCGGCAATAAAAGTCAGGTTGCCCCTTCCCGTAAACAGGTAGAGGATGACAACCGTCAGTATGATCCCGATAACGATATTAAGCTCGGTATCGGCAGTCTCATTAGTGATAAAAGTCGTGGTATCGGTAGCGATCTCGAGTTCTACCTTTTCCGGCAGATAAGATCTGAATTCATCGAGGCGGGCGCGCACTTCTTTTGCTATACTGACGGCATTACCGTCGGAAACTTTGTTCAGGGAAAGACCTACTACCTCTTTACCGTTATAGCGGGCGATCGACTCCACTTTTTTAAAACCGTCGGTTACGGTAGCGACCTCTTTCAGCGGAAAAGTAGTGCCGTCGGCCGAAGCCAGGATCATATCGCCGATCTCATTTACATCCTGAAACTCGCCGACAAACCGCACGCTCAAAGCCGTGAGTCCCTTTTCCAGGTTGCCGCCGGGAACATTCCTGTTTTTCATTTGCAGGGCAGTGACCACCTCGCCGATAGATATGTATTTCTGTTTCATCCGTACCGGATCGAGCTTTACGTTTATCCGGCGCTCTTTTCCTCCGTAAACATCGACCTTGGCCACTCCTTCCACCGAAGAAAATCTGTTCTTCAAAGTCTTGTCGGCAAATTCATAAAGATCGCGGCTGTTCACGGTAGCGCTGGAAAGCACCAGTTCCATTACCGGTTCCATCAGCGGATCGTACTTCTCGATCACCGGTTTTTCTATGTCGTCAGGCAGATCATTGAGTATGGCCTCGACCTTATCCTTGACCTCTATCGACTTGACATTGACATCGGCCGAAAGAAGGAACTCGACATAGACATAGCCGAAACTATCGTAGGACTGACTCCTGATCTTTTCTATTTCCGATATCTCGGCCACCGCGTCCTCGATCTTATTGACCACCAGGGTTTCTACTTCCAGGGGGGTAGCGCCGGGATAGGTCACCGACACGGTAACTATGGGAAAATCGACTTTGGGTGTTTTCTCCACCAGGATGTTGGAAAAAGAAACAATACCCAGGACCACGAATACCAGCACGAACATGATCGTGGTTACCGGTCTTTTGACAAAAAACTCTATCATAACTGTGCTTCTCCCGTGGTTCCCGGTTCGCACTTTTCCTTCAGGGGAACGATCCTGACCTTATCTTCCGGCTCGAGCTGAGACTGACCTGAACAGATCACCATGTCTCCCGGCTCGATCCCTCCGGTGACGATCGCTCCGTAACCGTTACGGGCCGCCACCTCTACTTTCACCCGCAAGGCTTTTTCTTCCGATATCTTCCAGACATAAAACTCTTCGTTGTCTATGTCCAGTATTTCATTGGGCACGGCAATGGCATCGGGATAAGTATTGGTATGCACATAGACTACCGTCAATGCGCCGTCGTCGGTCATGAATTTTTCATTGACCTCCACCTGGATATAGAACATGCCTGTATCCACGTCCATTTCCCCGCTGACCCCGGTAATGATACCGGCCGGTTCAGTGCCCTGGTCGACAAGATATACTTCCTGGCCCTGGTTCAACTTCTCCTGTATATCCCTGGTCACATACCCGGAAGCGATAGTGCCGCTTTCGGGAGAGATCGTAAACCGGGCGTATTCACGCACATTCTCTTTTTTCGCTTCACGCACGACAACCGGCTTGCCGTATTCCCGCCATTCCGATATGGTACTGATGATACGGCGTTCCCGGCCCTGCTTCACCACATGCTGCCGTACCAGTACCAGCCCGACAGACAACAACAGCAATCCGATATATATTTTCGCCCTGATACTATTGCTCATGGCAACTCTCCGCCGGCAAGTTTTTCTATTTGGGCCAGGGTGGCATTGATATTATATAAAGTCAATTCCCTGTTCAGTTTTTCGCTGGTAAGCAGCAGCTCGGCGTCGTTCAGATCGCTAAGCGTGACCTGACCGGCTGAAAACATATCCTGGGTCATGGCAAACGATTCCTCGGCAAGTTTTACTGCTTCGCTGTTTGCCTCCAGGGTCTTACGGTACTGAAGGTAATCGGATACGGCATTCCTCAATTCAAGACGCAGATTTTCCTCTCCCTGTCTGCGGGCCAGAAAAGCATTGCGCCTGTCAGCCAGAGCCTGGCGAAGCCGGGCCGATTCTTCCCCGCCGTTCCATAAAGGCACGGTCACTTTAAGTCCCGCTGCTCCGTAATGGTCACTGGCCTGATCACCCACATAATAATCGTCATTGCTTTTGCCGGCATATCGCCAGGAAGCAAAAGCCGACAGCGTAGGGAAAAAAGACGATTCCCTGCTTTTGACCGCGTACTCGGCAGCTTCCAGATTTTTGTTCAAAACTTTCAAAGAAGGCTCCTGTTCATAAAGCAACGACTCCAATGCTCCATACTCGAACTCTTTATATTGAAGCGCGAAACTGTCAGCCAGGATAATATCCTGAGACGGCTCTATGCCGGTCAGCGTCTTCAACGTCTGCAAAGCAGACTGGCACTGGGCCTCGGCATTATTTACCGTAGGCCGGCGCGAAGCGATATCGGCATCCATTTTCAGCCTGTCCCTTTTGGAAGTCCTGCCGCCGAAAGAACTTTTTTCCAGAAGCTCTTTATTGGCCAAAGCATTATCATAAGACTGTCTGACTATATCCAGGCTCTTTTCGGCCAGCACTGCCGCGTAATAACTCAATCGGGCATTATAAACAACCTCCTGACAGGTAAGCTCCCGGCTGTGCTGTCCTGCTTCTGCCGCTTTTTTTGCTGCTTTGACCGTGTTTGATACCTGCCCGAACGACCACAACAGCTGAGATGCAGTGACACCCGAATCGATCTCATAATCATTTTTCTTTGAGTCCAGAGGATAAGCGGTATTTCTGGCCCAGGAAATATCGCCGTTGATCCCGGGAAGTAAAGCCGACCTTGCTTCTTTATACGCTTCCCGGCTTTTTTCTGCTTCGTTTTCCTTTATCTGCAGAATCTCGCTGGTCTCCAGGGCCAGGGAAACAGCTTCATCCAGGCTGAGCTGGAGCGGATTGTTCTGGCAAAAAACGCTTTTCTCGGCAAATATGATCACAACAGCCAATAAAATATATAATTGTATTTTCCTCATATTATTCACCCGCAATTTTTCTTCCGTAACCTTTCCACAATATATCAAGCTGTTTACGGTAATGTTCTTTTACCGAACTGTAATTCTCGTATTTCACGGCCAGAGGAAGTCCGACCATAAGTGCTTTTAACGACAGCATTATCTCATGCGCATCGGCATCAGCAGGAAGCTCATTGTTCTGCACTGCCAGGTCCAGGCATTCCTTGATGAACTCATGCAAAAATATATTCGTTGATTTTACCTCGAGTATCCCCTCGCAGTCAGGAAAAGCGTAATAGCGCTCAGCCGGCGATATCTCGATCTCGGTCGGTTCGGTCTTTTCTCTTACTGCCACTGAAATGATCTCGTAGATAACATGCGGATTAGGAAAATTGTCGGCCATTACCTCGAAAAGGACATCGATGCGGTCAAGGAATGCTCCCGGCTTTGCTTTTTGCAGGGTCTCGCACTGAGCGCGCAGATTATACAGCTGGGCAAAATAAAAGATCACATCGATCTTGGAAGGGAAATAATTGAAAAAAGTACCTTCCGAGACCATTACCCCGGCACAGATTTCTTTGATCGAAATATCGTCAAAACGCTGGATTTCCATGCGCCGGATAAAGGCCTGCATCAGGGCCAGCTTGGTTTTGGCGTATTTCTTTTCCCGCAGAGAAAAATCCGGTTCAGTCAATGTAAGCTCCTTTTTACCCTGAATATATTTTATAGCTGACTATAATTTTTATATACACTATTTTTTTTTAGTTGTCAATACTTTTATTTAAAAAACTCGAAACATAAGGATTTTTTAAGGGTGGGAAGGCTCAATTACGCGACGAACAGGCTATAGACTATAGGCTATTTTACTTGTAACTTATAACTCCGCGTCAGCGGGTGCGTCCCTCGTCCTTCAGTATTCTCATCTCTCCGCATCTTGCAATGCTAAATGCTGAATCCCGCCTTGCCGCCGAGGCAGGTTGCAATTTCCACATCCTTCTCGTCTTAGCGAGCAAAGCGAGCGGCCTGCCCCGAACTTAGCATCGGGGCCTGCCCCGAACGAAGCTTCGGGGACGTCTCACGTCTAAGTGATCCTGAGCGTAGTCGAAGGAGAACGGACGTCCTTCGTCCTGGTAAGCCCTGAGCGTAGTCGAAGGGCTACCCGCTTGTCCTGAACGACCGACCTGTGGTGAGCGAAGTCGAACCAAGGGAGTCGAAGGATTATTCCCTGACTACTCTCGTAGTGCCGTCTTCGCCGCGCACGATACGCACTCTATCCCCGGCGCTGAACATCTCGTCTGCTGCCTGGACCACGGCAACTGTCTGGCCGGTATCAAGGTTTACCGTGATCTCCAGTCCTTTATGCCGGGTGATCCCTTCTTCGGCTGCGGCACCGGCTGCTGCTCCGCCGATAGCTCCTGCCGCAGTGGCAACATCTTTGCCCGAACCCGACCCCACACTGCGGCCCAGCACATAGCCCAAGGCACCGCCGGCCGCAGTACCTATCCCGGATTTAGTTCCTTCGATCAGCACTTCCCGCACGTCGATCACCTGACCGACCTGCACTGTCTGGGTCCGCCTGGCTTCGGCCCTGGTATAGACATGTCCCGAGGTGCTGGCCGCACAGCCGCACAATAACAAAAATCCGCCGAGTATAAAACAGCTCATGTCTTTCATATTTGACCTCCTATTTAAACCCTGCCCCGACAGGAAATTCTTCCCTTTACGCCTTTATTGTATCACTTCCGGAAATAATCCAAAATATGGTTTCCCCAAATACAGGAAGCATGTATTTTCTATAAACTTTTAACCGAAAGCGGTGATCTTACAACGCGGAGCGCAGGATACTGATGATATCTTTGCGGCTGAGCTTCTTTATAACGCCGGTCATACCGTGTTTGACTGTGTGATCGGCTATAGCTGCGATCTGCTTTTTATCTATGTTTAACTCGGAAAGGAATACCGGATGTTTCCAGGAACGGATTTTTTTCCTGAAAGCAACTATGCCCAGAGCCACGGTGGGTTTGCCCCAGACATTCTTTGCCCAGCGCCGGAAAAATTTCGCATTGATATCCTGACAATACTCTATCCAGGCAGGGAACACTACTCCCAGACCGGCACCGTGAGCCACATCCGGATTCAAAGCGCTGATACCGTGTTCGATACCGTGACAGGCCCAGTCCCCTCCTGCCTGGCCTGCCCCGCTGATGCCGTTCAGGGCCAGGGTCGCGGCCCAGGCAAAATTGGCCCGCAGATCATAATCGCGGGGCTTTTTCTTCAGGGCATCGGTCAGATCAACAATAGAACGCAAAAGCGACTCATCCAGGGCCAGGGTCGTTTCCGAAACTCCGTCCATAAAATAAAATTCCATGACATGAGCCATGGCATCCAGCGCGCCGTTGACTGTCTGCTGCCAGGGCAGACTCGTCTGCGCCGAAGGATCGACGATCGACAGCCGCGGATATAAAGCCGAACCGCTTATATTCCATTTCTTTTTTTTCTCTTCGTTGGTCACCACCGCGAACGGGTTCATCTCGCTGCCGGTCGCCGAAATAGTGAGCACAGTACATACCGGCAAGGCCTTTATAACTTCCTGCCTTTTTTCAAAAGCCTGCCAGACATCGCACATATATGTACCGGCAGCCGCGGCCTTGGCCGTATCAATGACACTGCCTCCCCCGGCGGCCAGAAGCGCGTCAGGACGCTTATCTTTGATCGCCTCTATGATCTCATTGACTTTGGAAAGCACCGGATTAGGCCGCACGCCCCATACTTCATCCCAGGCGATTCCGGATTTTTTCAGCGACCCGGTTATACGTTTATAGATACCGTTTTTCCTGATACTGCCTCCCCCGGCGATCAGCAGTACTTTCCGGAATCCCTGGCCGGCAGTCTCCGGCCCGATCTGTTCGATCGTATTTTTACCGAAGATCAATTTCGTCGGATTATGAAAAATGAAATTTTCCATAGTTTTTCTTCCTGTCGTCTTCACTTTACCGCAGGCTGCCGGGCAATGTCAATAGATTAAGTGTCTTTTCCCGCTTGGAAAAAAATAACGCATGTGGTATAAAATATACGGGGATTAAAATGCGCTTAAAAACCTTTACCCTTATCGAGCTGATCGTGGTCATTGCCATCATCGCCATCCTGGCAGCGATCATCGCTCCTAATGCCTACCGGGCCATAGAAAAAAGCAAAATATCAAAAGCTGCCGGCGACATGAGGGCTATCAAAACCGCCTCCATGGCCTATTACGCCGATACCGGGTCCTGGCCTTTACTCGGACTGGGCGGCAGTGTCCGCGCCTCAGGCAGAGGGTTTCTGACCGACGATGACGGACTGGGCAACACTGTACCCGGCTGGGACGGACCGTACCTGGAACGCTGGCCGACCAACCCCTGGGGCAACCCTTCCTCAGCCCAGGGAAACCAGTATTACTGGGACGCTGATTACGCCGGAGACGATAACGGCGACGGCATAGTAGGCGAGGCCCAGGTCATCATGTTCAATGTCCCCCGGCAAAGCGCCCAGAAAATGGATGACCTGCATGACGACGGCAGACTGACCGGAGCTAATGTGGGATTTATCTATCAGAATCTGGTAGTCACTCCTGCTGTCAATGCCGACCCGCTCACCGTGAACTGGATGATCCACCAGCCGGTTATCTGACTTCTCTCCCCCGGCAATCAATCATAATGAGCGCAGGAATGCGTCACCTTGCCGTGTTCATCGAAGAATAATACTTCGGCCGCCATTTTTCCGAATACGGCTTTATAATAGATCACCATACTGTTGACCCCGGCCAGAACATCCACCACTTCGAATTCCAGATCCGGCACTTGCTTCAAGGCCGCGCTAAAATACTCCTGCAAAGCCTCTTTCCCCCTGATCGTACCGGACGGCTCATTCAGCAGGCGTACGGCCATGGGCGTGGTATGCCCGATGTTTTCCGCGTAATGGCTTATTATCCAATTGATATCGTGAGCATTCCAGGCCCCGGCCCATTTACGGGCGAATTACACTGCTTATTTTCCAGGTTTATATTTCTTCTTTCGATCTTATTTCTTAGACTTTAATCTCTTTCCGTACTCCGCGTACAGGGCAGCAAGCTTATCCTTATCGATGGCCCGGTTGACCCGGCACCAGTCCAGGGCTAGTTTACGGCCCAGCAGCCGGCAGGTTTCCGGCTTTTCCCAGTAATGAAGATGGCAAAAAAGAAAACCTCCGGCATTTATCTCTTTATCGGCAAAAACCGCTTTATTATAATTTTCATCCAGCGGTTTGAGTTTATAGCCTACCGGATCGTCTCTGTCGAATATATTGATCCACACCCCCTGTTCATTCTCGATATCTACCGGCTTTTTGAACAATACCTCGTCATAGCAAAGATTGAACAAGGCCAGAGGCGAACCGAAAGTAAAAAAATTACTCAGGCAACAGCGATCGTTCATCCAGCCGGTTTTTTTCTGCTGCTCACAAATAAAATCGAAAGCAAGGACCGTACCCAGGCTGTGAGCGATAAACGTAACTTCACCCTGCACGGTATTCAAAACTTCCCGGATCTTTTCCCATATTCTGATCCGGGCCTCGGGATTGGCATAGCCGATAATATCGCACACCGAACGGGCGGCAAATTGAGTCTGAAACCCGGCCCAGCGGTTCTTCAAAAACGACCAAAGAAAAATCCCCGGCCCTTTGCCGAAAACAACCGGCGGGACATCTTTCTTTAAGATCGCTTTGAGTTTTTCCTGATTAGGAGAAAGGACATCTGACCAGAAGATCTCTGTGCATTTCAGGAACGAGGAACGGTCAACGCTATCTTTGAGCAATTGCCGTAACTGCCGGTTGAATTCTTCCTGCAGCCCCTCCTGCAGTCGGCGGGAATAACCGGGCCGTACATCGCCGATACCATGAATTATCAGAGCATTGACAGGCAACATCAAAAGATCAAAAACCCTTTTCTTTTCCCCTCAGCCGCCGGGACCGAAATCCTCTTCCGAAATAAGATGCTTCTGCAATTCGGCCCGTACCGCATCGGGAACAGGCACTGGTTTTTTGCGGTCGAAATCGAAATGGACCGCGACCATTTTCCCTTTGACCCGCAGCTTGCCGTCCTGCCAGGCCTGCTGTCCGACAGTAAAAGAAGTATTTCCGATCTTAAGAATGAATGTCCTGATCTCCACTTCTTCGCCGAAAAAAGTCTCGTTCAGAAAATCGAATTCCATCCTGGCCATGATCAAATTCCACTTTTTCTGCCTGAGGTCCGGCACGAAAATCCGGAAAATCGGTTCGCGGGCCTCTTCGAACCACAGAGGAAGAGCGGCATTAGTAATATGACCGAGCAGATCAGTATCGGCAAACCGGGGCATTAGCTTATGAATCCACATATATCAACCTTTCTTTATGCCGCCTGCGGCGCGCGAATATTGGTCATCGGCCAAAGCTGACGGCTATATCTCTTCCCTCACGATCGTGCCTTCGGCATTGACCTTATCTATCTTTTTTATTTTCACTTTATAAATGACTCTGGGCTGAAGCATATGCATTTTTAGATTTCTGGTTTTTCTGCCTTTGCTGATATTATTGGACATCTGTCTGGCAGTGAATTTCGTCTGGCGCCGGTTAAGTTCTTCTATCCGCGCATCGAAACTCTTGCCTTTTTTCAGACAAATCGCTGTTCCATAAAT
>CAZVRU010000010.1:58947-73819 GCA_964629785.1 uncultured Planctomycetia bacterium
CCGGTCATCTTATTGACACTGAAAGACGCCAGGGCGACATTATTATTTTTTTTCACGTTCCGGTAAGTTGCCCCTAAAAAGTGATCAATCAGATAAATGCAGTCCTCTTCCGCGTTAAGCACCACCTTGGGAGATACGTGAGGGTTTCCCCTGAGATCGGAAGTGGCCATGGTGACAAAAGGCTGGCGGACAACGAAACGCTGCATTTTACCCGCGACCGAAAGTTTTGCTCGCGCAGACATAAGACTTCTCTCCTTTAATAAATTGTACCACTACTTAAAAAAATGCAAAGGATATCAGGAATGTTCTTTTCCGTCGATGTAGCGGAAGCGGTAACTGGCATTCGACAATTTCCGGAAAAAATCACGTTCTCTGGCCAGAGAAGGCGAAGTGTCGACGAGTTTGGAAAGACCTTCCCAGAACCCGAACCAGCCAAGGGGCATAAGCACTATACCAGCTATCTCTACGGCCAGCTCGGTCATAAACTTGAAATAGGTAGCTAAAGTCAGAAAGGTCAGAGAAGATATCCCCACGCAAACGAATACCACACCTCTGATGCGGCGCACGGCAAGATCTTTTTTATGCTGGAGGAAGCGGTATAAAAAATGCCGCTTAAGCCGGACCGTGACCATTCTTTCGGCCTTTTTATCCTTCAGGGCAAACGGCGCGATTATAGTGATCACAAAATCACCGGTGCGCGTTTCCCGGTACCGTTTGCGCAGTTCATCGACAAAGTCTCCGGACACGGTCCTTTCGTTCAGGGGACGGGGATCGAAATCGGAAAACACGTCGTCCCAGGAATCGATGACAATGGCGATCTCGCCCAGATCTTTAAGCCTTTGCTGTGACTCCATAATGGTATTCCCCCTATTTAAGAGTATACCATTTTTCAATTGCCATGGATAAACAACATTAGCACTGGTAGTGAGCATTGTCGAACTGCCTGTAGTGAGCTTGTCGAACTGCTCAGGACAAGCGGATAGCGGTTAGAGAGAACCGCCGGGCAAGTAAAAAGTAAAAAGTTAAAAGTAAAAAATTCATGTGGGAGAGAGATATCTTCTGACTCCGAACTCCAAACTCCTGACTGACTTATCTTTTCTCATCTCTCCGCATTTTGCAATGCTAAATGCTAAATCCCGCCTTGCCGTCGAGGCAGGTTGCAATTTGCAATTACCATCGCCAATAGACTATCCCGATGCTGCGTTCGGGACAAGTAGGCTATAGACTATTTAACTTATAACTTGCCTGCTCCGAAGGGAACGTGTTCTCCTTCGGGGTCACTTGTAACTTGTAACTCCGCGGAAGCGGACTCTTATTTTCCTTTGCCGCCTTTAAGACCGCCCCTCTTGCCGGCTTTTCCCCTGCTTTGCTGTTCCATTTCCTGATCGATCTTGCGGCTGCGTTCCTCTTCCTGTTTGCGCAATCTTTCTGCTTTTCCCACAACACCCGGTTCGGTTTTCCGGGCTTCTTTTTCGGCGCGTTTGGCGGCGCGTCTGGCGGCGCGTCTGGTTTTGCGCTCCTCAAGGATCTTTGCTTTTTCCTCTTCTGACTTGCCTACTGTGGCAAACCAATCGCCCACCCGGTTAAAAACGGCATTGTCGCTGGCGTGCTCATAGGCAGACTGGTCAGCGCCTTTTTCCCCTTCCCGGGCCGCGAAAGCAGGCGAAAATCCGGCTGTTAAAGCTATAGCCGTGACAATCAGAACAACTTTCTTCATAAAGCATCCCTCCTTTCCACCTTTATTATACTCCCGGCATAATGCCGCAACAATATTTCTCAGGCAAAATAAAAATTCTTTTTAATCGCCGTTGAACGCCTTTCTGGTTTCTTCTTCGGCAAGAAAAAAATAAAGACATATACTGTACAGTACCGTACCGATCGGAAACACCATCAAAAACAGGCAGGATACGATTATCTGGAACGTCAAAGCACGGGGATCAAGTTCACCCAGAAGTTTATTGAGCAATGCCAGGACAAAAGACGGGATTGCGCCCAGAGCTGTGGCGATCAAAAACATCACCATCGATGCCGAAGGCGAAACCGCTGTTTCCGCTTCCCGGGCCGCCTCTTCCAGACGGACCATTCCGCTCTTATAAAAATAAACAGCAAGCATTATGAACAGGACAATAAAAAAACCGTTGACTACCCGGGCGTATTTGACGGCGAAAGGGATCTCCTTTTCCTCGGAATATTTTACCTCTCCCTTTTGAGTCAAAACCATTTTTTCTTCCGGCATATCCGATTTCCTTTCCGGACGGCTTACCGCCCTTTATTTATTATTCTACACATCGCGCAAAAAAAAACTATAAAATTTATCCTTCCTGAAAATATTTGCCAGAACATCCGGGTAATGATAGAGTTTAGTAATGATATATCTATCGGTATTCCTTGTCTCTTTCACTATCGCCTTATCCGGGGCCCTGGCGCCGGGGCCGGTACTTACTGCCGTTATTTACGAAAGCTCACGCCGGGGGGCCAAAGCCGGTCCGCTGATGATGCTCGGGCACGCCCTGCTGGAAGCGGTAATGGTCGCCCTGCTGATCCTCGGTATCGGCCGGTTCATAAACCGGCCGTTGATCATAAAAATAATTTCCCTGACCGGGGCCGGCGTGCTGTTCTCCTTTGCCCTGATGATGTTCTTTTCCCTGCCCGGTCTCTCTTTTGACCGCGGTACCGGACAAAAACCGTCATCCAATCTTGCTTTGCTGGGTATTACCATGAGCCTGGCTAATCCTTACTGGACTATCTGGTGGGTGACCATCGGCCTCGGCCTGGTTTTGGCGGCTCAAAAGCAGGGTCTGGCAGCGGTTATATTCTTTTTCCTGGGCCATATTCTGGCCGACATCAGCTGGTACAGCATTATCTCCCTGCTCATCGCCCGGGGCAGAAAGTTCTTCTCCCTGAAGATCTACAAAATAATTATCGCGGCTTGCGCTACACTGCTTACCGGATTCGCGGCCTGGTTCGCTTTATCGGCTTTATGACAAAAAAAGGCCCGGCGCTAACGGCCGGGCCTTGTATATATACTTTTTTCCTCAATACTCACTGACCGCCGGAACCGAATATCCTCTGTTCGGCAGCAGTCATTATCTCCCTGAGCATATCGGCATAGGTCATCCCTTTTATTTTGGCCATCTTGGCCATGTGCCCGTCCCAGCACCATCCCGGATTAGGATTGACTTCCAGAAGACGCGGCATTCCTTCGCGGTCAAGCCGCCAGTCAAAACGCGTATAATCGCGGCAATCCAGACGTTCCAGAAGCTTGAGCGAACATTCCTCGATAAGTTTTTCGGTATGCAAAGGAAGCCGGGCCGGTATGGACCTTATCTTCCAGTAAGGCGAATCAGGCATCCATTTCGCTTCATAACCGCAAAGTCTGGGCAATTCTTTCGGCAGCATCGAATAATCTTCCTCTATGATCGGCAGGATCAGCATGGTTTCGGGAGGATTGCCGATAATGCCGATACTGAGATCTTTACCCTCCAGAAATTCCTCTACCAGAATCGGCTGTTCACGGCCCAGTATCTCGCGCACTTCTTCGATCACCGTTACCAGTTCTTCGATATTCCGGGCCACGCTGCGCTGGGTAATACCGAAACTGGAATCGCCGCAGTTGGGTTTGACAATCACCGGGAAAGCAAAAGAAAGCTCATAGACATTATCTTCCGGCTTGATAAAAAAGGCCTGCGGCACCGGTATGCCCATTTCCCGGGAAATACCGCGGATCAGCGATTTATCGTAACAGAAAGCCAGGCACTGCGGCCCTGAACCGGTGTAGGGAATGCCGAGCATTTCCAGGATGGCCGGTACATGCAATTCCTTGCGCGGGTCATTATAAAACCCTTCGTCGCAGAGATTGAACACGAAATCGATGTTGGCCCGGTTGCGGACCAGATCGTTGATCATCGTGTTGTGCCCGTTGATGAAACTGAACTGGAACCGTTTATCTTCCTGCAAGGCCAGCTTAAGCTGATCGATAGTGTAAAAATCGTCATCATCGAATACCTGCGAAGGCTTGAGCAGATCGTTCTTGGTCGGATCGCCGAAAATCACCGTGACCTTTCTTGCCGCCTGGCGCGTTCTGACCACCGGAGGCTTGACTTCTTTTCTCACTTCGGCAGTGACGATGATCCTGCGTTCCATCATCCCCAGATCCTGATTGCGCGCCGTATCGGTAACCACTTCGCCGTGCGCGGTAACAGCCGAAAAACCGGCGTGCTGAAGAAGTTTAAGCAGATTCTCCTGAGTATAGAGCCGCTCGGCATAGAATTGATCGGCCACCACCCCTTTTTCGGCATGTGTAATTACTTCCCGCGAGATCAGTCTCTGCCGGTCCAGGGAAAGCGAGCGCTCACGGCAGACGAAATAATTCCTGTCAATCCATTCCCAGGAACGGGGCGTGAAATTATTGCCGATATATTCGCCGTCCGAGACATCGATCAGCACTTTACCCCAGGCCTTAAGCACCCGGAATACTTCTTTCAACACGCGCAGGTCGTCGTTGACAGTCTCAAAGTATCCGAAACTGTTTCCCAGTATGGTCACTACATCGAACGACGATTCGGGATAAGGCAGTTTGCGGGCGTCGCCTTCCCTGAACTTGATATCAAGCATTTCCCGCCGGGCCTGATTCTTCGCTTTTTGCACGAGATAATGCGACCGGTCAAGTCCTTCCACGTTCATCATACCGCTGCGGGCCAGCTGCAGACAATGCCGGCCCTGACCGCAGCAGAGATCCAATATACGCTGTTCTTTTTTCAGAGAAAGTATCTGAGCGTAAGTGTCGATCTCCTTTTTGGTGATTGTCTGGTCGCAGACCACGTCGCCGTCGGTCTTAAGATAATGGGCATTGAAAATATGCCGCCACCAGTCGGGCTTCACATGATCTTCGAGATTGGCGATCGGACCGAGCGTTCTGACTTTCGGTATCTGATTTTTTTCTTTTTTCTGGATAACCCCTGTTTTAAGCTCTTCGGCTTTCATACCATCCTCTTCTTACCGCGGGTTGATGTAAAATAAACCCCTGCCGCGAAACTGTTTTAAACGCTTCACAGCAGCAATATTATTACCTCAAAAAAATCGCTTTACAACAGAAAAAGTGACTTTTTTTGATTTTTTTTACGGCCGGACCGCTTTGGCCGGGACTTACGAAAAAGGGTTCTTGCGGTAAAGCAGGGCACACCAGCCGCTGCCCTTTTTTATTCGCAGGCAGGTCAGGTTACGGGCATTGAAAGAATCGCGGAAATAAGCGTAATTGCTGAGGGAAATACCGGAAACCGCCAGGTACCTGCCCGGCCGCACAAAAGACTTGAGGCGGGAGGCGAATTTTACCAGATCATTGGTTAACAGATTGGCAGCCACGAAATCAAAACGGGCTTTACGGGAAAAATCACGAAAATCTACTGCGGCCAGAAATTCTACAGGACAGCGGTTAAGGGCGAAATTGCGGCCGGCAGTTTCCACGGCCTTACGGTCGATATCGACAGCCCATATTCTTTCTGCCCCGTAAAGGCGGGCAACCAGGGAAAGTATACCGGTACCTGTGCCTACATCGAAAAAATCATTGAATTTACCGGCTTCTGTTTCGATAAATTCGGCCATGAACTTAGTGGTCGGATGCAGTCCGGTACCAAAAGCGATGTCCGTGTCGATAAATATCGTATTGCGGCCGTGTTTTTTCTTTTTCAGGCCGGCCGGGACTATCCGGACAGTATCGGTAAGTTTAAAGGGTTTGAACTCTTCTTTCCAGCGGGTAAGCCATTCTTCCTTTTTAAGCGCCCCCAGGGATACCGCAATCCCGGGCAGGCGAAACGCAGTAACCTTCTGCTTCAGGGCCAGAGCTTTGCCCCGGGAATTAAAGTACAGGCAGAGCATCGATTGCCGGTTCTCTTCCACAGCCGCCACACTGCTTTCCGGCATCCCCTGTCTGGCCAGAAAAGCCCGCAAGGCCTCTTCCTGTTCCGGCTGTTCATAGACCAGACATACCTGGTAAGTAATATCTTTGTCGGACATAGTTTTTCGATCCTCGTATCCCGCAAAGGTTAAAGGATAAAACGGATAGGGGAAAGACCACAGTCGGCAGTCAACAGACGACAGTTACGAAATAAGAGATAAGATTAAAGATATCTCGCTCCCACCTTCACTTTTTCCTTTTTACTTTATCCTTTTTACTTCCCGCTGAAAGCGGGATTTATGCTTCCCCCATCTCAACCACGCCCTGCTCGTTTTCCAAAGCCAGAGGCGCGTATCCGCAGTCCAGGCTGGAAATATAGTAGAGCGAAAAATTCCGGAAAAATACCGCAAAAGGAAGATTGACCGAAGCCGCCAGAACAATAAAGGCGGCAAAGGCCGGAATACCTATCACTGCCGCCATAATGTCAAAAATGATCCGGGCTTTCAACAGTACTGCCGCGATAAGATAAAGTGTCCCGAATACTATCCCGCCGGCAAGCAGAGAAACCAGACCAACAGCGATCATAATGAAACCGGCCAGGATCATGGCCGTAATACCCATCCAGAACAAAGTCAGAACGAACAGGGCCATGTCTTTTCTGTTTTGGCCGGCAATGATAAGAAATTTTTTCCAGGCCTGGCTGAACAGGCAGCGGTCCATAGCCATGATCGTTACTATAAAATGATCGACAAAAGCGCCCAGCACTCCCAGGACGATAAAAGCAGCGATTGCCGTAAAAACAGGAGGAACAAATGCCAAAAACGCCCGGCCAGCTGACGGCGATGCCGAGCCTCCGAATACACCGGCCGCGCTGCCGGCCTGATAACCCCATACAGCCAATACCGCGAAAAATAAAAACACTGAACCAGTCAGTATCAGGAAAAATCTGAACAGAGAATCACCTTCTTTTTTATATTCCCGGAACGGGGCTTTGACCGACGCGTCGTCTTTTACCATTGCTTCGAACCAGACGAACCTGAACCGCCCTCCCAGCCACATAAAAACGATCCACAAAGGTATCCCCAGAATAACCAGGACCACCGCTATAAAGATCATTGCCTCTTTACTCAAAGAAGGTTTATTTGATGTCTGCTGCTCCAAAGCCCCATACTGCACTCTGTCCGGCACTTCGCTCTCATACTGATCATCCCGGTACTCAGAAGCGAACTGCTCCGTGCTCAAGGCATCGAACGATTTTTGCACCCGGGCAGCCTCGGCTTTTTTGCCGCCTTTGCCTCTACTGCCGGCGTTGAAATTGCCTCCGCCGCCCAAAGCTCCTCCTAATGCGGCGATGAGCAGAAGACAAAGCCATTTTTTCCAGGAAAACGGTCTGAACAATATTGTCTTTGTCCGTTCGATACTTTTAGAAATAAGACTTTCAATCTTCAGCGAGCGCATATCACCTCCCTTTTAACCCGTTTTTTCTCACAAAACCTTCAGATCGTCCCATCCATAAGCAACTACTTTCAGACCGTCACATCCCTGACAATGATCTCTCTGGCCGGCCACTCTACCGCCTAATCTCTCATAGATCTCTCTGGCGGCAACATTGTCCTTCAGCACCCATAGCAGCAGCGAAGAAAAACCGTGCTCTTTCAGCCAGACGACCGCGGCCCGGATCAGCTTTTTCCCGATACCCCGGCCCTGATATTCTTTGCGCACGTATACGGCGTATATCTCGCCGTCGTATCCAAGCTGTCCTTCTCTCTCTATACCGCCGATGATAAAACCTGCGACCTCGCCTTCATCTGATTCAGCCACATAAGCAAACTGCTTTTTGCCGCACTCGCCGATAAATCCTCTGAAATTTTCCGCGCTTCCTTCGTAATCAAGAGCTTCCAGCACCGAATCACAGACAATACCTTTATAGGCAGTACGCCAGGTATCCACCTGTACGCCGGCTATTGCTTTTGCGTCGTGTCTTGTTGCCTCCCGTATTTTCATCAAAGCAGTTTCTCCATCCACACTTCATCGAAATCCTGGCCGTTCTTTTGCCCCACCCGTTTAAATCTGCCGCATTCGAAAAAACCCATCTTTTCGTGAAAATTCAGGCTCTGATCGTTAAGCGAGGAAATGCTGGCCAGCAGGCAGTCGATCTTTTGTTTCTTTGCCTCATTGACGAAAAATTCGATTATCGCCGAACCAATCCCTTTACCCGTATATTCCGGCAATAAAAAATAGGAAAGTTCGGCAGTACGTTCCATGGTCTTGAACGGACTGTGCGCTTTCATAAAAGCGAACCCGATCAATGTACCGCTGTACCGTTCCTTAACGGCAATGGCCGGATAGCCCTGAGAAGCTTTAACCAGAAGATCATAGAACTCATAGGGCACTTTGCTTTCCGGATAAGCGGCAAAACTCTTTTCTATGAAATGGTTGAAAATATCGATGACCGGTTTGCGGTCCGCTTCTGATAAAGGAATAAAATCATAATCCATACCCCACCAACCCCCTTTTTATGCCGCCTGCGGCGGAAGTAAGAATCCCTTCGGTTTCACTCAGGGCAAGTAAAAAGGAAAAAGTTAAAAGTACGGAAAATTAATTCGCCTTGCACTTTTTACTTATTACTTTTTACTTTTAACTTTCCCGCTAAAAGCGGGACACGCTACTTGCGCGAAGCCGCAAGCATCTACGCGCCGATAAGTTCTTCCAGCCGGTCAAACAGCGTATGATCGCAATCCTCGCGCACTGTGACCTGAATAACATCATACAGCTTTTCCAGTTGTTTGACAATCTGCTCCAACCGGCCGTCATTATTGACCAGAAGGTACATACGGCTGCTGCTGCCGTCACCCACCGGCCCGCATAAAATGCCCTCCAGATTGAATCCCCGGCGGGAAAACAGTCCGGTAATATGGGACATGACCCCGGCATGGTTGTTGACCAGAAGTTCGATTATCAGATTCACTTTAGTTTCCATAACACCTCCTTAAATTTATAATTCTGACTTAGCACTTAGCGAAACGTGAGACGTACTCCCTGCGGTCGGACGTTAGACGTTCGCTCGCTCCACTCGCTAGACGTATTTTATTACTTGCATTTCTTCTTTCAATTTTCAATGCTAACTGCTAATTTCACTCGCCCGAAGTCTACCAGGGGATAAAATCGGGCTCCCGGATGTCCGAAGCAAACCAAAGAAGAATTCACCGGACATATTCAATTTACAATTCCCGCGTCCTTCGTCCCTCGTCTTAGCGCAGCGGACGTCCTTCGGTCTTCCCCGCCGCAGGCGAAACTCTCTGCTTGCTACGCTCGCTGATTACACCGATCAGATCACGATTACACTGATTAATTTTCCGCACTTTATCCTTTAACCTTTTTCCTTTATCCTTCCCGCTGAAAGCGGGTCTCTCTACTTCCTATCCTATCATCTCCTTATTGGCAGCGCCGGGCTTCACCATGGGATACACATTATGCCTCTCCTCTGTGGGAGCATTGATAACTGCCGGGCCTTTTTCTCCCAAAGCCTTATCGAGCGTCTTCACCGGGTCGCTGCTTTTACCCAGGTCATAACCTCTGATCCCGAATGCTTCGGCCAGGGCAACAAAATCAGGGTTAGTGGCGAACTTCGTTCCCATATAGGTCTTATGGTAAAACAGCTCCTGCTGCTGGCGCACCAGGCCCAGCCAACCGTTATTGAAAATAACGGTCTTGACACTGAGACCGTGATCGGCTAAAACAGCCAGTTCCTGGATATTCATCAGGATCGAACCGTCACCGGAAAAACAGATCACCTGCCTTTCAGGATAGGCCAGTGCCGCGCCGATAGCCGCGGGCAGACCGAAACCCATGGTGCCCAGGCCGCCCGAAGTAAGGAAAGACCTGGGAAACCGCACCGGGTACCACTGGGCTGCCCACATCTGGTGCTGGCCCACGTCAGTAGTGACTATGGCTTCTTTATCGGCCATGGCCGCGACTGCCCTTATAAGATTGATTGGATGCAGAAGATCGTCTGTTTCAGGTCCGGGCAAAGGATGTTCTTTACGCGCCCGGCTTATTCTTTTCCGCCAGTCACGCCGTTCGTCAGGCCTGACCAGGGGAATGATTTTAGCCAGGGCTTTACCGATATCGCCGCTGATCAGGAAATGCGGTCTTTTGATCTTGCCGATCTCCGAGGGATCGATGTCGATATGCACGATACAGGCTCTGGGACAGAACTCTTTGACTTTTCCCGTGGCCCGGTCATCGAAGCGCACGCCGCAGGCAAGGATAAGGTCTGCTTCGTTGACCAGATAATTGGCAGCCCGGCTTCCGTGCATGCCCAGCATACCCGGATAAAGAGGCTCTTCCGGCACTATACAGCCCAGCCCCATCAGAGTCGAAACAGCCGGCAGGGAATTTTTCAGCATAAGCGTATAAGCCAGGTCATGGGCCCCGGAAGCAGTAACTCCTCCGCCGATATACATAAGCGGGCGTCTGGCCTTGTTGATCAAAGCCGCTATATAAGCGCACTCTTCTTCATCGGCCTCAGGCAGAGACTGTTTCCTGCCCGGCTCAGGCCATTCAGCGAATTCTATTTCCTCGCTCTGAACGTCTTTAGGCACATCGATAGCCACCGGTCCGGGCCGACCGGACACGGCGATCTTAAAAGCCTCAGGGATCACCTGCAAAAGTTCTTTAGCCGACCTCACCAAAAAGTTGTGTTTGGTAATGGGCACGGTCATGCCGTATGTGTCCACTTCCTGAAAAGCGTCGGTACCGATCAGCCGGCCCGGCACCTGTCCGGTAATGGCGATCACCGGCACAGAATCCAGTTTGGCATCGGCGATCGCCGTGATCAGGTTGGTGGCTCCGGGCCCGGAAGTGGCAAAACAGACTGCCGGCTTCCCTGTAGACCGGGCCATACCCTGGGAAATGAATCCCGCGCCCTGTTCATGACGCGTCAGTATATGCCTGATCGGGCTGTCAGCCAGAGCCGTGTATATGGGCAGATTGGCCCCGCCCGGTATACCGGCAATTATCTCTATGCCCTGCCGTTCCAGAAGTTTGATCAATATTTCTGCTCCCGAATATCTCATATGCCTCACCTCTCTTTCCTCCCCGGTTCATGATTTTCTTTTCTTCTGCCGCGGGCATAAAAAAAGCCCCGGCAGATCTGAGCCTGCCGGGGCTTGTATCTTTCGCCGTATTGTTAAGAACTTTTTACGGCTTAGCCCCGGCGGCCACGCGTACAAATACTACAGCTACGGCAAATACTGCCGCGCTCGCGTGTACCGTAATGAGGTTAAGTCGTAAATTACTCATTTCAGATAATCCTTTTAGTGATTGAATATACCACAAATGCCGCACGCCTGTCAAGCCCGCGGCCGTTCAAGTAGAGAGCAGCAGGTAGCGCGTAGAGAGTGCTGCCTGCGGTGGCAAGTAAGCGTTTTCAGCTTTTTTCGCAAATTACCTTGTATTAAGGCCTGCTCATGTTTTATATTTAACTGATACACCACTCCACAAAACGGGAAAGGTCTCGTAGCCGCGTTTAAAATGTAATAATTCGGGGAGCACGCGAAAGCGTGTCTAAATCAGGGAGAAAACCATGCGAAAGGGTACAGGGAATTTTTCCAGGGGTATTTTTGTACGCGCTGCTCTGTGTATATGTATGCTGGCCAGCGGGCTGACTGCCTACTGCCCTGCATCCTCTGCCGCCGGCGTAAAAGCGGCCTTTTACGGCCTGCCCGCGCCTGACGCCCTGCTCTCAGTCTCTCAGACCAGATCATACCCGGTACTGCAGGGTATGAAAATCGATCCTGATGATCCTTTGAAATTCGAATTCATCATCGACCCCAACGGCGCTGAAAAAGTGTCTGACGAAGAAGTAAAACGGCTGGCCGAGTACTTCCTGGCAGTCCTGGCCATACCTGAAGACGATCTCTGGGTCAATTTGTCACCGTATGAAAAAGAAAGGGTGATCACCGAAACACTGTCTTATACTGAACTGGGCAAAGACCTGCTGGGCCAGGATTATGTGCTCAAACAGCTTGTCGCCTCCCTCACTTATCCTGAGAACGAAGCAGGTAAAAAATACTGGGACGAAGTCTACAGCCAGGTCCGCAGGATCACCGGTACGACCAAGATCCCCATAAACACCTTTAATAAAGTCTGGATCGTGCCGGAAAAAGCCAATGTAGTCGAAAACGGCAATATCGCCCTGATCGAAGAAGCCTCCTTAAAAGCCATGCATGAAGAAGACTTCCTGGCCCTGGACAACAATGCCGCCCAGATCCAAAAAGAAACCAAACTGGCCGGCGACAAAACAGTCCGGGATGTAAATCAGGTGTCATCCCGGGTGTTCAAGCAGATGCTTCTTCCGGTGATCGAAAAAGAAATAAACCAGGGCGAGAATTTCGCCAGACTGCGCCAGGCCTACAATTCCTTTATCCTGGCTTCCTGGTTCAAGAAAAAACTGCAGAACTCGGTTTACAAAAACTTTATCAGCCAGGGAAAGATCGACGGTATCGACCTCAACGACAAACAGGCCAAAGTCAAAATATTCAACCTCTATGCCGAAGCCTATAAAAAAGGCGTCTATGATTATGTAAAAAAAGAATATGAACCCGGCGACCATACCTATATAAAAAGGCGTTACTGTTCCGGCGGCATTACCCAGTTGACATCGGACAAAATAAAAACAAGAATTGGTGACATATCAAAGCAGCTAAAAAAGACGCTGCGCAGAAAAGTGGTCGATCTCGGTTTCCTGCCGGGAAGAGTAAAAGATACTGATGAAAAAAACCTTAAATTAATGATACTCATAGGGCGCGCTATCACCGGAAAAATGGCAGAACGGCATGGAAATTCTTTTATACGGCTACTGCCTAATGATGAAATGATCATGGTCCAGGCAGCTCATAATCTGAAAACAGAACATCCTGACATACTTTTAAAGGATATCACTTATGATTGGCTGGTGGGAAACAATATATTGGCTGATGAAGGGTGGCTCAACCGCCCTGATCGCTCCTACGACGGCGGCGGTATCAGCGAAAAAGGAGAATCTGAGACCCTTTTTACAATGACAAAATCCGGTGATTACGAAAACGTGCTGTCGCTGGAAAAAAAGGTTAACAATTATTTTCTGACATGGGAACGAAGAATGCTCGGTCGGGATGAATCAATCGATAAACTATCCATACAATTCGAAAATCTGAAAAAAGCCATACTCGCCTATGAATATGCGGAACAAAATATTTATAGTTTGGAATATGACCGTCCTGACAGCCGCAAAAAAAGCATTGAGAAAATGTTAGCCGATTCCACAGAGAAGCAGCGTGCTGATTTGTTTACGTTTGAAATAGAAAAACCTCTTGCTTATGGTGAAAAAACTTTTATTTTAACTATTAAACAAAAAGATGAAGGGGATAATTTTATTTTGACTTTTAGGTCAACTTATTATCTGACAGGCACCAGATCAGATAAACTTTTAGCGGAAAAAGAATATGACAATCCAGAAATAGCTTTAAAGGTGCTTACCAGCTTAAAAGAAAACATCTGGTCTATAGCAGATGTATCTAACCCTATCGAATATGCCGAGTCACAATTAGCGAGCAAGGACGGCGGAAAACCGGTCACACTTTTAAAAATGACAGAAACATTATCCCTGAGCGAGGACGGGGAAACCATTAGGCTATCTTTGGAAAAGACAAAAAACAGTTACAACCTGGCATGGGAGAAACGCAACGGCCCACAACAAAAAAGTGTTACAAACAGCAAAAGCAAAATAAAATTCACCAGCCTGAAACAGGCCCTGCTTGCCTTTGAATATGCATCTGACGACGTTGCCGAATTAGACCAAAAATCCCGCGGGGACCGTGAAAAAACTATTAAAGAGGCAGTAGAGCAGCTTTCAAACCGCGGCACACTTCTGTATAAATTTACTCTTAGACGTTACGGGCAAGACCCAAATTATATTTTAAGCATCGACGAATTCATGCGGGAGGAAAACCCCTTTGAGGTTACGATCAAATCCGAATCCGACGGGACATCTTTAGCAGTCAGCCGTCACGAAACGGCAGAGAATGCGTTAGAAGTCCTTGATTGCTTACTGGATAATCGCTTTGCGCTAAGAAGTAACACAGTCCCTGAAATAATCATGGAATATGTTTTAACATCCATAGATACGAAGAGAAGAGGGGAAGACGGCGACGGCAATAAGGTGGCTGCAGATAGAGCCAAGGCCCTGGTTCTCGCGCTTCAGGGGAAAGTTACGGTCAGGGTATCGGCTGAACTCCCCTCTTATAAGCCTTCTCCCGGCAGCCTCAAGGTTTCCCCTTATGCGAGGAGGGGGGCGCTGGATTTTTGGCAGACGGAAAAAAAGGCACGCGAAGAGGCGGAAGAGGTGGTCAAGACAAAGATCAGGGAATTGTTCAGCCCAGATACCACAGACGCATATGAGTATAAGATGCAATTGTCAGATATAGTAGCTGCCGTCATGGAATGGGTGCATCTGGAAGAAATAAAAAGTGAACTGGTGGGAAGTCCGCAAAATGATTCTGCCGGGCATCTGTACGAGTTCAGACTCGAGCTAAACAACAAGGACGGCGGCGGCGATCAGGAGATCCTGAGCGCCGAAAAAATCGAGCGAATAAAAGAAGCAATGAAACTATACTTTGAGTCTAATGAAAGGGTGATCACAGACGACGAGATAGAGAGCGATCTTCTGGGGGCGATAGATAAACTTATACAACACTTGGCAATCTTAAGAGGAAAACTTGAGGACAGTGGTAAAAGATACCTGGAGGGGGAGTGTGAGAGAGACAGAGCCACCTGGGAAAAAATACGGGCAGAGGTCAGAACATATCAACGGGTACAACACCAACAAGAAATCCTGAGGGCCCAAAGGATAGAGCGAATAAAAGAAGCAATGAAACTATACTTTGAGTCTAATGAAAGGGTGATCACAGACGACGAGATAGAGAGCGATCTTCTGGG
>CAZVRU010000010.1:73919-82903 GCA_964629785.1 uncultured Planctomycetia bacterium
TTGAGTCTAATGAAAGGGTGATCACAGACGACGAGATAGAGAGCGATCTTCTGGGAGCAGTAAACAAACTAGTAGAATACTTAAAGAAGGAGAGGACACAAACGCTTAAAGATCCGGAGTCTTCCTTAGCAGCATATCGTTATAGTGAAAATGATGTGGATTATTGGACGGAAGTGCTGGGAAAAGTCGAAATGAACGAAAAATTAAAAAACGACCTGTTAGACGCCGCAAAAGATCGGCGGGTGATAACATTAGTCACTTCGAACGGCGAACGGTGGGAAGTACGCCTCTGGAGTCAGATGGATATGAACCATCTGGAGTCGGATATGAAAAACGGGCACCTATTAGCATATCCGACAAAAAGCTCCCCCCTGGCAGACGAGGCGGATGGTGTTTACTTTTTCTTTGCCGGAAAACCGGGATTCGAAGGTAACGAATTCACTCAATTTATTGCCGAAAAGAGAACTGAGCGCGGGTTCAGTTATTGGGAAGTAACCCGCCGAGACGAATACAGTAATTACGATGGTACCAAGCACCTCGAAGTCCGTGATGTCGTGGCCATTAACATGAACCGCGACGGCGGCGGCGATCAGAAAACTCCCAATACCCAAAGGATCGCGGAAATAAAAGAAAAGGTGCGAAAATCCTATTTATTCGGCCTCAATCCTTATGATCATGATGACACGATATCCGAAAGCGACCTGGAGTACGACCTGACGGGAGCAATACATAAAATAATAAGGTACTTAGAAAGAAAAAGCTATACGTCGGGAGATATCGGCCCCGGCAGGGCCTTTTATACGGAACATCGTTATACCGATATCGAAATTGCCAACTGGGAAAAAATGTTAGGCGAGGTCATGATATATCAAAGAGCACAAGACGCTATTCCAGGAATGAACAAAGGATTCACAATAAATCCTTTTGGGTTTGGAGATTCTGCCTACGACGGCGGCGGCAACCCGGTCGGCGGTATTGCCTTTTACAATGAAGACCTGATCAAAGCCGACGGGGACATCACTTTTAACTGGTCGCCGGAAGTGATCAGCCAGTTCGAGAACATGCGGGGTCTTGAGATCATCGCCATCAGTGAAGGCGGAAGCGTCGAGGACCTGCTGAAAAAGGAAGAAGGATAATCAGCGCCAAAGGCGCGAAGGATAAATTACGTCTAAGCGATCCTGAGCGAAGTCGAAGGAAAGCGAACGTCTAACGTCCGACCGTAGGGAGAACGTCTCACGGTTTCCCATTCGCTAATATCCTGGCTGCTATTTCCACGCATTCATGGCAGGTGACTTTTCTCCGGGCCCGTATCCTGCGGCAGGTCAGGGCTCCGGTCTGCTCCTTAAACGCGTCTTTTATCGGCTGATGGCAGGAAATGTCGGCAAGATGTAAAACCGCGTGCAAAGCGCCGCAATGACCTTCCGGCGCCCGTCCTCCGCCGTGAGCCGAGAACTCCTCGATAGTCTTTTCCAGTATTCCTTTATGTTCCTGGAATATCTTGAGAATAGCCTGGGCGCAGTTATATCCTTCAGGCCCGTGAAAATATCGTTCAACCTTATGTTTCATAGTTTATCATCTTGCAAGTTTCTCGATGCTCAATGCGATATGGTCTATGGTCTATAGTCTATGGTCTATGGCCTATGGCCTATGGCAATTAGTCTATTTGAATGCCGTATCTCTTACTATCGACTATCCCGAGGCTACGTTCGGGACAGGTCGGCTATCGACAATCGACAGTTGACTGTGGTCTGTGGTCTGTCGTCTGTGGTCTCCCGCATGAACTTTTTACTTTTGCCTTTTTACTTGTCCTGAGCGACCGCAGGGAGTCGAAGGGCTACTCGCTGCTTCCCCCGAATTCCTCTTCGGTCTTTTTCAGGATCTCTTCTGCCTGGCGGTCCAGTTCTTCGGCTTCTTTGAGCATTTCCTGCCCCTGCCGGTCATATTCGCTCATCTGTTCCTGTTTCTCTTCTTTCATCTTTTCTTTCTTCTCTTCTTTGATAACTTCCAGTTGTTCTTTTTCTTCCTGTTTCAGTTCTTTTTTTGCTTCTTTGGCCTCAGCCTTGATCTCTTTGCGGGCTTCCTTGTCCCCTTTATCCAGGGATTTGAGCTCTTCTTTTGTAGACGCCTTCAATTCCTTGCGGGCTTCCTTTGTCTCTTTTTTTACTTCTTTGCGGGCCTGTTTGGCTTCGGTCTTTGCTTTGCTCTTAGCCTGGACACCTGATACAGCCAGAACGCAGACAGATAACGCGGCAATGAATAATATGATGAACTTTCTCATGAAAACTCCTTTCTTTACTTTTTTTCCTGTTCGAGCGTTTCCCGCATGCTTTTGATGTCGAACTCTTTGGTCAGCATACCGCCTTTTTTGCAGTATGCAGTGATCTTCAGCTTCTCCATAGAGTCCAGGTCATCGATCTTCTGGGAAAAAGCCAGCGAAGTCGCCGGCTGAAAATGGAAACTCCTGCCGATCACCGGCCCGTTATCCGGAAGCATCTCCACTCTCCTGATATAATGCTGACGGCCGTTGCTTACCGAATGGAATATTTCGATGTTGACCAGCGAATTTTCCGGGTCGATCTCTACTGTCATCTCGCTGGGGCTGTGCCCGAAAACGCAGAGCGGCAAAATGGCGAAAATGAGAAAAAACATGCCTTTACCGGTCATATTATTCACCTCCCTTGATATCGTTGATATGTGAAAGATTCGGGGATCTGCGGGTCCACCTGTATTCTACTAAAATAAAACCGTAATGGAAAGATAATTAAATCCGCCGGAATATCTTATTCGTAGCGCAGGGCTTCCACAGGATTGAGCCGGGACGCTTTGCGGGCCGGCCAGAGACCGAACCCGATGCCCACGGCAACTGAAAAAGCCGTGGCCAATATGATGCTGGACACCGACACCTTGGTGGTCCAGCCGGCAAAGGCCGAAAGACTGAGTGCCGTGCCCACGCCCAGGCAGATGCCCAGCAGGCCGCCGCTGAAAGTCATCACCACTGCCTCGATAAGGAACTGGGTCATGATATCGCCGGCCCTGGCCCCGATGGCCTTGCGCAGACCTATTTCCCTGGTCCGTTCGGTGACCGATACCAGCATGATGTTCATGATCCCGATACCGCCGACCACCAGGGAAATGGCGGCAATAGCGCCCAGCAGAGCGCCCATGGTGCGGGTAGTCTCTTTCAAAGTCTCCTGGATCTCGCTCATGTCGCGGATGGAAAAAGAATCCTCGTCATCGGCAGGCACGCGGTGCCGTTTCCTGATCAGCCTGTCTATCTGTTCTTTTGCTTCGGGTATGGCTTCCGGGGATATTATTTCGGCATAAAAACTGTCGATATAATCTTTTCCCATGACCCGGTACATTGCCGTGGTCACCGGAATATCGACCACATCATCCCGGTCATGGCCCGGCCCGGCGCCTTTGGCCGGCAGAATGCCGATGACTTTGAAATTAAGCCGGTTCAGTCTGATCGTCTCGCCGATAGGATTTTCCCTGCCGAACAGTTCTTCAGCCACTGTCAGCCCCAGGATCACGACTTTTTCCCGGCCTTCGATCTCCTGGCGGGTAAACCAGCGGCCTACCTGAGGCATGGAATCGCGCATCTCGCCGTAATCATAACCTACTCCCTCTACCTGCGTGCTCCAGTTCTTATCGCGGAAAACTGTCTGGCCGCTGCCCCGCACGTATTCCGAGAGCCGCTTCACCAGAAAGAGCTCGCGCAAAGCTTCGGCGTCACTGAAAGTGAACCTGGTGACTGACCCGGCATCCATGGCCACGCCGCGCACCCGGTGCGAACCCGGCCGTATGGAAAGAAGGTTCGAGCCCAAGCTTTTCAGCCGCTCTTCGATCGAGATCTTGGCGCCCTGGCCCAGGGCCAGCATGGCGATCACCGCGGCCACGCCGATAAGGATGCCCAGCATGGAAAGGAACGAACGCATTTTATTGGAAGTTATGGCATGCATTGCCTGGCGCAGATGGTCCATGAACTCTATCCGGCCCAGGGAAGAATGACGCTGTTCCAATACCGTGTCCAAAGAAACTGCTTCGGCTTTTTCAGTCTGTCCGGGCTGTTCTTTTTTCTCGTCGGAAACTATCTCGCCGTCACGCATGAAGATGATCCGTTTGGCGTGCTCGGCGATCTCTTTTTCGTGAGTGACCATGACAATGGTCTTTCCCTGGGCATTGAGCTCTTTCAGTATATCGATGATCTCTTCTTCGCTTTTAGTGTCCAGGTTGCCGGTAGGTTCGTCGGCAAAGAGGACCAGCGGATCATTGACCAGGGACCGGGCAATAGCCACTCTCTGCTGTTCGCCGCCCGAGAGCTCGTTGGAATGATGCTGCAGACGGCTGCCCAGACCCACCTGGACAAGAGATTTTTCGGCCCGCTCAGACAGATGTTTTTTTCCGGCATAGACCAGAGGCAGGCTGGTATTTTCCATGGCCGTGACCCGGCGCAGAAGATGGAACTGCTGAAACACGAACCCGGCCACGTGATTGCGCAATGAAGCCAGTTCGTCGTCGGAAAGCGAATCGACTTTTTTCCCGGAAAAATAATATTCGCCGGAATCAGGCCGGTCAAGAAATCCCAGCACATGAAGCAGAGTGGACTTTCCCGAACCTGACGGGCCCATGATGGCCACGAACTCGCCCGGTTCGATGGTCAAAGACACGCTACGCAGAGCGCGCACCGGAGTACTGCCCATAATATAGGTGCGGGAAATGTTTTTCAGCCGGATCACTTATCTTCTCCTACCGCCGGGCATAAAAGGGCTGGATCCCGCGTTGTCTTTCGGCAGGACGTATTTCTGTTCTTTGATCAATATCGTGTCGCCCGGGTTCAGGCCGGACACTACTTCGGCATAAGTATCGTTGCGCAGTCCCAGGCTTACTTCCTGATTCAAAGTCTTTCTTCCCTGTTTCAGCAGAACAAAAGAGGAGCCGTTTTCCCGGGTCACTGCTTCCAGGGGCAGACGCGCCACGTCTCTTCTTTCCTGTTCGATTATCTCCACAGTAGCGCTCATGCCCGACCGGAAAAAATCAGGCACGTCATGGGGCACGATATCCACTTCATAAATGGTCACGTTATTGACCAGTTTCGATTCATAGGCAATATGATTGACCTCGCCCCGGATAGCGGTTTCGGGAAAAGCGTCCAGGGTGATGACCGCTTTCTGGCCAAGCTTTACCCGGCCGATATCGGTCTCGTCGAACTGGGCATTGACGATCAGCCGGTCGGACAGCACGATCACCGGATCAGCCGAAGTCACGGTCTGGCCCGGTTCCACCGAACGCACGATCACTTCGCCGTTGATCGGAGAAATAAGCGGCGTGGCTTTATACACGTCCTGCCAGTAAGCCACTGCCTCCTGTCCCTGGGCCCGGGCCGAATCGAGCAGAGCTGCCCGGTCAGTCGAGCTCATCAAAGCCAGGACCTGTCCCTGGGTAACGGCATCGCCTTCCCTGACCATGATATCCTCTACCCGCCCGTTGATCGGCGACTTTACTTCCAGCCGGTTCTGGGGTTCGACCACGCCGGTCGTGGACAGAGTGACCAGCACATCGCCTTTTTCCACTGTATACTCAGTGACCTGTACTGCCCCTTTCTGCGTGCCTGAACCGCGCCGGAAAACAAAAAACAGGACCACTGCTATAACCGCTATACCGATAATAAATATCTTATTGACTCGCATTTTCCAGTGTCACTCCTTTTGCCTGCAGCCAGAACGCTTCTTTTTTCAGAGCGTCGGCCCGGGCGTTTAAAAAATCCTTTTTATCGCTGACCAGACCGTCCTCGATAATGGTCCAATCGTCAAAAGAAATAAGTCCGTTGGAATACTGGGCCTGAGCGATCTTGGACCGTTCTTCGGACGCGGCCAGGAATTTCCTGCGCACATCGACTTTATCCCCGGCATTCATGAGATCAATCCAGGTCTCGGCCAGGGTCACGATAACACTGTCCCGGCCTGACCGGGCTTCGGCATCGGCCTGGTTATAGGCGGCCCGTGTTTTCTTCACTTCCTGGATACGGCCGGCTCCTTCGAACAGCGGCAGGGAAACGCGTATTCCCGTGGACCAGCTTTCGTCACGCGGCGGCCACTGGGAATTGGTCTTTCCGTAAGAACCGCTGGCATATACTGCCGGCCAGAAATCGGCTTTGGCTGCTTTCAGTCCCTGGAGCGAAGCGTCTTTCCGGGAAATAAGTTTCTGCAGGAACGGCGTGGTCTCAGCCAGCAGAAAAAGATCAGGTTCTGTCTGAACCGCGCTATCAAGTTTCAGCTCGCCTTTGACCTTTATCTGATCGAAACTCTCCCGGCCCAATTCTTTAAGCAAATTGCGCCTGGCCAGTTCCAGGGTCCTCTGCGCTTCTTTGACCTCATACTGAGCCTGGGCCAGGTTGGCCTGGGCAGTCAAAAGCGCTCCTTTATGTTCGCGCCCTGCTTCATAGCGCAGCTGCACCATATCCACGTTCTGTTTCCGCCGGGCAGATATCTCTTCAGTAAGCCTGACCAGGTCCTCGGCGCGCAACAGCTCGACAAAAGCCTGGCGCAGACTGAGATAGACATTGGAAGAAGCCACGTCATATTCGAACCGGGCTGCTTCAGCCTGCAGACCGGCCTGGCGCGACGAATAGATTGTTTTCATTCCATCAAAAAGAAGCTGTTCGCCGTTAAGCCCGTAAGTATAGGTATCGTCTTCTGTGCCCGAAGTGGATCTGGCCCTGGTGCTTGTAGCCGAAGCACTGACCTGGGGCAGAAGGTCGCTCTGGGCTATTTTTTTCTGGGCCAATGACTGGTTCAGAGATTCACGGGCCGAAATAAGGTCGGGATTCTGGGAAAGGGCCTGTCTGACGCAGTCCTGCCAGGTCAGGATCTCCTGGCCGAAAACAAGGCCCGGGAAGAGAAACACGGCAATAAAAACGGCTATCAGACAGTACAGACGACCGGACATACTTTCCTTTCTTCTGCGGTATTTTCTATTATAACAAAAAAGACCCGTATTTATATGCCCTATTTTGATAAAAAAACGCCTCTGAACTTAGACAATATAAGATGGGGAAAAGTTCCCTGCCCGGGCCCGGTTTTTTAAGGGTTTTTCAGCGCAGGATCTCCAGCATCCTGTCGTGGATGCGGCTGTTGGAGGCCACGATATAGGATTTTTTGAAGATATCTATGGGTTCGCCGGAACGGCCGGTTACTTTTCCGCCGGCTTCTTCCACCAGCAGTTTTCCCGCGGCAAAATCCCAGGGCGAAAGCTCGAACTCCCAGAACCCGGCTGCCCGGCCCGAAGCCACGTAACAGAGGTCCAGGGCCGCCGAACCCAGACGGCGCAGACCGAGGATACTGTTGGCGAAAAAATCTTTTATCTTGTCCACGGTCTCGTTCATCATCTTTCCCCGGTCATAATAAAAACCGGTGATCAGAATCGACTGTTTCAGGTCATCGACCTTTGCCACCCGTATTCTTTTGCCGTTAAGAAAAGCGCCTTTACCTTTTTCCGCGGTATAGGTCTCGTCGCGGGTGACGTCATAAATTGCCCCGGCCACGATCTCGTTTTCCTGAGCCACGGCCACTGAGGCGCAGAATATGGGAAGACCGGAAGCGAAATTATTGGTACCGTCCAGGGGATCGATTATCCAGGTATAAGGAGAAGAAGTTCTGGGGTAGGAATTCTCTTCGCCGAAAAAATTGTGGTCGGGAAAAACGTCCTGCACTAGCTCCACTATTTTTTTCTTGGCTTCCACGTCGGCAATTTTCACCAGGTCTTAAGAATAGCCCTTTGATCTTATCTGGAACTCGTTATTGAAATATTTCTTATGCACTTCCCCGGCTGCCCGGGCTGCCTGCACTGCCGTATCCAGAAACGTCGCTGTATCCATAGGAATAATTATATCAGAAAACAGGAAAGTAGCGAGTAGGAAGTAGAGAGTAGGCAAGAGGCAAGAGGCGAGAGGCGATAGACATAGGCAAGGGATGAAAGACGCGTCCTTCGCCCCTCTCTTTTTGTAGTGCTTACTGCCTACTGCATAGTTTTACTGTGGACTGTCGTCCGTGGTCTGTGGACTATTTGCTATGAGCCAAACAGGCGTCTATCCCTGTACTATGCTGATCTTGACCGCGGCCGGCCCTTTGGCGCCCTGTTCGACTTCGAACTCGACTGTTTCTTCGCCGCTCAGCGAGTCGAATTCAACGCCCACAAGATTGCTTCTGTGAAAAAACACTTCCCTGCCGTCATCATCAGCAATAAACCCGAAACCTCTTTCCCGGACCAGTTTCTTGATCTTTCCTTTATGCATGTTCATCCTCCTTTTAGAAAGAAAAGGCCCGGCTTTAGGCCGGGCCTCTCTTTTTTGCTGTTTAGGCCTTGTTTACGTTCACGGCCTGGGGGCCTTTGGGGCCCTGCTGGATCTCGAATTCCACTGTCTGTCCTTCATCCAGGGACTTGTAGCCTTCACCCTGAATTGAACTGTGATGCACGAACACATCTACGTTTGACTCAGAAGTAATAAATCCAAAACCCTTCTGGTTATTGAACCACTTTACTGTTCCTCGTTCCATAACGCTTTTGCAACCTCCTTTTTCAAAAATTTCGCAGTATTTACCGGATCTCTTAAAAAAAACCGCAAGGCTGAACTTCTTTGGCCTTGCGGGCTAAGAACTGCTAAAACCCCGATATTTACTACTGCTTTAGTATAGCCGGCTTTTTGAACCTGTCAAGCATTAAAATTCGGCTGAAAGTAGCGAGTAGCCCGTAGCGAGTTACTGCATAGTGCATAGTGCATAGTGCTTACTTCTTCCCGCCGCAGGCGGTCTCTCTACCCTCTACTCTCTACTTCCAACCTGTTTACAAGGCAGCCTATGGTCTATAGTCTATTGTCGATGGCCTATTGCCTATCGCCATTATATATTGCGCATCGAGTATCCAATCTGTATGTACTATTAAGAAGTCAAGTTAACAGTTTTTGAAAACGCTGCCGTATAAAAGAG
>CAZVRU010000011.1:0-22411 GCA_964629785.1 uncultured Planctomycetia bacterium
TTTTAAAAAATCAGCCTTGTCCAGAAGCAGTACCCTTCCCGTTTCCAGGACCAGAACCCTGGCCTTTATCCGCCGCAAAAGTGACAGGGTCTTTGCGCCTACTACCGGGACATCGAAACGAAGGTCCTGGTCTTTCTTGCTGAATTTCAGGATCGTGCAGCCTTTCCCGGCAAGGCGGGCACCTCTTCTGATAGTATTATCAGTGCCCTCCAGGGCCTCCAGGGCCACAACGGCTTTATTCTTTACCACGATAGTCTGCCCCAGATCGAGCTCGACAAAACGGCTGATCATGTCTACGCCGAATTCGATGTCTTTATGCGCCTCGTCGGAGATGACAATGCTGTTCATCAATCCTTCCTCAGCCAGACATTCTGATAAATAAAGAGTCGAATCCTGAAACTGCAGACCGTGTTTTTCCAGAAAAGAAATAATCGCGGAAAAAATAGAATGAGGACGGTAATCCGCGGCGTCAGCCAGGTCGCAGAGGATCTTATCCCAGCGTCTGCGGTTAAAAATCCGCCAGGGGCTGATCTGGCCGGCCATAACGCACTGAGTAACATTTTCCTGTTTTAAAACATCCAGAGCCTTCTGAACCTGGCCTACTTCGACCCAATAGGTCCTGTCGACAAGCTTTCTCAAAGCCGGATCGGTCTCCCCCCTGAAACAAAGGGCAACAATCTCCAGGTCTTTATCTTTTTCTTTTGCTTTTTGCGCGAATAAAAGAGGTAGGGCGCGGTTTCCCGCGATCAATCCCAGTTTCATCTGCATATCCCTCGACTCGAAGACGATACGAATCGAAGTAAATACTCCACTTCCGGGACAGATTTCAGAGAATCATCGACTAACTGCCGCGACTGGTTTAAAGGATGATCCTCAAAGAAGATTATTTTAAAAACTTTTTTCAGGACTTTTATGGTAGCCAGAGGAATGTTCCTGCGTTTCAATCCGGTATAATTTATCCCTCTTACCCGGGCCGGATGACCGTCACAAAGAGAAAAAGGCGGTATATCCTGAACGACTTTCGAACACCCGCCGATTATCGAATAAGAACCGATACGGCAGAACTGATGTACGGCAGCCAACCCTCCCACCACCACCTTGTCCTCGACATGGACATGGCCGGCAAAATTGACAACATTGGCAAAGATATTATCATTACCGACCTGACAATCATGGGCAATATGGCAGTAGGCCATGATCAGATTATTGTCGCCGATGCGGGTCTGCGATCCGGCAGCAGTCCCTGGATTTATAGTTACGAATTCCCGGATCACGTTACGGTCGCCAATGACCAGATAAGTCTCTTCCCCCTTATATTTAAGGTCCTGCGGCGGGCTGCCGATTACGGCATAAGAAAAAATCTGGCAATTCCGGCCGATCTTGGTATGGCCTTTAAGGTGCACACCGGCCTCGATGATGGTCCCTTTTCCAACCCGTACATGCTCGCCGATAACCGCTCCCGGACCTATCTTTACGTCCTCATCGAGAAAAGCGCCGGAACAGATAATAGCTGTAGGATGGATTTCCACACTCATATTGAAGTTATTATACCAAAAAAAAAGCAAGCCACAATAGAATTGTCGGAAATAGGGGGATCGAAAGGGACTTGTCCTGAGCACTTCGGCCACGCTCAGTGCAGGCGTAGGCGAAGGATTATTCGACCAGGGCGAACATCAGAGTGGCTTCGGTAACCAGCTTGCCGTCGACCAGGGCCCGGCTGTAGATAGTACCAGTCCGCGATTTTATACGACCGGCCTCTACTTCCAAAACCAGCTGGTCACCGGGAATGACCGTTCTTCTGAATTTGATCTTATCAGCAGCCATAAAATAAGCCATCTTGCCGGTATTGTCCTCGCTGGAAAGCATCAGTACTCCCCCTACCTGGGCCATTGCCTCTACGATCAGTACACCGGGCATGACCGGGCGGTTAGGAAAATGACCGCGAAAAAAATAATCGTTCATAGTGACATTCTTGATGCCGACCGCTTTCTTGCGCGGTTCCAGAGATACGACCTTATCGATCAGCAGGAAAGGATACCGGTGCGGCAGTATCTTCATTATATCCTCGATCGACAACTCAGCGGTCTGGGGCACAAAAGGCGCCGGCGATTCAACCCGGCCGGCAGCCGTACGTTCGTAATACCGCTTCAGTTTATTGACCATCTGGATGTTCAGCGAATGGCCGCTCTTTACGGCAACTACATGTCCCTGCAGGGGACCCATCAGGTACAGATCGCCGAGCAGATCAAGCACTTTATGCTTCACGAATTCATCGCTGACCCTGACCTTATTTTTTATTATCGAATCACCTTTTACTACCAGGGTGTTCTCATAATTGGACCCTTTGCCCAGCCCCATGTCCACCAGAGGTTTTATTTCCTCTTCCAGACAAAAAGTGCGGGCTTCATACAAACCCTCTTCGCTCTTGCCGTTGACAACAAGATCGATATAACCGGTGCCGATAAGCGGATTGTCGTATTTAAGGGTATAGGAGATACGGAACATATCCGAAGGGAAAATCGCCAGGCTGGAACCGTTGGATTCCGCCCAGAGGGGTTCCTTGACCTTGAGATATTTGCGGGGCGCGGCCTGTTCGACTATTTCTGCTTTTTTCAGCACATCGACAAAAGGCTTGGCGCTTCCGTCCATACCGGGAATCTCTTCACCCCATATGTTTATCAGGATGTTATCTATTCCCAGGATGTTCAAGGCCGCCATAAGATGCTCTATTGTATGGACGCAGACATTATCTTTGCCTACCGAGGTACGGCGGGGAAATTTCTGAGGATGCAGGACCGAATAACAATCGGCCTTGATAATGACTTCCGGGGAACAGTCCTTGCGTATAAATAAAATACCGCTATTGCATTGACCGGGCTGAAATTCTATTTTTACTTTCTGTCCGGTATGCAGACCGACCCCTTCCAGGGCTGCGGTGCCTCTGATGGTGTGCTGATTATCCATTGTCGTCTTTCAGTTTTTTTTCCAGTTGTTCGATTTTTTCCTCGAGTTCCTTGATCCGTTTGTACATGGCGGGCAGCCGCTGCACGCAGGCATTGACCCTTTTGGAGGTGTCATGCGGTTTGGCAGGATATCCGGAAACTTTGGTGCGGGGCGGAACTTCTTTGGTAACGCCGGCTTGCGCGGCGATAATCGCCCCGTCACCGATATTGACATGGCCGACTATGCCGGCCTGCCCGGCGACGATCACTCGCTCGCCTAAAACAGTACTCCCTGAAATACCGGCCTGGGCCACGATAATACAATTCTCACCGATAACCACATTATGCGCTATCTGTACCAGGTTATCGATCTTAGTGCCCCTGCCGATTATCGTCTTATCGAAACGGGCCCGGTCAATGGTCACATTCGCTCCGATTTCGACATCATCCTCGACCAGCACGCTGCCGATCTGAGGGATCTTCTTCTGCACTCCCTTGACCGTGGCAAATCCAAAACCATCGCTCCCGATCACTGCTCCGCAATGCACGATCACCCGGTTGCCGATCTCGCTTCTTTCCCGGACCGCCACATGGGGATAAATAAGGCACTGCTTACCGATCTGAGAGTGATGCCCGATATAACATCCTCCGTAAATTATCGTATCATCACCTATTTCCACCTCATGCTCGATTATAGCATAGGCGCCGACAGCGACATTTTTGCCTATTTTGGCGCTTTTGGCGATGATCGCCGTGGGATGTATACCCTGGGGATGTCTGACGCCGTTAGGCGCCACCAGTTCCACCACCCGGGTAAAAGCGAGAGAAGGATTATCGGTACGGATAATGTCCTTATCCCCGACCTCTACATCCTGAGCAGTGATCACTGCCGAGGCTTTAGTCGTCTTCATCAAATAGGAATATTTAGAATTAGCCAGAAAAGTGATGTCCCCCTGACGCGCTTCCTTAATGCCGGAAATTCCGGTAATAACGGTATCCGGGTTGCCGCAGAGATGTCCCTCGACTATTTCGGCTATTTCTTTCAGAGTAAATTTCATTTTTTATATCTTTTGTTGACGATCTTCAGAATAGTCGCGGTGAGGTCCATGCCTTTATCGCCGTATAATACCGCGCCTTTGTTCAAAATCATATCATAATTTTCTTTCTGGGCATACTCATCGACGACTTTATTAATATCATCGATGATCTCTTTCATCTTCTCGTCACGTTCTTTTTTAAGATCTATAATATACCGTCTTTCCTTTTCCCTGAACTCGCCGGCAGCCTTAATGATCTTTTCTTTTTCTTTATCCTGTTCTTTTTCCTGAAGAAGATCCAGCTTTTCCTGCATCTTCTTGATCGATTCCTTATCCTTTTCTAACTCCTGTTCCTTGGCTTCTTTCTGTTTTTCCAGGGTCTCGTCATACTGCTGGGTCTTGGAATAATCGTTAAATACCTTAAGAATATCGACATAACCGATCTTCAGCTCCTGGGCCGAGACGGCATAAGGCATAATCATACCACAGACAATCAATACTACAAACAACTTTTTCATTGTTCCTCCTCTTTTTAAATCCCGTATTTTACTCTTATCTCAGCATCGCCACCAGGCATCCCCTGGTCGTGGCAATGCCGTAGTGTCAAAAACCTCTGCTGATACTGAAATGAAAGCGTCCTTCTTTCCCTTCCTCGCCCGGTTCCACGTTAAGCGGCCATCCATAATCAAGGTTTATCGGACCAAGAGGGGTCTTGACCCGTAAACCCAGACCGACAGATGATTTCAGATTTCCGCTCAAAAAATCGCTGTTTTTAGCCCAGACATTACCGGTATCGAAAAATACCGCTGTTTTAAGAAAATCGGTCAAAGGATAGGTATATTCCACGTTACCGATAAAAAGCGACTCGCCGCCGATAGGGTCTTCAGTCACCGTATCTATAGGCCCGATCTTACGTTCATGATAACCGCGGATAGTATTCGAACCGCCGGCAAAGAAACGCTCGTAAATCGGTACTTTGGGCGTGCTGGAAAACGGATCGGCCCATCCGGCCCGGGCCCGAAACTCCAGCACCGACCGGTTGATCAAAGGGAAGAAAATACTGTAGCGGGAATAAAGCTTAAAAAAATCTTTGTCCCCTCCCAAAGCGCCTCCGGTCATCTGAAAAGTATTGGATAAATGCTGACCCTGCATGGGATTGAACACGTTATCCCGCGTATCCCAGCTCCAATTCAGCTCCAGGCTGCTCAGATCGTTCTGGCCCACTTCATCTTTCAATTCCTGCGTGGCATCAGCCACTACATCGCTTATCTCGACTCTTTCCAGGCGATAAGCTAATCCCGCTTTGACCGTATCGCTGAATTCGCGTCCCATCCGCAAAGCACCGCCCCGGGTATCGATGTCATATCCATAACCGACATCCTCTTCCCTTTCGTGCTGACGACGGTAAACATCGAAACCGAAACTGTAGGGTGAATCGAACACGTAAGGATTGGTAAAACTCAGTTCATATGATTCGGTCAGGGTACCGAAGCTGGCAGCCACACTCAGGTCCTGTCCGGCACCGGTAAAAGTCTGCCAGTTCTGATAATCGAAATTACGTTGCCGCAGTTCCATGAAGCCGACGAATTCATCGATGGAAGAGTAGCCGCCGCCGAAACTGAGGTAACCGGTCTTTGCCTCATTGACCTCCACTACCAGGTTCTGCCAGTTGGGCCTGGCAGACGGTTCGGTATCAAACCTGATATCTTCAAAAAACCCGAGGTTCTCTAGGCGCTGGCGGGATTTTTTGATCTTTTCTCCCTCGAATTTATCTCCCGGCGCGATTCTCAGTTCCCGCCGGATGACCTTATCCTTGGTCCTTTCATTACCGCGGATCATGATCATTTCCACATAATTTATATCGTTCTCGGTCATTTGAAAGGTTATGTCTACCTTTCCCGTCTCGGGATTAAGAAAACTGATCGGCCGGACCTGAGCAAAAATATATCCGTGATCGAAATAATAGCTCTGCAAAGCCAGAGCCTGCGCTTCGACCTTGCTGGTTATGAAAATCTCGTCCTCTTTTAATTTGATCAGGGGGAGCAGGGTTTCGCGGCTGATTTCCGAATTGCCGCTCAGATCGATCTTTCCCATATTGTAGCGCTGCCCTTCATCGATCTTGAAAGTAATAAAGACCTCGCTGCCGATGAAATCCCAGGATCCATCCACCTGAACTTCACTGAACCCCTGTTCGATATAAAAATCTTTCAACCGCTCGATATCGTCTTCCAGTACATCCTGTTTAAAAACACCGCGTTTGATCAAAGCCCTTTCCCTGGTCTTGATCAGTTTTTTCAGCCGTTTTTCGGTAAAGGATGTATTGCCTTTAAATACTATGCGGCGTATGCGGGCGATCTTCTGTTCATCAACGACGATATTCAAAATCAAACTGTTATCGGCGCTGTCGAATTCCGTAGTATGCGTAACCGAGGTAGTGGAAAACCCTTTTTTACGGTACATATCGGTTATTTTTTCCAGACCCTTTTTGATCTTGAATTCATCGAAAAACGACCCTTCTTTCAGGTCCATCGTTTCCAGAGTTTCCAGGATATTGCGCTTTTTGACATAACGTGTCCGGGAAACCACGATCTTTTTGACCACGGGCTTTTCGCGAAGCGTAAAAATCACCTCCACTCCGTCGGGACGCTTTACTTTTTCCACTTCGATATTCTCGAAAAAACCCAATCCGAATAATGTCTTCACGTCTTCGTTGACAATATTTTCATTGTACGGCTGGCGGGCTCTTACTTTGATATTGGAAATAATAGTAGCATCGCTGATGCGGTTACTTCCCTCGATGGTTATCCGGGAAATAATATCTGCAGCATAGAGAAAAGAAACAGAGGAAAATAGTATAATTAAAAAAACAAGAACCTTTTTCATTTACTGTTTATTATACCCATATTATCATCAAAAGTCAATCGACTGCCGGTCTCTGGCCTGAGCAACCAGGCGCGAAAAAAATTATACCATCGCTCTGTTTTAAAATCCATAAAAATCGCTGTCCCGGGCTGAACAGTAAATTTTACGGGCTACAGCTGGCGCCTGCCCTTCAGGGCTGACAGGCCTCAGGTTCGCCGTAGAGATCGATCCTGAAACATTTCCGGGGATTGCTCTTTCTTTCGGCAACAATGCTATAGGGCCGATAACAATCGATGGTATATTTATAATAATAATCGATCCTGGTAGGATCATTAATGCCCAGGAGATCGTAATCCGCAGTGCAGGATTCGGTCCTGATGATGTAATCAGCCAGGGCCCGCTGGATAACTTTAAGATTGCTTTGAGCGTTTTCCGCGTATTCTTTCTCGGCCCATTTACTGTAGCTCACTGTACCCATGGTAACCAGAATGGCCAGGATAACCAGAGCCACCATCAATTCTATAGCGGTGAAACCTGTTCTCATTTTTCTGCGTAAGACACACTGCCGGTGACTGTCCATTCGGTGATCACGAAATCCTGCATGTTCTCGGCGGAAGCAGTTTCCGGATTATTGGTTTTATGATATCTGTAACTATTGCCGCTCTTTCTCAGGATATAAAAATTCTCAGCTTGCCAGTTCTCTTCGTAACAGGCGCCCACATTGGAATCGGGCTGGTTGGAATTGGCAGCATTAACGACAGAGACCACTATTCGCCCCAGTAAAGAACAGACAAAGATAACTGCTACGATTACAACTGTCTTTAATAATACCGAACTATTTTTCATCCAGTTCCTCCTTTGCCTTATCCAGCGGCATTTCCACTATAAAACTGTAGTCTGTCCGACCCTCTTTGCGGGCCTGGTCAATACTGGCAAAACGCGCCGTGCGCACCAGATCGCCTGCCAGAACTTGCTCTGACCGGCTGACCGGACAGGGGCTGGCCGGAAAAAGGCCAGCAAGGCTGTTAATGACCAGGGAAGCAGCGAAAAAACCGGCAGTCATTGCCGCGCTGAAAAAAACTATTTTGTAAAATGGATATGTCCCCGTACCTGCCATCTGGTCACCTTGAGTTTAGGTAAAAATAATCTCTGGGTAAACTCCTCTCTCTGTAAATTCTGAGGCGGGGGCAGAATAGCCACTACAGCGTCTCCGGTAGTCATTATGCCGGCAACGACACTGCCGATATTTACCTCGGGACCATTGCCTATTTTTACCGTGGTCTGAGAAGCACCCAGTTCGTTGGAAAAAGAGACCTCTCCTACCCCGTTCGGAGTACTGATCAGGCCTTTTAATGCTTCCCATTTTTCATCATAGACAACACTGGGAGAATCTTCGGTATCGATAGGGCAGGACCGCTGGATATCAGAAGCACTGACCAGGGCGATTCTGATACCGGCTCCGGCCAGGAACCCGGCGATGCAGATCACACATATAATCCCGTATTTTTTTATCATCCATATCCTCCTTATATGCTCAATCCAACAAAGGGGGCAGATATCCTTTGACAAATACAGGATACTGTCGTTTTACCCCTCCCACTGTCAGCCGGTAAGTCATTCCGGAAAAAGGGAATTTGACCCAACTGTGTACGACCTTGTCGCCGCCTGACTCCTCGGCCACATAATTTATCTGATAAGTCTGGTCACCTATGGCGAACTGGACCTTATCGGGTTTAGCGAAATCAGACGATACCGGCTCGCCCCGGTTCAGATAGTAAATCCCCTGGCTGGCACCGACCTCGCAAAGATAATAAGCTTTGATCCTTTCTTCATAGAGACGGGCGTGCCGACGTTTGCCACCGTACATATAGGAGACCCTCAGGATAGCCGCCATGACGATCAAAGAAAAGATGACCACCAGGACGAGGACGAACCCCTTTTTGTTCACCTCAATTAACTCCTTTGTCCCTGAACGAAGCCAGATACTCATGATAATAGAATCTCATCCAGGTCCATAGCGCTTTCCAGTCGTTTACATCGATATTCTGTTCTCGGGCCATGGCAAAACAACCGTCCAGATAGCGGGACGCATTCTGGTACCATTCTTCCCGGCCTTCTTCGATACGGGCCCTGGCCTGAGCGCGATCTTCTTCGCTGAAAATGACACCTCCGCCGTAAAAAGGATTTATCGTCATGTACCATCCTTCTTTATGCGGCAGGATATCTCCATTGAACATCACTGTAGTTCCGATATGTTCCTCCACTCTCTGCTCCAGACCTTCCGGGATCAACACATAAAAGGTCTCTTCTCCTATCGGGTCGAAACGGTTGGTACTGTGCATGGCAATAGATCCGTCCTGGACCACGGCATAAAGCTGGCCGTTCTTCTCCTCGATCCTCTCGACAATTCCTTCCAGGGCAGGTGACACATCGATCCAATAATCCTTTTTACCCTTATTCTGGCTCCTAACCAGATAAGGACGTATTGCCGTGCGCATAGCCAGAGTCTGTTCATTGTCATCGCCAGAAGTGTACTTTTTCTCCAGCTCCACGATGACCCGTCCCATATCGTCAACCGAAAAACCGACCTGAGCCACCCCGGCAAGGATGGTCATCTGAGTTTCCGAAGCCTGCTGGCTGTCCGGGTCATATTCATTGTCATAATAAAGTTTACCGGCCGCGGAATCGAAATTAAGCCGGTTATATTTACCGCTCTGGGTCTTCCAGATCATCGACGACTGATCCGGTATGCTGACCACTGCCTCATCGGAAATATTAACGGCCCGCATCAGACTTTGAAAAGCGGTTTCCAGAACCGCGGCTGTTTCCAGGGCCGGAGCAACAGTACTGGATTTTCCCTTCATCTTTACGTAATACTGGGTCAGAGGCAAAAGCGCGGCGACACAGAGCGCGGTTATCAACATGACAATCAGCACCTCAAGCAAAGTCAGGCTTTTCCGTTTCATCGTAACCTCCCTTCAGTTCTTCTCCCAGCGAAAATCGCTGATCTTCAATTTCAGACTGTCATTGACCCGGTTCAAAGGCACCGTGGCCAGATCAAGGACCTCCTTCGCTCCCTTAATATTCTTCCATTCAATATGCACCGCATGCCGGCGGTAATCCTTGCTAAAAGGATCTTTGCCGATCACTGTATATACTATCTTCACGCTTTCGGGAAATTTCTCAGGCACCATTTTTTTAGCTTTGATATCACCGATATTATTGAACGGGTTTTTGAAAAGATCGTTCTGAGACGCCGAATAGCTATAGGAATCAGAACCCGGATAAGGAGAACAGGAAGAATCGACGATCTCAGGATACAGCCAGGAGAAATTCTTCCCCTGAGTGTAAATATATTTTTTCTCGGACTGATCGTACTGATAGGTCAGGGAATACGACCAGCACCTTTCGCATATTTTCGTGCAACTGCACTGACCGCAGGGAGTGGGACGATTGACTGCCGCACCGCCGCAGGCCGGGCGGTTGGGCCAGCTGGTGGTCACGCTCTTTTCATAGCTGAACTCGATCCCTTCACCGAACTCAAGCACTTCCCGGGCCAGGTTCAATGCCGTATAACGGTAATCGATATTACCTTCCTGCTTTTTGATGAATAAAGCCAGAGTGGCGATGGCGCCCACCAGGACAGAAAGGATAATAATCGCCACGATTACTTCCACAAAAAGAAAACCCGGCTGAACAGCTTTCTTTTTTTCTTTCACGGACGTTTCCCCCTGTCCTCAGGCACTGTCCCGACTTACTCTTCCTGGGCCCGTCGGTCCAATGTCACGAATTTCATATACTCCTTGATAAATCCCAGATAAACGCTTCCTACCGGACCATTACGCTGTTTGGCAATGATCAGCTCTGCCTGATTTTTATTTTCCGGAGTAGGATTATAATATTCCTCTCTGAGCATCAGCACCACCAGGTCGGCATCCTGCTCGATAGCTCCGGACTCACGCAGGTCTGAAAGCTGAGGCCGATGGTCCTGCCGGTTTTCCACTGCCCGCGATAACTGGCTCAAGGCAATCACAGGTATTTTAAGCTCTTTGGCCAGAGCTTTCAAGGCCCGTGATATTTCGGATATTTCCTGCTGACGGGAATCACTGCGGTGTACCGAACGGATCATCTGAAGATAATCGATAAGAAGAACTTTTATATCGTGATGGGCCTTAAGACGGCGGGCTTTAGCCCTGATCTCGAAAATATTCATGGCCGGTGTATCGTCTATGTAAATAGGCGCCTGGGAAAGGCGTCCGGCAGCATTGGTCAGCAACGGCCATTCGCTGGGCGACAAAAATCCGGTGCGCAGTTTATGGATATCGACTTTTGCCTGCGAGCATAAAAACCTCTGGATAAGCTGCTGCCGCGACATTTCCAGACTGAATATCGCCACCGGCAGCTTTTCTTCCACGGCCACGTGTTCCACAATACTGCCGCCCAGAGCGCTTTTGCCCATGGAAGGGCGTCCGGCGACGATGATCAGGTCGCCTTCCTGAAAACCGGCGGTTTTTATATCAAAATCGGCAAAACCGCTGGGAACGCCGGTAATATGCGATTTTTTATGGTAAAGCGACTCGATCACTTCGATGCTGTCTTTAAGGACTTCTTTGATATGGATATAGCTGCCCTCTACCCGACGGTCCGATATCTCAAAGATAAGGTGCTCGGCCTTATCCAGCAGAGCACTTACATCATCTTCTTCCCGGTAGGCAAGGGAAAGTACTTCGTTGGCATTCTGGATAAGAAAACGCAGAATGCTCTTTTCTTTGACAATACGGGAATAATTACGGGCATTGCTGGAAGTGGGAACAAAATCGGCAAGAGTGGCCAGATAAGAAGCGCCGCCTACTTTTTCCAGAAGTTTCTTCCTGGTCAGGATTTCGGATACGGTGAGAATATCAGGTTTTTTCCGTTTATCGAAAAGCTCGATGATAGCCGAGAAAATTATTCCGTGCTCGGTCTTATAAAAATCTTCGGCCCGGACCGACTCCATTACTTCGGGAACTATCTTGTCATCCAGAAGCATCGCCCCCAAAACAGCCATCTCGGCCTCCATATTTTGAGGCGGGATCCTTTCCAATTCTTCTTTGACCGAAGATAAGCTCATTTTTTAACAACCCAAACACGCAAAGAAGCTTGCACTTCGGGATGTAAGGTAACGCTCACGTAGTATGCGCCTATTTTTTTGATAGGCTGTTCAAGGGTAAGCTGGTCCTTATCGATATCCAGCCCCTCGCTGTTCATAGCTTTACTTATCTGCCCTTCATTGATGGCACCGTAAAGCTCATCGTCTTCCTTGGCTTCGGCCGTGATAGTAATAGAGAGTTTTTCTATCTCTTCCTTGCGTTTCTGGGCGGCCTGCTTTTTCGCCTCGGATAATTTTTTTTCCTTCTTCTTGTATTCCTCGATCTTCTTATAATTATCCTTGGAAGCGGCCAGAGCCAGTCTCTCAGGGATAAGATAATTGCGCGCGAACCCGTCTTTTACTTCGACCACGTCTCCGATAACACCCAGTTTTTTGATATTTGATATAAGTATTATTTTCATGATCCTACATAGGGGATTAGGCTCAAAAAGCGAGCTCTCTTGATTTCCTGTGAAAGTTTTCTCTGATGTTTCGCGCAATTCCCCGAGATCCGGCGCGAAACTATCTTACCCTTGGAAGACACGAAACGGGAGAGAAGATCGACATCTTTATAATCGATCTCCAGATTCTTTTTGCAAAATGAACAACTCTTCTTGAACCGTACCTGTTTAATGATTTTTTTAGCCATACTACAAAGAACCTCCTAGATCTATATCGTCTATATTGACAACCTCTTCGTTAGATTGTTCGGAACCGGCATTGCTTTCACTGCCGCCTCTGCTGCCCGATGGCAGAAACTGCACCCGCTGGGCCCGTACCTCGATGGTATTTCTGCTTTTACCTTCGTTATCCTGCCAGCTCCTGGACTGAAGCCGGCCTTCGATAAAAACCGGTCGGCCTTTCTGAAGGTACTGGTTGCACACTTCAGCCATCTGCCCCCAGACCACTACATTGATAAAGCAAGTCTCTTTCTTTAATTCACCCATACGGTCTTTATACGAGGTATTGGCTGCCACCCGAACAGTGGCCACCGGAGTTCCCTGGGGAGTATATCGCAGTTGCGGATCCTGGGTCAGATTACCTGCCAGAAACACTTTATTGAAGCTGAGCATGCTTCTCTCCTTTTTTTCCGCCGCGACTGATTATGATATTACGCAAAATCCGTTCCTCCAGACGCATGGTCTGTTTCAAATCGTTAAGTTTACCGGTATCCAGAGAAAAATCAAGCAGCCAGTAAAGCCCTTTGTTGTATTTCTTTTTTTCCGCGCCCCGGGACCGGATCAAAAAATAAAAATTCCTCTCTTTAGCCCAGATCTTGGATTCCTGGATCTTGCCTCCCGAATCCTTTATGAATTTGGTGATCTTGTCGAATACATTCTCTCTTTCTTCATCGGTCAGATCAGACCTCATTATTATCATCGATTCGTATACGCGTTCCATATTACCTCTCTTTCTTGCTGTTGTATTTCTGCATTACCGGATCGATCCCTTTATCGACCCATTCATTGCAGGCCAGAACCATCCGGCCCATGATATCTTCGATTATTTCGTTTTCTTCCGCGGTGAATTCGCTTAACACATGATCCACTGCGTCTTCGACCGGACGGGATATGCCGATCCGCAGCCGGCTGACAGTGTCGCTGCCCAGGGTCCTGATTATCGATTCCACGCCCCGGTGCCCGGCCGACGAACCTTGCCGGGAAAATTTTATCCTGCCCAGCTCAAGGTCAAGATCGTCATGAACAATAAGGATATCTTCCCGGGGCACCTTATAGGTCCGGACCAGCCAGGAAACCGCCTGACCGGAATTATTCATATAAGTCCTCGGTTTCACCAGCAAAACACTCTGGCCCTGTCCGGCCCGGGCCAGAAAAGAAGCCGCCTTAAAAGACTTCCTGAATTCTGTTCTTTCTTCCTTAACGATCCTGTCAAGGAGCATAAACCCGACATTATGCCGGGTCTTCTCATATTTCTTCCCCGGATTGCCTAATCCTACGATTATCTTCACTGGTTCAGTGCCGAATTAAAACTGATCCTCGGCAAGGCAAATTATATTTTCAAAAAAAGACAAGGCCAACTGCCGGTCTTATGCCGGTATTTATCCAGCGTTTTATTTGCCCTTTTCTCCGCCGCCTTCTTCCTTCTTTTCCTTGATCACTTCCGGCTCAGCCGCGGCTGCTTCTTCTTCGGCAGGAGCTTCTTCAGCCTCTTCTCCCGGCATTATCACAGTGGCAACGGTTTCTTCGCCATGGGTAAGGATGCGCACTTTATCGCTTACTTTCAGATTACCCACATGAATGGAATGACCGGCCACCAGAGAAGAAACATCGACATCGATATGTTCGGGAATGTCCAGAGGATAGGCTTCGATCTCCACTTCCCAGAGCATCTGCTCCAGTACCCCGCCTTCCTTGATCGCCGGGCATTCTCCTTTTACTGCCAGTCCCACTCTTACTCTTATCTTTTCTTCCAGGGAAATCTGAAGAAAATCGAGATGAGACACTTCTTCAGTAAGGGGATTGAACTGAATATCTTTTATGACCGCCGAAAAATTCTCCTCGGCACCGCTGTTATCGACCACCAGATCGATGATACTGCTCTCGGAAAAATGATGGGCCCGCAGACCTTTCATCTCTCCCACGGGAATCTGCAGAGCGCAGGTCATATTGTGTCCGTACATGACCGCCGGGATCATCCCCTGTTTACGCAGCTTTTTGGCGATCTCTTTTCCTGTTTTTTCGCGTTTCACGCATTTCACTATGATCTTTTCCATGGTCAGCTCCTTATAGAATCAAACAATACGCTTATCGATTTTTCTATGTGGATCCTTTTTATAGCCTCAGCGAACAGCTGGCTGACAGAAACCACTTTTATCTTCCTGCTCTTTTTCTCGTCGGATAATGGTATCGAATCAGTGATCACCAGCGTGTCGATATCCGACTTTTCCAGTTTTTCCACCGCGTTACCGGACAGAATGCCGTGCGTCACGCAGGCGAATATCTTTCCGGCACCTGCTTTTTTGATCGCCCGGGATGCCTCTACAAGAGAACTTCCGGTAGCGATCATGTCATCGACCAGTAAAGCGTTCTTTTTTTCTACTTCACCCAGAATATGCATGACCTCCGTGGAATCGGGAGAATTCCGCCGCTTATCCACGATAGCCAGACCGGCGTTCAGCCGTTTGGCATAAGCCCGGGCCCTTTTTATTCCGCCCACATCAGGGGCAACGACCACGAGATTATTAGCGACATTCTGTTCATCAAAAAAATCAGCAAAAACATTGACCCCGAACAAATGATCAAGCGGAATATCGAAAAAACCCTGAATCTGTCCGGCATGCAGGTCAAGGGTCAAAACCCGGTCAGCACCGGCACCGGTCAAAAGATTGGCAACCAGCTTTGCGGTTATCGGCACCCGGGGCTGATCTTTTCTGTCCTGACGGGCATAACCGAAATAAGGCATTACCGCAGTGATCCGCATCGGTGAGGCCCGGCGTATCGCATCCAGCATGATCAGAAGTTCCATCATGTTCTCATTTACCGGCGGACAGGTCGACTGGACAAGAAAAATATCCTTGCCCCGCACATTATCCTCGATCTTAACCCTTGTCTCTCCGTCACTGAACTTCCCGACCATGGCTTTACTGACCGTAAGATCGAGATGGGCAGCAATAGCCTGAGCCAGGGCCGGATGAGCATTACCGCTGAAAACAAGCATTTTTCCTATCGAATTTTCCTGAGCATGCGCCGAAACCCGCCGTATCATCGCATTTCACCCTGTTTTAAAAGGATTTTTTAATCTTTGCCAAACGCAAAAGGAGACCTTTGTGCGCAGTCAAAAGTATTTCCCGACTTCCCACCAATACAGGTATTATCGCGTATATTGGCCTTTTCCCGCAAATAAACAAACGGACCTATACGACAATTGTTGCCAATTATAGCATCTTTTTCTATAAAGGTAAAGGGATAAATTACGGAATTAGAGCCTATTTTTACATTGTAATTTATATAAGTAGTATCCGGATCGATAACTCTTATCCCCCGGCTCATTATTTCATCTAAATACCTTTTATTCAAAATCTTATAGGCCAGAGCCAGGGCCTGCTGGTCATTGATTCCGATCATCTCTTCCCAGTCAGCCAGAAGAAAAGTACCGATGGCCAGGCCGGAACAGGAAAAGATCTCGACTATATCGGTAAAGTAATATTCCCTTTTTTTGGGATTCATCTTTATTTTTTCAAGGTTTTTGGCAAGAGCAGCGGTTCGGAAAAGATAGATGCCGCTGTTAACCTCTTTCAGGTCCCGGTTGCCCAGATCTTTTTTTTCGATGATCCTCAGAACATTACCGGCTTTATCACGTTCTATCCTTCCCAGATCATTATCGTCATCAAGCCGGCTGGTGATCACACTGCCGTCTTTCTTTTTTCTCAGATACCCGGAAATGAAATCTTTCAAAGTAGCCGTTTTTACCAGAGGCGCATCAGCACAGAGTATCAGAGTATGATTTTTTTTCACGGCAGGCATTGCCGCAGCCACAGCCCTGGCAGTACCGTCCATTTTTTTCTGATAGGCAAACCGGACTTCGGGGAATTCCCGGCGGATCACCGGTTCGATAATTTCTTTTTTATATCCCAGCACGACCACGATGTCTTTGACATAACGTCTCAATCCGGTCAAAGTATCGAGAAGATGAAAAATAAGCGGTCTCCCTCCTAAAGGGGTGATCACTTTAGGCAGGTCCTGTTTGACCCGGGTGCTTTTGCCGGCAGCCAAAACTACGGCGGTAATCGATTTGTCAGTGGTTTTTTTCGTGGTTTTTGTCATACAAATAGATCCTTATTTTCTTCAGACACCGCTGACCCGACCAGCGCGGCATCATCTAATATTCATTCTTTTCGTCTCTTTATCATAGATAATAGTCACCCGAAGCTTCCGGCTGATACAATACCTTCTCCACTTTCAATTTCGCTACTCCGGCAGGAACTTCCCATTCGATAATATCTCCCACACTATACCCGATTAAAGCCGTTCCGATAGGCGCTAAAACCGAAATCCGTCCCTGACTGGGATCTGCATCGTCAGGAAAAACCAACTGATAAACAAACTCCTCATTAGAATTCAAATCTCGCAAATGGACTTTCGAATTCATAGTTATAACATCCTGAGGAATATCTTGAGGCCTGACGATTTTTCCTCGACCCAGTTCCTTTTCTAACTCAAATAAATACTTTTCTTCTTCATTGCCGAACTCTCTCGCTACTGCTATTAATTCCTTCAATCTCTTTATGTCGTTTTCAGTAATATAAATTTCTTTATTTGCCATGATCACCTCCCGGCTAATCGCCTGCGGCTTGCCGTGAACAATAGAGCAATAGAGCATTAGACCGCAACCGAGCTTTCCTTCTATTGTTCTATTTTCTATTGCTCAATTGCTCTGCCAATTTCGGGCTTCGCCCGAAATTGGCTGCCCGAAGTTGTCACTAGCCAAAGTGCAAAACATCAATACTGCCAATTGGTTTTAAAAATGACCGTCCGCCGTGGCAAGGGCGGGTTTATCTACTTTGGCGATATGAGGTAAAGTTTAATCGAAACGTGATGTATCACCATAAAGCAATCTACTCGCCTCCAGATCTTCAATAATTTTAAATATATTTGGCTTTCTCTCATTTCTCTGAAACCAATGAGTAAAATCTCTCTCTTTTACTTGTTGAGACATAAATACCATTTTATTTTCTTTCATCCCTTGAGTAAGAAACACTAATATATGTTTCTCGAAGGTACGTCCCAAGTAAACTAAGTTATCAGAATTCCATCGCAATACCAAAGTTAACCAAACACCCTGTGCCATATTGTGATTTTGGATAAAATCATCAAAGTTTATGTCTTTATACGTATTATAGTCGGTCTCTTCTCCTCCCATAAGATCTGTTAAGTCATTCTGAACAAAGTCATATGGAGAAACAGTAATATTTTTCCCGTTGAATCCCCATTTCGGAAAGGCAGTAAAAAGTTTCAGGTTTTTTGTTTTGCTCTTTCCATCATTTTTAAATTTAAAAGAAAAATTTATACGCATATCATTAGCTTTTGTAGCGCGAGCATATTGTGCATCAATACCGTTAATATTGATTTCTGGTCGCCAATAGTACTGATATGCGTACAAGCCAGCTAAGGCAACCATTATGGACAATAAAACTCCTAAATTTATTCCTGACTGTCTTTGTCCTTTTTTATTCTTTTTCTTTACCATCGTCTTTTTTGCGCTTCGCGCTTGAAAGCTTCAATAATTTATGAGCCCTGAGAGCATTTTACAGATTTCATTAAGATTTTCCTTCAGCGCTTTGTGTTTTTCTTCTCCTATCAATTTCTTCCGCTTACATAACTCTAAGATTGGAATACATTCAAACGCAGAACCTCGGGAAATTCTAAAGAAATTCTTTCTGTCCGCTTTACTGTATCTGCCGTTGCCTTCGGCAATATTCGCTGAAATTGATAAAGCGGCCCGATTTAACTGGTCAGTAAGGTAATAATTACCTTTTGAGAACTTTTCTGTTAAATCACTAATCTCATAAGCAAAAGTGATTGCCTTCTTATATACTTCTAGATTTTCAAACATAAAAGCCATGTATCACCTTTTGAGCAATAGAACAATTGAGCATTAGACCGCAATTGAGCATAGGTTCTATTGTTCTATTTTCTATTGCTCAATTGCTCTGTCATTTTCGAGCCTTTTCTCTGGTTCGAGTCCAGGCTCGAAAATGGCTGCCCGGCCTGGACTCGAACCAGGAAACTCAGCTCCAAAAACTGATGTGTTACCGATTACACTACCGGGCAAGATTATATTGTCAAATAAGCCTTGGCAATCATTCTATTTCCGGGATGCCGGGACAAAAAAGAATATGCGCTGCAAAAAAACAGCGCATATCATCATATCGTAATTTTAAAGGGCCGGGGCCTCGGCTTCCGGCTCTTCGCTATTGCTCTCCTGCCTCCGGGAACTTATACCGGAATCTTTTTCCTGATAATAGGTATCCAGGACTTTGCTCTGAAGATAATCGCGGAATTCCTGATTAATGGGATGCGCCAGATCCTGATGGGTCCCCTGTTTTGTCTGAGCAATATCTTTGGGCGGAGGCGGCAATTGAACTCCGCACCAGTTGCAAAAACGGGAACCGACATCCACTTTCTTCCCGCAACGCGGACAGAATTGTTTCATTTTGCGCGCCGGCATCGCTACAAACAGACCCTGATTACCTTCCACTACTTTGATGTTGCGCACTACAAAAGAGTTATCAAAAGTCACGGTAGCATATGCTTTCAGCCGTTTTGATTCCCCTTCCCGAAGCGATACCCTGACCTCAGTAATCTCCATAAGACCTCCCCTTTAGATACTGCGCGCCTGAAAAACTTTCCAGTTCTTCGGAATGTCGTCGTCTGACAACGATGATTTTTCTTTCACCCCTGTCATCACTTTGAAAAAAGCGCTGCCACTACCAGTCATCGTGAACCCCTTATCCTTCAACCCCTCCCTGTATCTATAAAGACATCGCGAGGCCAAAAAAGCCCCCTTTTCCAAAACATTGAACATATTCCACTTAAACAGCTCATAATCACGCCTTTGTAAGGCGTAAGAAATAATATTAACATTGTTAAGAAAATTTGTCAATTTGGCATTTGTGGCCTTATACACAGCAGCCGTGGAAAGACGTTCCCGGGGATAAATGATCCGATAAAAGAACCGGCCCGGACTGTTTAAAGCTAACACCTGCTCCCCCCTGCCTTTGATCAGAGCACAGGGTACCCGGGCCAGAAAAAAGTTCACATCGCTGCCCAGAGCTGCCCCCAGAGAATACAGCTGCCGGAGGGAAAATCGGGACCGGCAAAGCGCGTCCAGAGCCAGTAAAGTCGATGCGGCGTCAGAAGAGCCTCCTCCCAGACCGGCCCCCACCGGGATGTTTTTCTTAAGTTCCAGAGAAACTCCCTTGGGCAAACCGTAACGTTTTCTGAAAAGCCGGGCCGCTTTCAGGCAGAGATTATCATCGTTTTCCAAAGCAGGATCGTCGCAGCTGAAAACAATATCTCTGTCTTTGCGGAATTTGACAACCAACTCGTCGGCCAGAGATATCCTCTGAACGACACTTTCGATCTCATGAAATCCGTCAGGATATTTACCTACGATATTAAGGTAGAGATTGATCTTGGCAGGACAACTGATCTTAACCGCGGATAAGCTTTTCCGCTCGTCCAGCGATTGCTTTACTGGATAACCCATATTCTTCCAAAAGCTCGGCCGGAGAACCTGACTGACCGAAACGGTCTTCTATACCCACACCCACTACCCGCACCGGATGATGAGGGCAGACTACTTCACAGACTGAAGAATAAAGACTACCGGTCACCTGATGTTCTTCGCATACCATGAGCAACTTGTATTTTTCGGCCAAAGAAAGAATCAGTTCTTTGTCGACAGGTTTGATCGTGTGGATATTAGCCACTGCCGCATTTATATTTTTCTCTTCCAGAATGCGGGCCGCTTCCAGGGCCTGGGGAACCATCAGGCCGGTGGCAATAATAGCCAGGTCTTTCCCCTCTCGCAACATATATCCTTTGCCCAGAACAAAAGGCCTTTTCTCCTGCACTGTCGGGACTTTGGCCCGGCCCAGCCGGATATAAAAAGGCCCCGGCGTCTTATAGGCAGTGATCACTGCCTCACGGGCTTCCGGCCCGTCGCAGGGTACGATTATGTTCATATTGACCAGGGGACGAAAAAAAGCGATATCTTCTATGGCCTGGTGAGACGCGCCGTCCTCGCCTACCGTGATCCCGCCGTGAGTTGCCACTATCTTTACGTTAAAATTATTGTAGCAGATCGAATTGCGTACCTGATCCAGAGCCCTGGCTGTAGCGAACATGGCAAAAGTGGATACGAATACAATTTTCCCGCAACTGGCCAGGCCGGCGGCTGTTGACATCATGTTCTGCTCGGCGACTCCGAAATTAAAAAACCGTTCGGGAAATTCTTTGCCGAACAAGGCTGTTTTAGTGGAGCCGGAAAGGTCCGCGTCGCAGACCACGATATCAGGATCTTTTTTGCCCAGCTCCAGCAGGGTTTCGCCATAAACAGTACGGGCATAAAAAGATTCAATGGCGTTACTCATACTCTTTTTCTATTGTCCTTTCCATCTCTTCCAGCTCGGCCAGAGCGTCACGATGTTCCTGTTCATTAGGCGCCCGGCCGTGGAAATCCTTGACATGTTCCATAAAGGAAACGCCTTTCCCCTTTATCGTGTGGGCAATGATCATTGTCGGTTTCAACTTTACAAAACGGGCCTGTTCAAACGCCTTTAACAGCTGTTCGATATTATGCCCGTCGCATTGTACGACATGCCAGCCGAACGATTCCCATTTGTTGACAAGAGGTTCGAGATTCATTATTTCTTCGATACGGCCGTCGATCTGGAAACGGTTGAAATCGACAATACCACAAAGGTTATCACATTTATAATGAGCCGCGGCCATAGCCGCTTCCCAGATATTGCCCTCCTGTAATTCTCCGTCACCCATAAGACAATAGACCCGGTAATCCTTTTTATCCAGTTTACCGGCCAGAGCCATGCCCAGGGAAACGCTCAATCCCTGTCCCAACGAACCGCTGGCCACTTCGATACCGGGTGTCCTGCGGTCAGGATGCCCCTGCAGCAGCGAACCGAGCTGACGCAGGGTCCAGAGATGCTCCTGATCAAAAAAACCTTTTTCGGCAAGCACGGCATAAACTGCCGGACAACAATGTCCTTTGGACAGATGAAAACGGTCCCGATCAGGCCAGGAAGGATTTTCCGGATCGACCTTCATTACCTCAAAAAAAAGGCAGGTCACTATATCGGTGCTGGAAAGAGACCCGCCGGGATGACCGCTGCCGGCTTTAGCCAGCATCCGTACCACCAGTTTCCTGATTTTATTCGCTTTTTTCTTTAGATCCTGTATTTTTTTGCTCATATTGTCTGACTTTATCCTGCAGGCTCTGATTGCCCGGTTCCCTGGCCAATCCTTTTTGATAATATTCCAATGCCTTTTCCCTGTCTCCCCGGGCCGCGAAAAGGTCTCCGGCATGTTCATAGACCACTGCTTCTTCCAGATTAGTCAATGCTTCCAGCAGATAATCCTCGGATTTGGTATATTCTTTTTTCTGATAGTAGATCCAGCCCAGGCTGTCCAGATAAGCGCCGTTATTGGGATCCTGGCTCAAGGCCTTTTTCACCATTTGCTCGGCCTCGTCAAGATTAGTGCCTTCCTCGGCATAGACATAGCCCAGAGAATTCAGGGCATCGGCATGCATGGGGTTCAGCTCGATGGTCTTTTTCCACATTTTGATCGCTTTTTTCCTTTGCCGGGTCTCTTCGTAAAAATAACCCAGCCAGAAAAAACCATCGCTGTAATCAGGCTGTTGTCTGATTATGGTCTCATAGATCTTTATCGCCTGTTCAG
>CAZVRU010000011.1:22421-29169 GCA_964629785.1 uncultured Planctomycetia bacterium
AGGCATTTTTTTATAAAAATAAAACTGTCCCAGATATTCGGATATCTTTATATTCTCCGGCCGCAGCTGATGGGCCCGTTCCAGAAAATACTGATATTCCTGTTCCAGAGCTTTTTCGTCTTTTTTACTGGCATAAAGAAGGATCAAGGCTACCGAAGCTTCGAGGTTATTTTCATCCAGAGCCTTAGTGGCTTTGAATTCGGCTTCGGCTTCTTCTTCCCGGCCCAGTTTAAGAAAGGTGAAAGCGATCTTCAGGCGCAGATAGGCTGAAGAAGGGTCCTGGGTCTTGACACGCTCCAGTTCCCGAAGAGCTTGAGGATACCGCCCGTCAGCCAGGTATAAGATCCCTCTTAAATAACTGCTGACAGCTGAACCTGAGGCAGGAAGTGCTGCGGCAAAGACCGTTGATGATGTGAGCATCGTCAGAATTACCGCTGATAACAACCCTTTTTTCATCAGAATAAATGATTATTTGCTCTTATGGCGCTGCTGTTTTTTTCTCTTTTTAAACCAGTGCCGCTTTACTTTGCGTAGCTTTTTTTTCCTGCCGCAAGGCATAGAGATCCTCCTAATAGATTAACTTATTCAACGGGTACTCGATTATTCCTTCTGCTCCGGCATCTTTCATACAGGGAAGTAAATGCCGGACTTCATTTTCGTCTATGACCACTTCCAGAGCGTACCAGCCTTCCTGAGTCAGGGAAGATACCGTAGGCTGGCGCAAAGAAGGAAGTATGTCCAGTATTTTCCGGATATTTTTTTCCTGGACATTAAGTTTTAAACCTACTTTTCCTTTTGCCTCCAAAGCTCCTTTAAGCAAAAGCAGGATGTTGCCGATTTTTTTCTTTTTCCAGTTATCTTTATAAGCTTTTTTATTGGCAATGAATCTGGTAGTAGAAACGCAGATAGTCTCCAGTTCCCTCAGATTATTGGCCCGTAAAGACTCCCCGGTCTCGGTAAGCTCGACTATAGCATCGACCAGGCCGCTTTTGACCTTGACTTCGGTAGCGCCCCAGCTGTATTCCACGGTAACTTTGATCTTCTTCTTTTTAAAATAACGTTTCGTGTAATCGACCAGTTCAGTGGCGATATGCTTACCCTTGAGGTCGGAAAGCTTCTTTATCCGGGAATCCCTGTTCACGGCCACGACCCAGCGTACCGGATTAAGCGTGCGTTTGGCATACTTTAACTCCTCCAGACGCAGGACATCGGAATTGTTTTCCAGTATCCAGTCTTCACCGGTAATGCCGCAGTCAAGCACGCCTTCTTCCACATAACGGGCCATTTCCTGGGCCCGCAGCAATACCGGCTGGATCTCAGTATCATCGATAGAAGGAGTATAAGACCTCTTGCTGACCGAAATATTGAATCCGGCCATGGCAAACAGGGCAAAAGTCGCTTCCTGCAGGCTTCCTTTAGGTAATCCCAGCTTCAAAACCTTCATTGCACGCTCCGTTTCGACAGGCAGGCTTTATCCTTTACACAAAAAAAGCCCTTTTATATAAATATTTAAATGCCGCAGAGAAAACCAATTATACATTGCTCTATATCCCTTGTAAAGCAAAAATATTACCCCCGGGGAAGAAAGATACCGGGTTATCGGTTTAAAACAGCCCTGACCTTATCCATTACCTGCTCCGGCAGGATCTGACGCAGACATTTCTTATCATAAGTGCAGCCATTGAACTTAAACGACCGGTAACAGGGCCGGCAGTCTACCTGGCTGGTCAGCACTACTGTTTCCTGTTTTTCCGGATAAGCTCCATAGACTTTTTCATCGACCGGGCCAAAGAGACCTATGGTTTTCAGGCCCAGAGATTGCCCGATATGAAAAGGACCGCCGTCATTGGTAATAAGCAGGTCGCACAGCTTCAAGGCTCCGACAAAATCGGTCAAAGTCATCTTTCCGCAAAGATTGATAATATCTGTTTCCGCCCGGTTTTCGACAAAACCGGCCAGAGACGCTTCGCCCGCTGAACCGAAAAGGATGACCCGGGCTTTCAGCTGTCGGCTCAGCATATCGCATAAAGCGACAAAATACTCTTTGGGCCAGCGTTTAAAATAAGCTGTTTCTCCCCAGCTATCGCCGGAACCGGGACAAACGGCGATAAGAGGCCGGGTATGGGAAATTTTTTCTTTGGCAAAGATCTCGCGGGCCGGTTCGACCCATTTCTGGTCTACAAATATATCCAGAGGAAAATCTTTTGGGCTGACCCCGATGCCCGGCAAGAGGTCCAGTATCTGACGGGCAACATGCCGGTCTTTATAACCGCAGGGCAGGGCATGTTTTACGGTAAGGAACCGTCCCCGGCCGCGGTAATCGAAGCCGATCCTTGTCCGGATAGCGCAGAGCGCGAGAAAAAAACCGTATTGGAGGTTCAGGGACAGGTCAAAGGCCATATCGAACCGTTCATTTCGTATGACTTTGAACAAAGAAAACAATTCCCTTGCCAGCGCTATCCCGGATCGTTTTCCCAGATCTCTCCATTCGTCTTTTTCGAAGATGATGACCCGGTCGCAAAAAGGGTTGGATCTCAAAAAAGGATAGACTCTTTTGTTGCAGATAAACCACAAAGACGCGTCAGGGAAATTCTTTTTCAGATTTCTGAGAAGCGGCGTAGTGAACAGCACATCGCCGATACCGAAAGGGTTGACTATCAGAATCCTCATAGCATTAAATAATACCTGTTCCCGCCGGTTTTGGCTACTGTTTTTATCAGCTATGCAAGATAAATACAGATAAAGCGCAGGATAAACACTGATAAATGAATCCTACTCGCCGACTAAAACCCGGGGGCGTCTCTCCGGAAAATCTTCTTTAACTACGGATGTTGATATCGGTTATCAGTTTAATCGAAGATACATCACCCTCTACTTGCCGACCAGCCTCTCCGACGCCCGGGAAAAATAGCCTCCCGTGTACCCGTCAAGCACCGCCGATAGTTCTTTCAGCCGCAGTTTTTTCTCACAGCGCTGTTGTTCATTTAAGCCCTCTTTGCCGGCCAGCTCCAGCTCTATCCGGAGCCGTTCGAAATAAACATTATTAATATCGTCAAGGATGCTGCTCCGCAACTGAGTATTAAGCCTGCTGCGGGTATCGACATCGTCCTCATAAGAATTCCAGACCAGGTCTCCGGCATCCCAGGAAAAAGAAACACCCCAGTCCCGCGGGCCCACAGCGAACTGTCCGCTGGATGATCCATACACACTCTTGTCATAATCCAGACTTACCGTGGGGAAAAAGGCCCTGTACTTAAACGCTTTTCGCCATTTCTCGATCTTTTCCGGCTGGACCTCATTATAGCGCAGAGCCTGCTGCTGGATCTCTTCTATGGACGGCAGCATCTTCAATATTTTTTCCAGCAAAGCATATTCTTTCCTGTCTTTATCGCCGGCAGAGATCTCCCGGAAAAGCCCGTTATCAGTAGCAGCAAAAAGTCTGTTGTCAAAACTCTTATCCAGCCAGAAAACATCAAGGAACGGCATATCCCGGCTTAAACAGGTAACTGAACCGGCCTGTCGGTCTGCGGCATATATGCCCTGAGAGGTCCCCAGATAGATAAACCCCGGGCGGTCAGAGAGCAAGACGCAATATACGGTCACCCTGTCCAGAGGAGAGGCAGTGAATCTTTCAAAACTCAGGCCGTTATCATAAGACAGATACAATCCGCGGCTGGTGCCTAAATACACAATTCCCGGTTCTGTTCGCTCTTTTTTTATGACCCGGGGAAGGATAAAGACTTCGTTCTCGTCATCGCCTTCTTCCCGGCTCACACCTTTAAGTACATAACCCCTGGTAAATACATCATCCCGGCCTTTTATATATATCCCGGAATCAGTAACGACATAACCCTGATCTCCGGAAAAATCAAAAGCGTAAATAAACGCGGCGTCAGGAATACCCCTTGCCTTTCTAAACCGCAAGCCTGATTCATCGCCGACATATACTCCCTGATCAGTGCCCACATAAATCGTGCCCCGGTGATGAGCCACCGCAGTCAATGTCTGCTCCGGCAGCGGCGAAAAGATCTTTTCCTCTCTCTCCTTCTCCAGACAGTACAGCCCTTCTTTCGCAGCCACATAAAGACAGGCAAACCGGTTCTGATGAAAAGCCATATCTTTGATCGTCTCCGATCCCCGGCTGAACAGCCTGTTCCAGGAATAGCCCCGGTCAAAACTCTCAAACACCGCGCTGTCGGCCGCGGCATAAATATGGTCCGGCTGCAAAGGCGAGATCAGAATTTTGACAAAAGTACTTTTCTCCAGACCGCTGATCTTGCCGAAATCAGCCGCCTGGCAAAAAGGAACAGACAGACACAAAAAAAGCGCACACATCCACCTCATCAGAGAACCTCCTCTTATCCCCCCCTCCCTTTATTATCCCCCTCCTCTCCTCTAACTTCACATTTCTCTTATGAAGAGAAACGTGAAGTTGCGGGTAAAATGTTGAAGCTAAAGAAGCGGATTTAATCCTGTAGAAGAATCAGATGAAGAGATTGATTTTATTACCTTTTACGAGAGCAGGCTTTTGCCTTATGTTCGCGGTATTTGGCATAACTCACAATCTGATATAAAGACGAATAATAGGCGACCATAAATCCGATAAATCCGTCGCGGAACCCCTGTTTAATAACAAAGGACCGCACAAACCGGTCCAGGGTCCGCCACAAAGCATGAATAGTGTTCATCTTATAGCGTGCTTTTTCAGGATTCTGCAGGGAAAGATCATACCATTTCTGAGCTTCCCAGCTGGTCTGGGTGTTAAGTTTTTTAAGGAAATCCTGCCAGTTCCTGTATGTATAGTGGATCATGTCGCTTTCAAGATGTCCGCAGGAACCATCAAGAAAAGCCCGGGGATGTACCTGTACTTCTTCCCACTTAAAACGATCTTTTCTGATAAGCTTTATCTGGGCTGCGGGATAAAATCCGCCCCAGCGCAGCCAGTGATCGCCGATAAAATTCCGGCGCGGCACGGTAAAAGCGGATTCTCCAGGATTGCCGACCAGTACGGCAGTGATCTCTTTCTTCAGATCGTCAAGCAGGCGTTCATCGGCATCCAGGCTGAACACCCAGGCATGCTTTGCCTGAGCATAAGCCCAGTTACGGTGCCTGCCTTCATTCTCCATTTTCCTGACCAGTACTCTGGCACCGAGGTCTTTGGCTATCTTTCTGGTACTGTCAGTCGATTCATCGTCTACCACAATGATCTCGTCAGCCCAGCCTTTGACAGAATCAATGCAGTCTTTGATCCTCTGTGCTTCGTTTTTAGTAATAATCACCACTGAAACAGGAGTGTTGTCCATATTTAACGATTACTTTTCTTGCTGACCAGGAAACTTCCCATGGCCATATACTCCAGGCCGCAGCCCTCAAACATCACCAGAGCGTCTTTAGGGCTGCAGACCATAGGCTCTCCTCTGCGGTTCAAGGAGGTATTGATCACTACCGGGACCCCGCTGAGACGATAAAACTTCTCGATCAGGGAATAATAACTGGGATTAGTACGCTTATCCACCAGCTGGGGCCGGCAGGTGCCGTTGACATGCACTACTTCAGGGATACGGTTTTTCCAATGCCCGCTGGCATCAAAAGCAATGGTCATAAAAGGAGCGGGATGACCTGAATCAATGATCTCAGCCGCGTGTTCTTTTAATATCGAAGGACAAAAGGGACGCCATTTCTCCCTGAATTTTATCCTAGCGTTGATCTCATCCGCAGTGCCCCGCAAAGTAGGATTGCCCAGGATACTGCGGTTGCCCAGGGCCCGAGGCCCCCATTCCATCCTGCCCTGGAACCAGCCTACTATCTGTCCCTGATCAAGCAGAGCAGCAACCTTTAAACAGATATCTTTTTCCCCGGTATAAGGCAGGCCGCTATTCTGCAGTTCTTCTTCGATCTCGCTGTTACTGTATTCAGGCCCCAGGTAAGCGTGGACCATAGGCTCGATCTCCTGGCCCAGCCGCGCCGCCGCGTAAACCGCAGCGCCCAGGGAAGTTCCGGCGTCATGAGATGCCGGCTGAACCCAGAGATTTTTTATATACGGCTGTTTAAGCAGAACCCGGTTAAGAGCGACATTAAGCGCCCCTCCTCCGGCAAAGCAGAGATTTCCGTGGCGCTCCAGGTCCGGCTTAAGATAAATCTCGATAAGGTTAAGTACTATGTCTTCGAATTTTTTCTGAGTGGCTGCGGCGATGTGGATATATGGTTCGGAAAGAGCATCACCCTGACGCTGAGGACCTAACTCTCTGACCATCTTTTTCGAATATACTTTTTCCGGATCAAAACGCTGGCGTCTCTGCACCCAGACATAATCGTCATTACAGTGATAAGTGCCCCTTCTTTTATCCCAGCGTACTATATGATCAAGATCTACGGCTGAAGGGTCGCCGTAAGGGGCCATACCCATGACCTTATATTCTCCGTCACCCCTCTTAAAGCCCAAATAATCGGTCATGGTAGCGTAAAAACAACCCAGAGAATCGGGAGCGATGATTTCTTTTATCTTTTCTATTCTTTTCCCTCTGGCCCGGGCCAGCAGAGTGGATGTTATCTCTCCTCCGGCGTCTATGGACAAAAGAGCTGCCTCCTTCATCCCGGAACAGTAATAGCTTGAAGCCGCGTGAGCCAGATGGTGTTCTACCCACTGTATCCTGCGCGCCAGGGACTCAGGATCAAACCCGCATTGAGAAAGGGTCTCGGTAATAAATCTGATCTGTCCTTTAAGTTCTCTTTTATTACGAAAAAATTT
>CAZVRU010000011.1:29180-34965 GCA_964629785.1 uncultured Planctomycetia bacterium
ATAAGCCCGGGAAGGACGAGTGCGCAGGCATCTGAAAAAATATTCTCCGCGTCTGTCCCGCAGAGCCTTTAACGCCCAGGGATGAGCGATATAATCGATATCTTCCGGTCTCAACCCGGCCTGAGCCAGACAATAGCGCACGGAATTGACCGGTAGCTGTCCGTCCGCGTGTTTTTTCCGGGTAAACCGCTCCTCTTCGGCAGCGGCAACCACTTTTCCGCCTACAAGTAAAGCAACGCCGTGGTCATGGCCAAAGGGAGCCGCAATACCTAAAATATTCATCTTTTTATCTCCTTTTAAAAATATTCTCCAGAAACCGTAAATGTTTTTTTTACTATACTATATATTTTAAAAATGTCTACAATTTTCCGGTCCATAACCAGTGCCAGGCAGGCGCTCATACACTTTTATTATATTACTGACAAATATTGAGGGAGCGAATTTTTGTACTACTGTCTGCCGGCCGCGCTCAGCCAGAGTTTTACGCAGTTTTTTATCCTCGATAAGACGGAGCATGGACCTGGCCAGATTTTCCGGATCATTGCAGTCAGTGATAATTCCGTCATAACCGTCGCTGACTATCTCCTGGGGTCCGTAAGCATGTGTATTGACTATCACCGGGACTCCGGCAGCCATAGATTCGATCACTACCAGGCCGAAAGCCTCTTTCTCAGAAGGCAAAACAAAAAGGTCAAAAGCGCTCAATACTTCAGGTATATCCGACCTGGCCCCGGTAAAGATCAGTTCTTTGTCCAGTCCTTCTTTCCGGGCATAATCGATAAGCTCATCCCGGCTTATACCGCTGTCCCAGATATCATCGCCCACGATCATGAATCTTATCCTGCCGCTCTTTTTCTTTAACCTGGCAGCGGCATCTATGAACCTTCTGTGGCCCTTTCTCTCCACAAAATGAGCGACCATTCCCACCAGAAATTGACTGTCGTCAATTCCGAACTCCTTACGCACTTTTTTACGGTCGCAGGATAAAAACGGCCCGGGATCAATACCATTGGGTACGATTTCCGCTGTCCCGCGATAGCCGGGCAGACAACTTTTTACGTATAAAGAAGGCACTATCAGATGAGCGGATCTATAAACAGAAAATTTGCGGGCATGCTCGATTTTCAGGGCGTCGTGAATATGGGTCAGAAAAGGGATGCCGGTACTGCGGCTGGAGCAAAGAGCATAAGGATTAAGGCGGAAAGAATTACAGTGTATGATATCGACCTTTTCCTGCCTAATTATCTCTGCCAGTTTTCGCACAGTACCATAACGGCGGAAAAAATTTTTCCCTTTTCTCCAGGCAGGCAGTTTCAGAATATATGCCCTGCCGCCGTGCCTGCGGAAACATTCGCAAAGCGGTCCTTCTTCCTGGGTAACCAGTATCGAACTATATCCTTTTTCCGCAAGGCCGGGCACCAGCTGAGAAAGCACTCTTTCAGCTCCCCCGATCTGTGGCACCACGGATAAAAAAAGTACTTTACGTCCGATCATGGTTTAAAGCAGGTTCGGTCAATACCTGCGTCCGGTCGGCAAGAGAAACTGCCAGGCCCAGCATGACCCAGAAAAAAGAAGGACCGGCCACGCCCACGGTTATGATCGAGGCCCATGTTCCCATAAGCAACGTAGCCAGCACTGCACCGGCAAGTCCCAGAAGAAAAGGCTGGATTTCTTTTTCCATCAGAGAAAAACAGCGGACCAGGCCTGAAAAAAACACATAAAAAAGATAAAGGAAAAAGGTAAGGCCCACGCTTCCCATTTCAGCCGCAGTTTCGAAATAAACACTGTGGGCATGCAGGTACTTTTGTCTCTGATCGGGATAGCCCAAAGCCTTACCATAAGGCTCCATCAGATGCTCATAGGTCCCTACTCCTCCTCCGAATAAAGGGTGGTCATTCCAGATAGCAACCGCTATGGACCAGACCTCGAAAGGTACGCTCCACTCCTTATAGCACAGGACATTCTTAACCCTTTCGACCTGGGCCCGGGAAAAGAAGGAAAATACAAGGATAAAAGCAAGCAGTATGGCCCCGCTCAATTTTTTGTTTTTCAGGAAAGTGACTGAGAGGATGGCCAGAGGTATGGCTATCCAGGCAGTGCGGCAGCCCTGCCAGATCCAGCATAAAAAAACCGTAATAAAAGCAAAGACCGAAAATAACCTCATCCTGCGCTCAGGATAAAACACTGCCAGAGCATAAGTAAAAGGCATGAAATAGACCAGATAAAGAGGCAGCATATTAAACATGACCTTGTGCCCGTAAACAGTGAACAGGCGCCAGGGCCGGTAAAGCAGATAGTCCCGTACCCCGCCGATACCCATGATCAGCGCCGAAAGGACTATGGCTGAAGCCAGCCAATATACTTTTCTCAGAGAGACCTTGCCCGAGTCGTCCCGCACCACCCCGTATGAGATCCAGAACAAAACGGCAAAAGGCAGGTATCTTTCAAAAAAAATGCTCTGGCTGTGGTAGGGATCTGTACTGTGTATCACGGAAATGATCGCAGCGGCAAAAAAAAGAAAGATCGGTATGTTAAGAGAAGTGCGCGGTACTATCTGTTTATAAAAATATTTTCCGCGGCGCAGGATACAGAGGCTGGTCCAGAGCAACAGCCCGGTCACAAAGCAGAACTTGGGCGTATTTTTCAGATAAGGCGCAAGCAGAAATAAAATCCCTAAGTCAATGACCAGACCTGTTTCCAAAAGAGAAACCGCGCGGCTTTTCATATCTGGGCTACTGTTCCTCCCGGGAAGAATGGAAAGGAACGATCTGGTCCAGTTTCTTTATGATCCTGTTGTCTTCCAGCCTGGCGGCCAGCCGGTCAAGGTCGCGTATCTGTCCGCGCAGCAGCCGGGGATTAAAATTATTCGGCTGAGTAATGAATATCTTGTTATGTCTGGTAGCTTCGTCTTTCTCCAGATCATGCAGCATCTCTTCATAAAGTTTTTCACCGGGCCGCAGACCGGAAAAAACGATATCTATGTCTTTACCCGGGATCAGCCCGGTAAGAGTAATCAGGTTGCGGGCCAGATCTACTACTTTCATCTGCTCGCCCATGTCAAGAATAAATATCTCGCCTCCTTCTCCCAGGGCAGCAGCCTGCAAGACCAGCTTAACCGCCTCGCTGATGCTCATAAAATAGCGCTTTACCTCGGGATGGGTCACTGTGACCGGCCCACCCTCTTCGATCTGTTTTTTAAATAAAGGGACGACACTCCCGGCAGAACCCAGCACGTTGCCGAAACGTACTGCCATGAACTTGGTTCCGGACCGTTTCGATTTTGCCTGCATGATCATCTCAGCCAGACGCTTGGTAGCCCCCATGATGCTGGTAGGATTGACCGCTTTATCCGTGGAAATAAGGACAAACCGCTCCGCTTTGTAATGATGCGCGGCATAAATCAGGTTGCGGCTGCCGATAATATTGTTCTTTACCGCCGCTGCCGGACATTCCTCCATGAGCGGCACGTGTTTGTGGGCTGCGGCATGAAATACCACCTGGGGATGATACCCGGTAAAAACATGCTTAAGCAGGCTTATGTCTTTTATATCTCCAACCGCCACCTTTACTTTAACGTCAGGGCAGCGGGTCTTGAGCTCTACCATAAGGAAATATACGTCATTCTCGTTATGATCGTAAAGTATGATCAAAGCCGGCTTAAACAGGGCGATCTGGCGGCAGAGCTCCGAACCTATAGAGCCTCCGGCCCCGGTCACCAGCACGCGCCTGCCTCTTAAGTAAGTGCTTATTTCTTTTTCGTCTATTTCCACTACTTCACGGCCCAGAAGGTCCTCGGGTTCTATGTCCCTGGGTTTTACCTGGAGCTCTCCGCTGATAATCTTGTGAAAACCCGGTACTATCTTTATCTTGATCCCCGGCCTCTGGCAGTAAGAAAGTATATCTCTTACCGTTTCCCCTTTAGCCGAAGGGATGGCAATGACTATTTCTTCCACGCTGAAACGTTCACTCAGCTCCGGTATCATCTCTCTGCCCCCGAATACGGGAATTCCGTTTATACGCATATTTCTTTTGGTCTTGTCATCGTCGATGAACCCCACGACATTGACATTGACCTGGGGATTGCTCTTATATTCGCGCAGGATCATTACCCCGGCCTGGCCGGCTCCGATGATCAGGACTTTCTTCTGAGAAAGCTCCCCGGAACTAACGGTCAGTTCCCGGAACATCCGGCTTACAAAACGCATTCCGCTGGTCAAACCCAGACATAACAACCAGTCCAGGATCATTACCGAACGGGGAACAACGATCCGGCCGGAAATAAAAAAAAGGATCAAAGCATAACTCATGCTGACATAAGTATTGGCTTTCAATACCTGCCAGAGATCGAATATACTGGAATAACGCAGAGACGAATGAAAAAGTCCCAAACGATAAAAAAAAGCCATTTTCAGCAGGACAATAAAAGGAAGGGTTGTCAACATCGCCTGAACATAGAAAACGGGGATACTGAACTCAAAACGGATATAAAATGAAATCAGGTAGGAAAGTACGATCAGGGCCAGATGTATCAGGGCGATTAAAAACCGGCGGTACTTGACAATAAATTTTTTGGCCATTATTTTTTTCTGGTCACGCGCCTGAGCTCCTGGCTCAAAGCCTCGCATATCCGGCAAACGTCGTCTTTTTTAAGGGAAGTATAGAAAGGAAGAGCGATAGTACGGCCGGCAACTGATTCGGTGACCGGCAGATCTCCCGGTCTCAAGCCGAACATCTTACGGTAGAAAGGCTGTAAATGTATCGGGGCAAAATAATTACTGCAGCCGATCCCCCGCCGGCGCAGACCATTCAGGATACTGTCTCTCTCCCGAAAAGAAAATCTTTCTTTTAATCTTATCACGTAAACGAACCAGCTCATGGTAACGTCATCGGAAACGAAAGGCAGATCGAAATCCTCTCTTCCCGAAAGCAGTTTGGAATATAAGGCGGCGACTTTCGCTCTCTGGCGTATGATTGAAGGCAGCCGTTCCATCTGAACGACACCCAAAGCGCAATTAAGATCGCTGAGACGATAATTGTATCCCAACCGTACATGGTTCAGCCACTGACCGTCAGACCCGCGGCCCTGGTTACGCATGCTCAGGCACTCCTCGGCAATACGCTTGTTATCGGTCACGATCATGCCGCCTTCTCCGGTAGTTATCTGTTTGTTGGGATAAAAGGCAAAAATCCCTGCTGCTCCGAAAGAACCTGCCTTTTTGCCCTTATATTCCGCGCCCAGTGCTTCAGCCGAATCTTCGATTATCTTGAGCTTATATTTTCGGGCTGTCTTTTCCAGAGCATCCCAATCGGCAGGATGGCCGAAAACATCCACGGCAATGATCGCCCTGGTATTTCTGGTTATGCTTCTTTCTATCCGGCTCACGTCGATATTAAGTGTTTGCGGCTCGATATCCACGAATACCGGACGGGCTTTTTCGAACAACACACAATTAGCCGTAGCGATAAAAGTGAAAGAAGGAACGATCACTTCGTCGCCGGCTTTTATTCCCAAAGCGCGTACCAGAAGATGCAGGGCACTGGTACCGCTGTTGACTGCTACAGCATGGCGCACTCCCGTATGTTCAGCCACACGGCGTTCGAATTCTTTTAGTTTGGGCCCGAAACAGAGACGTCTGGTGCGCAGGACTTCCAGTACGGCAGAAACCTCGCGTTTTGTAATATCCGGTCCGGATAATGGAATGGCATTATTTTTAGCCAAATCTATTACTCCTTTTTTTCATGATCTGTTTATCCACAATCCCGCCAAAACAAGGATTCCCTGCAT
>CAZVRU010000011.1:34984-51889 GCA_964629785.1 uncultured Planctomycetia bacterium
AATATAATACCCCATACTTGGGGCTGTGTCATCCCTTTTTTCAACAGAAGATCATAAAGATGATCGCGGTCACCCTGGAATAAAGGCCTGTGTTTAAAAGCCCGGCGTATGATTGCCGCGGTCATATCCGCTGCCGGCACCCCCAGGATCAGTATGGTTGCCGCAAACCGGCTGAAACTGAACCGCTCCCCTATCGCCATAACTGCCATAATACCGCAGAGACATCCCAGGAACCCGCTTCCGCTATCCCCTAAAAATATTTTTGCCGGGTACATATTATAAGGCAAAAGACCCAGGACAGAAGCTCCCAGCAGGGCCGCGCACATATACAAGGGCGGATTCTGTTGAGCAATCCCCAGGATTAAAAACCCCAGGCAGGAAAATAAAGTTATCCCTGCGCATAGACCATCCATACCGTCAATGACATTAAAAGCATTGATGGCTCCGGCAATGTAAAACATCGTGATCAAAGCCGTAACCGCCGCAGGAAAAGGCATCTCCGGTCTGATAGAAGAAAAAAAGATCACTGACCCGGCAAGAAAATGAACGATTATCCTGATCTGCGGTTTTAGCGGTCTCAGATCGTCGGCCAGGCCCAGAATAAAGATCATGACCCCGGCATTGATCACCGGCCATAGCCAGTCCCGGGCTCCGCTCTGAGGGCCACAGATCAGCAGCATAAAAACGAATACCGGCACCAGAACACTGCCGCCGGACAAGGGCACGGCTTTTTTATGTATTTTCAAAGGATCTTCACCGGCCTGGTCAACCAGCCCGATTTGTAAAGCCAGACGCCGCAGCAGCGGAGTCAGCGCCAGAACACCAGCCATAGCCAGAGCAGCACACCAGAGACACATTATTTTTCCCTTTCTGTATTATACGAATATACGATCGATCTTTCCTGTTTATGCACCCGGCATTCCCCTATTATTTCACAGCCGCGAGATCGGTAAAAAGAATTAGCTTTTTCAAGCTGTTCCCCGGCCGCTATTTTGAACTTTTTGACTCCCTGAGCCGCGCACCATTCGGCAAAAGCATCGAACAGCCTGTTTCCCAGTCCCTGTCCTTGCGCGCTGCCGGCAACGACAATGCTGAGCAATTCTGCTTCGGGAAAAGAAGCGTTATTTTCGTTTCTGCTGCCGTAAAGAACTGTTTCCCTGATCCGGATAAAAGCACCTTTTCTTATCAGAACCGGCAGCAGAGAAACAGCGCCCCGGAAAAATCTGGTCTTTTTAAAATAAGCAAAGAACTTCCTGGTATTGACCGTACCGGAAAGGAATCCTTTGATCTTCCCGTTTTCTTCAACTACCAGCAGGATCCCTTTTTCCCAATCGCAAAGAGCCGAATACAGCAACCTTAAAAAAGGCAAAGGCAAAGTACCGAGAAAACTTTCCGGAAGAAAATTCCTGTGCAGCTCAGCTACATCTCTGCAGTCCTTTGCTTCGGCCCGGCGCACCCCTGTACTCATCATATACCTTTCTTTTCAGCGCAATTTTGATACAGATCAAGCGTTTGCCGGTGAATGCTTTCCTGAGAAAAATTATTCAGCACATGGTTTCGGGCTGCTTTGCCGAAAACAGACCTGACATCCAAAGGAAAAAAACCGCGCAGCGCTTCAGCAAAACCTGCCGCGTCCCCGGCCGGAACAAGTTTTCCGGTCTTACCGTCAGCCACTACTTCACGTAAAGGACCGATATCGCTGGCCACTACCGGTACGGCGCAGGCTTGTGCCTCGCCGCAGACCACGCCGAATCCCTCGCGCAGCGTCGGCAGACAGAAAATATCGAATATATTAAGATAGGGAACCACATCATCCTGATGCCCGGCGAAAACAACCTTCTTCGAAATGCCCTGCTGGCGTGCCTGCTGTTCAAAACGGCTTTTCAGTTCGCCGTCACCGCAAAGCACGAACACAAGATCATCATTATTCTTAAAGGCCCGGGCGCAGGCCAGAACGGTTTCGATCCCTTTATCCGGGACCATCCTGGCAATAGTGCCGATAACGCATTTTTCTCTGCCGATGCCCAGCCGGTCCCTCAGCTCATTTTTGCGCTCAGGGTCCCAGGGCCGGAAACGATTTGTGTCTATACCCATATAGATCTGATGAATCTTATCGGCCGGCGCTACCCCACAGGCCAGGCCGTACTCTCTTACTGCCCGGGTATCGACGATCAGGGCATCACACCAGGCCGCGGCTTTTTTTTCCAGGTGCAGATAAAAATTACGGGTCAGAGAAGAAAGCAGCGGATGAAAAGCCCAGTTATGGGCAGTGTGGATCACCAGAGGGATCCTGGCCCGCTCGGCAGCCAGTCTGCCCAGAAAACCGGCTTTGGAAGTCTGGGTATGCACCAGATCGAACTTCTTTTCTTTCATCAGGGTTGTCAGGGAACGCAGGGCCTGAAAATCTCTGACCGGATCGAGCGTCCGGGGAATATATATTTCGTGAAAAGAAAAACCGGCAGCGCGTATGGTACCGGCTTCAGGACCGGGACCGGCGCAGGCAGCCGCTTCATATCCTTTATCCCGCAAATAATTCATGAAGCTCAGGCCCAGGCTGAAAACTTTAAGACTTAAAGGTATGGTAGAAACCAGCAGAATTTTTTTCATGATAGTGAATATATTATATTAAACCTTGCTGCCGGTAATAAGCAAGTGTATTCTTGATACCCTGTTTATGACCGGAAATAAAGGTAAAACCGAGGTCTGAGCAAAGCAGGCGGGAAGAAAAAACAGTTTTACAGGTAAGAGCTCTGTAACGGGAAAGAGAAAAAGGCATTTTCAGGCCGATCCGGCGGCCTGCTTCACAGACAAAAGCCAGGGCCAGGGCTATAGGCACCGGCAAAGAAGAAAAAGAATGTTCCACACCCAGTTCCGAACTCAGCAAAGAAACGAATTCCTTCCAGGTCAGGGGCTGATTAATGATCACCCCTTCCGGGCAACGTTCATCCTCTACTGCTGCCAGCCGCAGAAGGGCCTCGGCCACATCCCCGGCATAGACTATATTGTATATACCCTCTCCCCTGCCGATGAAGTGGAAATAACCTTTATCGATGGCACGTACCAGAGCCAGAAAACTGTCCTGTTCCGGGACCCGGCCCGGGCCGTAGACAATACTGGGTCGAAGCACAGCTGTCTTGAACGCGCCTGAAGCAGCATACTCTCTGACCAGGCATTCAGCCTCATGTTTACTTTTTTCGTAGGCATTAGCGGGCAGGCAGGCACTGGTTTCATCGTAACTGCGGCTTCCTGAAGCGCCGATCACTCCCACGCTGGAAAGATAAACTAATTTTTCTATATGAGCGCGGCGGCATTCCTCAAGCAGGGCAGCAGTACCCTGAACGTTTGTGCTGACGAAATTCTTTTTCTCTCTGATCTCGCCGGCCAGATGAAAGACGACTCCCGCGCCCCGGCAAAACCTTTCCCTGCCGGTAAAAAGGTCGCCTTCGATAATCTCTGCTTTTTTGCGCCACTGTTCAGGAATGCGGCCGGCATCGCGGGTAAGAAGGCGCAGAGGAATATTTATCTTAAGCAAACGATCTATCAGCTGGCGGCCGATAAGACCGGTAGCCCCGGTCACGGCAGTTATCTGATTTTTAAACCCGGAAAAAGAAAAATTCCTGTCCATAGTAAAAAGAGACGGCCTCACCGTCCCAAAGCGGTCTTTATTGCTTTCAGCAGAAGTATCAGCCATACTTTAAAGCGCGGCTGATCAGCTATACCCAGTTTAAGCAACAGCTTAGAGCACATATAAAAATTCCTGGTAATGATCCTGAAGCGATTCGCCCGGAAAGTGGAAGAAGGATGCATCCGGTAGGATATCAGAGCCTGATCAAGAGACCGTATTTTACCGCCCCCCTGAAGAAGACGCAGCCATAATTCCGTATCGTCGAAAGTGGTCAGGAAAGGATCCTCGTCGAACGATCCATGATCGAGAAGGATTTCTTTTTTTATCATCACCGAAGAACATGGTATCGCGTTGGAAAGCAGCAGTCCGTCGAAAGTGCTTATGTCCCGGAAGGCCCTGATATATTTTTTATTGCCGGCCAATATCAAAGCTCTGCGGCAATAGACCAGGTCTGTTCCCGGCTCCCGGCGAAACAGTTCTATCTGCAGTCTGAGCTTTTCCGGCTGCCAGAGATCGTCGGAATCGCAGAAAGCGATAAATTCTCCTTTTGCCCGCTCTATGGCAAAATTCCTGGAACGGGCAATGACTCCTTCGTTAGCAAATTTATAATAACTGAGGCGCGGATCATTGCAGGACCGTACTATTTCTTCCGTATTATCACCGGAATAGTTGTCGATGATGATCAGTTCCAGCGCCGGGTATGTCTGCGAAAGCACGGAATCTACGGATTCTTTTATATAACGGGCGTGATTATAGGTAGGCATGATCACGCTGATCAGAGGCAGGTTTTCTTTGCTGTTCATCATAAAAACTCCTCGCAAACCTTCATTGTCCCGGCGATTTCCTCCTCCATTTTCCCCGCTAAAGAAAAACCTGTATTTTTCAGTTTATCGATACTGAAGACAAACCGCTCCGGCAGAAAATCTTCCTGGCAGCCGGGTACCTTCAGAGGTATGGGGCTGCCGCCGTAACAGGTCTGATAAATACTCCGGATCTGTTCGGCCAGTTCTTTTATCGAAAGAAGGCACTCTCCCCCCAGGTTGAAAAGGCCGTCTTTCCATTGTCCGGGAATGGCAAAAAGAAGATGTTCCACTGCCCGGGCCACGTCTTTAAGCGGAATGAAATCGCGGTATTGCCGCCCCGGCGTCTTTAATTTTATTTTTTTGTCAAGTACAGCCTGCCGGCAGAGATCATTGGCAGCCAGAGTCCAGCGGTCAACATCCTTATCCATAGGGTATCCGTAGGAATTAGAAAGCCTTAAGATCGCGCATTCAAGCCCGAGGTCACGGGCTTTTCTTACTTCCTCTTCCGCGAGAAAATGAGTAAGGGCATAAGGATGCTCAGGGTTTAGCGGGGTATTTTCGCTGATCAGAGAATGGCCTTTTTCATAAACATGAAAAGTGGAAAAATAAATTATTTTTTTCACTTTCTGTTTCAAGGCCAGTTCCAGCAAACGAGCCGTACCCTGATGATTCACCTCTTCGGCCAGTTCAGGATCTTTAGCGGATACGATCTCGTTGACTGCCGCGCAATGGATGATCACATCATATATTTTTTTCTCAAGACAACGGGTTAGCGAGGCCTTGTCGGCAAGTTCCAGAAGTACCCGGCCCATATCTTTACTCCAGGCCGGCACGCTTTCGGCCGGAGAATGCGCAGCCAGGTCTATTGATGCCCCGGGCCTGACCCGGTGAAGATGGTCAGCCACTCTGGCTCCCACATAACCGAAACCTCCGGTGATCAGTATATTCATCGGCCTCTCGTTTACCATTTATACGGTACGGTTTTATCCTCTGCTTCCCGACGCAGGCATTCCTCCGGATCATGAGGCATATCCGTACAATTGGCGATCAGGGCTGTTTCCTGTCCTTCGGCCTTAAACCCGTACCAGAGGCGGGGAGGTATGCGGATCAGCATATAATTATCTTCGCCTGTATCTATTTCCTGGATAGCGCCTCGGGAAGCAGAATTTTCCCTGTCGTCATAAATAACCAGTCTGATCTTTCCCCGGGGTACGGCAAAATGCTGGGTCATTCTCAGATGTTTTTTCCAGGCCTTGACCAGACCCGGATTTACCGTAGAAAAATAGATCTCGCCGAACCCGGCAAACAGTTTTGAATCACAACGCAGCATCTGCATGACCCTGCCCCGCTGATCGGAAAAAACCTTCAGTTTTTCTGTTCTCACTCCTTCGATCATTTTTCTCCTTTTGTCCAGACCAGCGATTTTTTCTTTGCCCGGCACACATATTCTTTTATAACCGACCGGCAGCAGCCTGGGTAATCATCGTTCTCATAAAAACTTTTGTATCCCAGCGCGGTCATCCTTGCCGTATCGTCAAAACCAAGCACAGGTTCCCAGCCCAGACGGTTTAAAGCCTTATCACAATTAAGTTTAAGCAAAGTGGCTTCCGTTTTTCTATCCCGGGAAGGCTCCTGTTTCAAAGAAGCCCTGCCCCAGTAAGACGCCAGTTTTTCGGCCAGTTCTCCCACGGATTTGACCACCTCGCTGTTTGGTCCGAAATTAAATGCCTCCCCGCAAACGCCCTGCCTGCGGCTGAAAAGCAAAGCAGCCAGCCAGAGGTATCCGCTCAAAGGTTCCAGCACGAACTGCCAGGGCCTGGTCGCTTCGGGACTGCGAATGACGACCGGATCTTTTTTACTCCAGGCGCGTATGCAGTCAGGTACGATCCGATCCTCGGCCCAGTCTCCGGGACCGATGACATTGCCGGCCCTGGTAGTGGCCAGGCAGGCAGAATCAGGGGAAGAAAAAAAAGAACGGATATAAGAACTGCAGGCTATTTCGGCGCAGGCTTTGGAAGCACTGTAGGGATCTGCGCCTCCCAGGCGGTCGGTTTCCCGGTACCCCCAATCCCAGGATAGATTTTCATAGCACTTGTCGCTGGTAATGATAACTCCGGCTTTTACCGAAGGAGCAGTCCTGATCGCATCCAGAACATTGACCGTGCCCAGAAGATTGGTTTCGAAAGTAAGTTTCGCCTGATCATAAGACCTGCGGACTATCGGCTGGGCAGCAAGATGGAACACTACTTCCGGCTCATATTTTTCAAAAACCGCTCTGACATCTTCTTCCTTTCTGATATCGCCCTCTACATGGTCGATCTGTCGGGCCAGGTCCAATGCTTCGAAATTACAGGGTTGGGAAGGAAGATAAAGAGACAACCCCGCGACTTTCGCGCCCAGTTCCCGGAGCCAGAGGCAAAGCCATGACCCTTTGAACCCGGTATGGCCGGTGACCAGGACCTTCCTGTCTTTATAGATCCCGGAAAAACTATCCGTCTTTTTTACCATATCTTCCATGGAGCTTCTCCTTTATCCCAGAGGTCTTTGAGAAAATTATAATCGCGCCAGGTATCCATGCACTGCCAGAAACCGTAATGGCTATAGACTTTAAGCTGGCCGTCAGCAGCAAGCTTCTGCAAAGGATCTCTTTCCATGACACAGTTGTCGTTATCCTCCAGATAGTCAAAAAATTTTCTGTTAAAAACGAAATATCCGCCGCTTATGGCACAACCGTTATCCTCGGGTTTTTCGTTAAAGGCCACCACATGATCCCGGCAGACTTTCAGTTCTCCGTAACGGGAAGGCGGAGAGACCCTGGTGACCGTGCCGATTTTGCCGTGCTTTTTATGAAAAGAAAGAAGCTGATCGATATCTATACCTGCTACGCCGTCGCCGTAGGTAAGCAAAAACGAGTCTCCCTCGACATACTTTTCTATCCTCTTCACCCGGGCTCCGGTCATGGAATTAAGGCCGGTGTCAGCCAGAGTCACTTTCCATCCTTTTTCCTGATGGCGGGGATAAATCTTTATGTCGCGGGTGCCCAGTTCGATAGTGAAATCATTGGCCAGCATTTCATAATTATAGAAATATTCTTTTATTACTTCTCCTTTATACCCCAGGCAGAGGATAAAATCATTGAATCCATAAGCCGCATAAACTTTCATTATATGCCATAATATCGGCATACCCCCGATCTCCACCATAGGTTTAGGCCTGAGCTCGGTCTCTTCTCTCAACCTGGTCCCCATTCCTCCGCAAAGAATAACTACTTTCATAACAGTACTTTCTCCTTTTTTCTATTTTTCATGATCTCATCGATAAAAACCGTATAATCGGGAAGGGAAAAATACCGGGAGATATCGGCTGCCGGCAGGAAAGGTCTGGCCAGCACCTTTTCCAGCTTTTGCGCGAAATCATCTTCATAAACGATCACAAGATGGTCACGGATAAAAAATTCCGATCCGGCAGAAAGTCCTTCGTGATTGAAATAAACCGTACTGACCCCGGAAAAAATCCCTTCATAGGCAATCGTCGAACCGGAGGTTATCAGTACACGGCTTTTACTGATCAGGCTGCTGACATTGTCATCCACGACCTTGCAGCCGGGAAAGGACGCAAAAATCCTGCGCATTCTGAAAGAAAGCGGCGAACGGGGATGCGGCTTTATTTTCACCGACCATCCGGAAAATAAACCTCTTTCCAGGCATCTTCTTATTTGCGACAACAAAGCGTCTGACAATGACGCATCAATAGGCAAAGCCACAACTACCTCATTTTTACGGTTAGGGAAACGATCCCGGTTTTTTCCGAAAAGATATTCAAAACGCAAAGCTCCGGCCTCCCTGATATCCGAATCGGGATAATATTCTTTCAGAAAACAGCTCCATACTTTACCGGAAGTCAATATGACCTTGGAATAAATATCCCGGGGTTCTGAACGCGACATCCGATAATCAAGAAAATTCTCCGGGATCGTAGAATGCTGGTAGGCTATCTTACCCCTGCCGGCAAATCCCAGGCATAGCATCTTTTCCCAGGGCTGATTCTCAAAAGGATAGACCACAGTGGCTTCATTGGCCAGCAGGCGGTTCAGTCGGCAATACGCATAATAGGCCATGAGAAAAATCTTATAGCCACTCGTCCTGATTTCCTTTTTTTCTTCCTTTTCGGTCAACAACCGCAAAATATCCCTGTCTCTTAAAGATAAAGGAAAATCCCCTTTCAGGTTAAGGGAAAATGGTGTTGTCAACACCGCATACAATTCTTTGAGGCTCACATAGGCCGGAAGGCAGATAATCTCCCTGAATCTGGTCAGTGAAAAAAAATAGCGGAACGGCACATTGATAAAAGTCATCCGGACCGCGGACATACCGTTATTTTTCAGATATCCGGCCAGATCCCTCAGATAAGGATCATAAAAACAAGGCGGGCGGCTGAAAGTGCGCCTGTCGATCCAGGAATGGATCACTACTCTAAAACGCGAAATATCCGATCTGGGAAAAAAACGGGAAACAAACCATATCCAGGCACAGCGGACAATCCTTATCAGTCCCCCGATCCTGACCTTCAGTATTTCACAAAAGCTCTCTTCGACCTTCCGGGATTCAACGCCTTCCAGGTCCAGTCTGCCGAGATTGAGCAAAAACTCCCTGTCATCCGTGACCAGCAGAATATCGCCGGCCTCCCTGCCGAGCTTTTCCACTACCTTGATAAATATATACTGGTGAAACATCGAAGTCTGATTGACTGACTTCGAAGCCATCCTGCTGGAATACCAGAGCAGCCTGTTCTTCTGCAGAGTCGAAAGGAAACCGATATATTCCACGAAATTATCCCGGCATTCGCTGCTGACCTCTTCGACGATCCTGGCAATAAAGCGGCGGTTGCCTTCCGGCAGCACCCGGTATAAAAAAGAAGCATCCCGCGGACCTATATATATCCAGGGAAGATGCGAGTACTGGCTAATTTTTGCTGTCTGAAAGCTGTGACTGACTACTACCATTCTGACCTTTTTAAACTTTCTGCCGCATTTTCGCGTTTATATCGTTTACGCACTCCAGCAGCCCCTGGCCCATATCCAGGTAACAATTAGAGGTGAATTTGTAGCCGATCCTGGGAATAAACGAATAAGGGGTGGCATTATAATGGGTCATGTCCGAGGCAGATACCTCTTCCAGCTGGACATCAAAGGTATTACCCAGTATTTCCCGGATCATGGCCAGGAAATCCTTGAATTTCATGGGATGATGACCGGTAATTATAACATGCTGATTTCTGTGCCGCTCTTCAAGTATGGCCACGCTCAATGCGGCCGCGTCCCGGACATGTATATATTCCCGGACTTCTTCTCCGCTGGCAGCACAGCTGATCTTTTTCTCGCGCAAAGCCTGGGAAAGATAACGGTGCACGCTATTGCGTTCGTCCGAACGCGGACCGTACACAGTTCCGTAACGAAGGATCGTATAATCAAATTTGTAACGCCTCTGGAATTCTTCGATATAAAGCTCGGCAGCCTGTTTGCTGCAGCGATAAAACCCGCCTTTTTCACTGTAAACATAGATCGTACTGGCCTGGATAAACCTTTTTATCCCCTTTGAGCGCGCTGCTTCAAGGATATTGACCGTTCCCTGTATGTTCTGGACCACTGTTCCCAGGGGTTTTGTCCTCGCGCCGTCCAGATCGGCAATTCCCGCAAAATTATAGACATATTCACACCCGGACACTGCATCGTTAATCGCATCGACGTCGAGTATGTCTCCCACAAACATTTTTTGATCTTTTCCCAGATAATCACTGGCCCTGGTATCGTAGATCAATACATCATGTCCTGCTTCTGTCAATGCATCGGCTACATGACTGCCGATAAATCCCGACCCTCCGAATACGATTACTTTTGCCATATTTCCTCCTTGTCAAAACCTTATTTTTTCTTTTTTATCCGTCAACCGGCCCGGGCTTGCGAGCCACAATTCTCATATGCGAGCTGAATCCATGCCGCGAGATCCACTGCTGCAATTCTTTTTTAGCTTCGTCACTGCCCTTATCGGCAAAAAGCGCCCAGAACCTTCCGATATCTGTTCTTTCTCTGAAATACCGTTCTTCCAGTATATTCCAGTCCAATTGACCGGGGGTAGATATTTCTTTTATCTCGAATCCCGTGCTTCGCAGTAAGATACTTATCGAATCCGGATTAAAAAAATTCAGGTGTACGGGAGGAAAAATACACTTGGCTTTCTCCCAGAGAACCAGGATATCGAATCCCTCACCGTTTAAAGTAGTAAGCAATAAAGTCCCGCCCGGCCTCAGTGCCGACCATGCTTTTTTCAGAAAAGCAGCAGGGTCAAGAAGATGCTCGAACAATTCAAAAAGAGTAAGCAGGTCGAAGGCCTGTTCGTATTCCGGCCCGATCTGCTCGAAAAAGACCGGGATAGATTCTATCCCTTTACCCCGGCAGATATCCGCCATTTCCCCGGACGGCTCTATTGCCAGACAATCGGCAGCCGGACATACTTTTTGCAGTTCTTCCAGAAAAAGACCGAACCCCGCTCCGATATCTCCTACTTTTTTACCTTCGAGACTGCCGAAGCGCTCTGCCACATAGGCAGCCCGGGGAGCGAATATCTTCACTCGCCGGGCTTCGGCCACGGGAGCAAAGAATTTATCGACCCAGAACCTTTCTGATCTCGAATCCACATAAAACTTGTCCAGCATCTCCGCCACCGGACGGGGATTGACAAATAACGTACCGCACCTCTCACAAGACACGTAATGGAATCCCGTTTTGACAAACGCTTCCCGGCATTGTTCACTTCCGCAGGCCGGACAGGGAACGGCAATAAACCGGTCAAAGATAAAAATACGTTCGACGTCTTCGGCAATGATCTTCAGATATTCGTCAAATACTTCCTGTTTTCTGATATCTGACTCTTTCATGCTTTCTCTGCCTTCAGCTGCTACTCACCGCCGGCAACGGTCACGGTCTCGCCGGTAATATATCCGTTCTTATCGCTGCCCAGATAAAAAGCCATTTCCGCTATATCCGCCGGATCCCCCATCTTCTTCATCGGTATCATGGCTATTCTCTTTTCCATGTCCTTGGGAAATTTTTTGTGAAAGTCGGTATCGATCACCCCGGGACGTATAGTATTGACCAAAACATTATCCGATGCTCCTTCTCTGGCCAGGGTTCTGGTCAGCCCCTCCAGGGCTCTTTTGGCCGAACCGTAATGAAGCGATCTGGCCGACCCGCCGTATTTTGCGGCGATTGAACTTATGTTCACGATGCGGCCGAACTTCTCTTTTCGCATAGGCCCGAAGAGAGCGGCCGAGATCTTTATCGGCGCGAATACGTTAACTGTAAATGTCTTCTGCAGATCGTCATAATCGAGCTCGCTGAATTCTTTACTGACCAGATAGGTACCGGCATTGTTTATCAACGAATCTATCTTTGTATTGCCGAGAGCTTTTAGAAATATTCCCAGCGACTCCCCGGACAGGAAATCGGCCTGCAGCAATCGGCAGAGAACCCCGCTCTCTTCGATAGCCGCCTTTACTTCCCGGGCAGATTTTTCCTGTTCATGATAGTGACCGACCACGTTCCAGCCTCTGCCGGCAAAACACAAAGCAGTTTCTTTGCCGATTTCGCTGGTCAGGCCTGTGATCAAAACCGTTCTCTGTTTATCCATATTTTTTACCTTTCCGGCTTAAAGCCGTGTTGTTTCAGCCAGAATTCCACCTGAGGTATCTGCCATTCATAATCGACATCCAGCCCGCCCCATTGTTTCAAAGGATATATTTTCTGTCCCATCCACTTCTGGGGCAATAATCCTTCTTCCATTTTCTCCAGGCAGCGCGGACGGACTATGGAAACTCCCATGTCCGCGAACCAGACATCTCCCTGAGAATCGCGGTCACAATTCAACCGGGCCGGATCACCAAAGGTTTCAAAAGGAACGAAAGGATGCAGCAGTTCGTCTTTACCGACAGCCCGGGCCCGCAAAGGGCTCCACATATTATAGCGGGACACGCTTACTGCCGAATCATATTCAGGGTGAGTGCTGAGCACGGAAATGCCCTCGTTTATCAATTCCGCGGTGATCGTTGCCGCGTTACACATCAGCAGAACGACCAGGTCCGGTTCTTTTTTTCCGCAGCGTTGACAGGCCACCCTGTAAGCATGTTTATATACGTCCTCACCCAGGGCCTGATCAGTACATAACTCCGGAGGGCGGACGATCACCTCAATGCCGTTCTCTTCAGCCAGGCGCATCAGCCTTTCGTCGTCCGTGGAGATATATGCTTTATCTATTCCCAGACAGGCAGATGCGGCATGCATGGGATAATAGGCAAGAGGTCTTTCCAGGACTTTATAGACATTTTTATCGGGAAATCCTTTACTCCCCTTTCTTCCCATTATCAGGGCGACGATCATGACTTTTTCTCCTTCTCCTTTAACTTGGCTATCTCGCTATCCCTCAGGTAACAGCCATCACAGGCCGGCTCTTTATGGGCCATACCCTTGCGGTGCAACTCCCTGAGAGCATTCAGCTTTTTTGATTGCCAGGCATCTTTGACGGAAATATGGTCGGCATTGCCCAAAGACAGCAATCCGTCATCATCATGGTTGCAGGGAAGGATAGTGCCGTCCCACCAGATCCCCATCCTCTGCCATATCTGAGAGCAGGCCCAGGGATAGGCATACCCTTTTTTCTTCTCTTTCATCTCTTTATAATCCAGAAAGCCTACTTCATCGGCGCGTTCTTTCCAGAACCGCTTATAGGCCTCAAAATGAGGCTCGAGTTCCGGCAGCATTACGGTCTGGATACGTATGCGGGGATGCGCGACCCCTTTTTTCTTTTTCCTGTCCTGAAGGCGGGCGATATTTTCCAGCACTGTATCATATGCCGCACCTACGCGATAACGCTCGTACACTTCCCTGGTGTATCCTTCAAAAGAAATAGAAAGACGGTCCAGGCCGGCGTCTATCAATTTTTCCGCCATTTCTTTGTCAAGAAGCATGGCGTTGGTATTGAAATATACGTCGATCAGCCCTTTCTTTTTAGCGTACCTGACGCATTCATCGATCTCGGGGTGCAGTAAAGGCTCTCCTCTGATATTGAACTTTACTCCGTAAAGGCCCTTGTCCGCTCCTTCATCGACGATCTTTCTTACCAGATCAAGTTTGATAAAACCTCTTTTGATCCGGTCGCCCCGGTAAGTCGTGGCGCAGAAAGGACAGCGCAGATTACAACTGCTGGTCACTTCGACATCAAGGAACAGCGGGAATTCTCCGATCTGAAAATGTTCCGGCCACTCTTTCCACTTTTCCCTGTACTCCCGGAATCTTTCATCAGGACTCTGAAAAAGGTCCTCTCCGGCAATATGATGAAAATTGGCATTAGCTTCGATGATCACTTTTTTTTCCGACATCAGTTCTCTTCCTTTTTTAGCGGCGCCTGCACTCCGTATTGCAGACTGTAGTAACGGGCATAATGTTCTTTCCTTTCCAGCAACTCGCGGTGCGTGCCGGTTTCGACGATTTTTCCTTTATCCAGAACGACGATCTTATCCGCTTTTTCTATGGTCGACAGACGATGAGCCACGATCACGATCGTACAGCTGCCCTTGATCTTTTCGATCGCCTCCTGAATAAATGACTCGGACTCGGAATCAAGAGAGCTCATGGCCTCATCAAGCACGAGTATCTCCGGATTCCTGATCAAAGCCCGGGCCAGGGTAATGCGCTGACGCTGTCCGCCGGAAAGACGTATTCCTCTGTCTCCCACGACCAGTTCGTACTTTTCCGGAAATCCCATGATATCGTCATGGATACAGGCCTTGAGCGCGGCCTCTTGGACAGATCCTTCATCGGCCGAAGAAGCGCCGTAAAGAATGTTGTTCCGCACAGTATCATGGAATAAAAAAGGGTCCTGGAGCACCAGCCCTATTCTCCTGCGCCAGGATGACAGGGAAAATCCGCGCAGATCACTGCCGTCGACATATATCCCCCCTTTTCCGGGATCATAAAAACGAAGCAGCAGGTCGATCAGCGTCGATTTACCGCTGCCGGAAGCGCCGACCAGGGCCACGATCTCGTTTTTATTGATCTCGAATGAGACATTTTTAAGCACCGCTTCTTCCCGGGGACCGTAAGAAAAGGAAATATCGCGGAAAACGATAGATCCGGAAAAACCGTCGAATCTTTTCTGCCCGTCAGGGATATAGGGCTTATCGTCTTTTGACAGCAAGGCAAGGCATTTTTCCAGAGGAACGATAAAGGCGGAAAGATTATTGCGGTAAGTGTTCAATTTGGTCACATCCGGCGCGAGACGGGAAAGAATAAAGAGAAAAGTGATCAGTATCGACAATTCCAGATGCAGTATCCGCACGCCAGCGAAAAGTATCAGAACCAGACAGATCATAAGCGTGAATTCCGAAGTCGCCAGCAGCAGCAGGTCATTGACCCTCTTTTTAAACTGGTAGAGCCGCGCTTCCTCGACAACCGAATCAAAACTTTTTTTCTCCTTCTTTTCACTGACATAGGCCTTGACCACTTTGATCCCGGAAAAAACCTCAAACAGCCGGGAAGCCAGCAGGTTCCTGTTAATAAGCCCCAGGTGAGAAAGACGGTTACTGCGCTGCACCCTGGGCTTGATGATCAGGCTGATCACGATAAATATGAACAAAGAACCGGTCATCAACTTCCAGGAGAGGATTCCCATGACCAGGGCGTACATGATCAGAGTAAAAGCCTGGACCAGGATCAGCAAAAACATATAGACCGCCTGAGCTCCCTCGGTGCTCTCCCGGACGATTATATTGATCAGATCGCCGATCCTTTTTTTATGATAAAACGAGATTTCCACCTGCAAAAGGTTGTCGACACACTGTTGCCGCAGCCATTTGTTCAGATTTACACAAAGCCGGTGGGCCAGCGAATTATGGGCCACTGTCAAAACTATCTTCAGGGTGATCATGCAGAGCATCGAAAAAAGCAGGATAACAAAAGTAGGCGATATGCCGAAATAATCATAGATAGAATATATCTTCTGCAGTACCCAGGAAGGGCTTGCTCCCTCTGCCTGCTGCAGGCTTTCCAGAAGCGGCACAAACAGCCCTATCCCGAATCCGTAAAAGAAAGTGCCGACGACGGTCAATAACATGATGACCGACGCGACCCCCCGGTGCTGCCATAGATACCAGAATATGAAACGGTATTTTTTCATGGCCGGACCGCCTCGTTTTTTTCTCCCGGACATATTACCGTTATGCTTTCCGGCGAAGCCGCCGCGAAACAATTTTCCCCGGACAAAAAAGAAACAGTATTTTCCCATACCCGGTTAGCGCTGTTTCCGTCATCGCTGCAGGTACCGTATTCCTTTAAAAATGCCGTATCCTCGATATCGGCATTGTATTTTCCCCTGTTAAGATAATCCTGCACCTCTTTCATCAATTTTTCAGGGCTGTCGGCGCATACAGCGCGGCGGGAAAGCAATTCTTGCGCCTCAGAGGGATATTGTATGTGCGAGGTCAGGACAAAAACCGCTTTTCTGGTGGCAAGCGCCTGCAATACAGTGGTCGTGGGAGAATCGATAATTATCGCATGGTGAGAGTTTATCAGCCCGGTAAAAGACGGGTAACGGTGTACCACATAAAGCGGGGGAGCGAATTCTTTTGCCAGCGCCAGTTCACTGGAAGAAAAATTGGCCAGTTTTACAGTGACCCGCGCGCCACATTCCCTGGCCATTTTATTCAAAGACCTTAAAATCGTTTCCTGGCTGAGAAAAAAATTGCGGTCGTTGAACGGCGGGAAAAATCCGCTGTACCACCGGTTATGATAATAGTTGGTCGTCACATAAAGCACTGTTTTTTCAAAAAATTCTTCAGCGCCATTATGGTTTTTCTTCAAGAGGTCCAGGGAAGAAGAACCGGTATCGATTACCCGGGCAGAAAAAATATGTCTGTATTTCCGGTGGGCATCGCCCGGACCTTTTCCGAAAGTGTATACAATATCGGCAGTCATCATATTATTAAACTGATTCAACTGGTTGATCTTTCCCTTTTGGGCGAGCATGAACCCGTGCTGCCAGGTAAACACCGGTATCTTGTTCATCCGGAAACACTGTTCCACGGCATGATCAATAAAGGCAGGAGCATTCGCTGCCATCAAAGCTTTGACATTATAGCGATCAATGATCCTCCGGCAAAAAGTTGTAATACTCCGGCAGCGGCTGTCTGAAAATCCGGCAAGCCACTCCAGGCGTTCCCGCAACAAAGGATAAAATAAAATACCCCCGTAACTGAATACAGACATTATTTCCTGATCCTGCTCCTGCAAACGGTTCAGGATTGTCACTGCCCCGCCTTCGGGTAATCCTGAGCTGATGCGCGGCGCCGGCATAAAAACGATTCTCCAGCCGGCAAGTCTGGCCAAGGGCAAAACATGTTTCCACTCGTACAGTCCGCCGTAAAAAAGCA
>CAZVRU010000011.1:51899-75278 GCA_964629785.1 uncultured Planctomycetia bacterium
CTTCCCGCGGAAAATATCGCTTAAAACCGCTGTCGACCGCAAATTCAGGACCATTGCCAGGTTATAAACCAAAAATGAAGAGCCGATAAAATCCTTTATCTTTTTCGGAATACGCATAACTGCTTTTTTAAAAGCGGCAAATGTTCTCAAAACCGCAGGCCGACACCTGCTTTCTGCCGGCAGAGATAAAAACTTCACCTCACATTCCCATCCGGCAAGCGAAAGGATCATCCCCCAGAGATTTTCTTTATTGGAAAAAGTGATGTCATATAAACCCCAGGGACAGGGAGGGCTCTTATAGACCCATAACCGGCAACCGGGATAGGCACGGATGATCGCCTGCAGTTGGGCGATCCGGCTCACCATCCCGTCGACCAGCATGGTCAAGGGTATAATATTATATAAAAACGGCCGCATCTGTTTCTGCTCCAGAAATGGATGTTCTGCCCTAAGCTGTTCATCGATATGATCGCAAAAAAATTTCAGCCGGGAATGATAATCCTGACAGATTTCACCGACCTCCTCATTACAAATAAACTCTTCCGGGACCTTATAAGCTATTCCCCGTCTGCGCAAAGCATGCATCGCCTGCGGGGACAAGGCGATCCACACGCCTCTCCCGGCCACATCCTGCCTTAAAAGATCGTCTATCTGGGAAGACGATTCTACCAGAAATATACGGTCATTTTCACTTTTCACAAACACACTGCTTTCTTAAAAATCTCTTTAATATATCTTTCACTCCCAGTTTTCCGGCCGCGATGATAAACGGCCTCTTCAGGGCATAGCCGCGCTCTATCTTCCGCAGATACTTATCTGCTTTTTCATACTCGCCGGCAGGCACTGCTTCCCGGCAGCGCTTTTGGGAAGACAAAACAAACAGAGCTTTTATCTCTTTTGTGCCGCAGACCATCTCGAAGCCGCAGCACTCCATCACATAACAGAGAGTGGCCAGGCTGAACTGATAAGTATGGGCGTTCTGAAGCAGGCTCATGACATTACCGCCGCAGAAATACTTTATCCACCAGTAAGTGCCGGGCACGGCAATAAAAATATGGCCGCCGGGAGCAAGAAGCCTTTTCAACAGATCGAGTTCTTTTTCCAGATCGACAAAGTGTTCGAAAACATGATTAAGAATAATCAGTTCGGCCTTGACCCCCTTGTCCGCCAGAACTGCGGCACCGCCTCGAAAAAAACGGTCTGTGCCGGTCCTTTTCCTGCCGAACTCCAGGTACCGCTCGTCGAAATCGACACCCCAGACCTTTTTCCCCATGAGCCGGAACGGTTCGAGCATCGCTCCCATATGGCACCCTATATCGCAGACCGTGCGCACCTTATCCAGATCCAGATGTTTTTTTATGAAACTTCCTCGCCTTTTTTCAGGCTGCGCTGAAAAAGAACATCTTTATCGATCGCGTCATCGCCATAGCTGTTCCTGAACTCGTGTTCATAAAACTCCCTGTAAGACCTTTCGCTCAGGCGCGGGTTAGCCCGGATAAGTCCGCATTTCCGGCAGATGACCAGCGGATAATAATGCCCATACCTGTCCCGCTCGGAAACAATCACCGCATCGCCGGACCCGCAGAAACATGATTTGTCCTCAAAAACATATTTTTCTTCGCCGCTTTGGCCGGAACAGGCAAAGCGGCGTGAAAGCAGATCTCTTTCCCTCACCGGCGATCTCCTCTGTTGTCCAAAGGGTATCCTGTGGGAACGCCCCAGAACTCGCAGTAACTGCAGAGCGGTACTTTATCCCTTCTCCCCTTTATATGATATTCCAGCCATTCTTTTCTCAGCGGGCTGTTCCAGATATCGGCCAGAGGCGTATTACTGCAATCGCCGATGATCCCCAGTCCCCGGGGATCGAAACGCACGCAGATCGAAACCTTTCCCGTATGCCTGATCACCATGTGACCCAGAAGATCAAGGCAGATACCGATCTCCGGAACAGTGGGGCTTTTACTGTATTTAAAACTGCCCATGGGGTTATGCAGGATCCTGGTAGCTATTATACATCCGAATCTTTTATATCGTTCTATATCGACTTCGCCCAGACAGCGGATGATCACATTCGGCTTGCGGCTTTTTTTGATCTTCAGGAATTTTTCGATGATCTCAAACTGCGCATTCCCTTCCTCGTCTTTTTCAAAAGTGGAAATGGTCAGGGTATCGAGATTATCTATAACTTCATCGGCCTTTTCCAGGAGCAGTTTGCCGTTGGTATCCATGCATCTGATCTGTCTGGAAAACAGGGCCGCGGCCTCTTTAAAACGGGGGTAAAGCAACGGTTCGCCGTTATTATGCAGTTGTACCACTATTCCCTGGGGAAGCTGTCCGGCAATAGAGTTTACCAGATCAAAATCCATGTCCCCGTACTCAAGAACCAGTTCCGGATAATCCCGATCGACCTTGCGTCTGCCGCACATCCAGCAGTTCTTATTACAGCGGGAAGTCAGCTCGATATTCACCGTAGTCAATCCGTTAAAACATTTATTCATTGCATCCTCCACTCCGGTTTTTCACTCAGTCGACGATTTAAAAGAATAGGGAGACGGCGCATCCCCGCCGGCCTGAAGCTTTTTGTTATAATCTTTTATCTGCGCGACTATATCGACGCCCACGTTTTTACTCCAGGTATCAAGCAACAGCCTGGTAACCGGACCCATGACCTTATCGGCGACAGCCATACCGTTAAGACTGGTAACCGGCAGCAGGGAAAAAGGCGTGCCGGTCATAAAGGCCTCATCGGCAGTATACACGTCATACGGTTCGATATTCTTTTCCCGGCAGGAAAGTTTCAGTTGTTCGGCCAGTTCAAATACATATTGCCGGCTGATACCGCGCAGGATATTCCTGCCCTCGGGAGTAATGATCTCTCTGTTTTTCACGATAAAAAAATTATCGCCCGTACCTTCGGCAATAAATCCGTCGGGATCGAGCAAAAGCGCCCAGTTATTATCTCCTTTGTACTGCGAGACCTCGATATTCGCCATCTGATAATGGATCCTGCTTCTGTTCTTTATCTTCGGCTCAAGCAGCGATGCCGGTATGGCCCGCTGAGAAGGAATTACCGCGTTAATACCGGTATCGAACAGCTTACCCATTCCCACCACAGTCCATTTCAGAGGGAAATCGGCGATCACCAGCGTCGGTTCGATCTTACCTTCAAAGACATGGGCATAAATAGAAAGGGGCCCCCGGCTGACATTGATCATCAGACGATGTTCGTCATCGACGTCGAACAAAAGATCGTTCTGCTCGATCACCTGATAGCATAATTGTTCCATTTCTTTTAAAGATGTCTTCAAGGGAATTTGCAGTATTTTGATGCCGGCGTAAAGCCGCTTTAGATGATCTTTAAGCCTGAACTGTTTTTTATTGAACGACCTGGTCATCTCAAATACCATATCCCCGAACATCAGAGCTGAATCATATATGGAAATATTCGCTTTTGACTCGGGAACGAACCTGCCGTTAAGATATACTACCCTCTGCTTCTTTTCCTGCCCCATATCATTACCTCCAGTTAAGCGGCCGCAGTTTTGCTTTCACATCAGCCTCAGCCTGGGAAACTTTCTTTACCCCGTCACCCAGACAACTTTCTATAATACGTATATCTCTGACCATTTTCATCAATCCTCCCGGTTCCAGAGAAGCAGCCTGATCAGAACCGTACATGGTCCGGTCCAGGGTTATATGTCTCTCGATCGATGATGCGCCCATAGCCGCTGCCGCAAGACTGATCTGTATACCCACTTCGTGGCCGCTGTAACCTACCTTACAGTCATAGCGGTCGCGTAAAGTCTCTATGACCCTGAGGTTGGCATCCTGATCTTTCATGGGATAGACACTGTTACAATGCATCAATTCAAAAGAACAGGATTTCTTTTTAAATATCTTTACAGCCTCGTCGATCTCTTCGAAAGTGCTCATGCCTGTAGAGATAAACGTATACTTCTTCTCTTCAGCGACCATCTTCAGCAGATCCTGATGGGTCAGCATTGCCGAAGCGATCTTGTTATAACGCAGATCATACCGGCGCAAGAATTCCTGACTGTCAGTATCCCAGGCCGAGGCAAACCATTCGATGCCTTTGTCCCGGCAATAGGCATTTATCTGATCGTATTCTTTTTTGCCGAATTCAAGACCTTCTTTCTGATCGCGCTGGGTAGTTCCCCAGGGACTTTTCCGCAAAGAAGAAAGATATTCTTTACTGTAGACTTTATCGACATCCCGCTTCTGGAATTTGACTGCATCACAGCCGGCCAAAGCAGCGACATCGATCAGCTTTTTGGCGATCTGCATATCCCCGTTATGGTTGATACCTACTTCCGCGATTATAAAAATAGCCATGGCCGATCCTCCTTTTAAATATTCAACTATCGATATTCTGTTCGCCGTTTATTATCCGCCGCATATAATGCGCACACAAATCGATGTCGGCAGGCGAATCTATTTCAAATGATTTCCACAAAGGCATGGGAAACACAACTATCTTTCCTCCCAGCCGGTTCTTACAGGTACGTAAACTATCGGATTTGAATATGTATATGGAACCGTTCTCAAGATAATACGGGTTCCGGTCCTGGCGCCGGCCCCGCTTCCGATAATCAAAAGTAAGGCTTTCCAGCGCCTCTTCTTTTTTCTTCCAGAGACAGATATCATCGAGCACTGCTGCCGAAAAAAGAGAATCCGCCTTTTGTTCCTGAAAAAACTTCAGGGCCGCCCTGATATCGCCGGCTTCCCGCACCGGGGAAGTAGCCTGCAGAAATACCACTGTATCCGCCTTCTCTTTCTCCTCTTCAGCCCGGTCAAGGGCATGGAGAAGCGCCTCTTCGGAAGAAGCCGTATCTACAGCCAGAGAAGCCGGTCGTTCAACCGGACTGGCCCCGGCCGCGACCGCAGTTTCAAGTATTTTCCGGTCATCGGAACTTACATAGACCTCATCGATCGCACCGCTTTCCCGGGCCTGAAAGATAGACCATTGCAGCAGCGGTCTGCCGCAGAAATCGATAAGATTTTTCCCGGGGATCCCCTTGGATCCTCCCCGGGCCGGAATAATGCAGATTGTCCGTTTTTCATTATTCATGGTTCAGCACCTCAGGCGATAACTGGTATCGACCGACGTTTCAGATTTCCTGATCTTCAACAGATCTTTGACTTCATTCATCAATCCTTTAAGACAGGGGCGGCTGTCGACACAGGCCACGGCATCGGCGCAGCGAAAGTATTTATTCTGTTTGTAAAGGATTTCAAACACCTCTTCCAGTATTTTCAGGTCCTGCGGATAATCCGCTATGAAACGCAGTTCCGGCCGCAGACAATCACCCTGCGCCCGGTAAAGCGAACAGCGGTAGTTCTCTAAATGGGCATGCACATAAGCCAGAGGATTCTCCATCTTTTTCAGGGCCTGATCGCGTCTCAGAAAACTGTCCTGCCATAATTTTTTTCCGGCAATGCGCACATCCAGACCCAGGGGAAAAGTCCTGGTATCGCCCACGCCGTTGGTAGTGTAATCGGCTTTTTCCCGGAGATGCAAAGCAACGACCGCATCGATTATTTCCGGGTCCTGCATGGGCGCATCTCCGCAGAAACGCAGATAATGCCCGGCGGGAAATCTTTTTACTGCTTCATTCATCCTGGCACAGACATCATCCTCGCTCCCCCTCAGGTACAGGATATTTTCTTTCCGGCAGAAAGATTCGATCCGGTCATCAGCGTCCTTATCCGAAGTAACCACTACTGTCTCGTCCACTGAACAAGCCGCAGAGATCCGGTCAATAAGGTGCCCGAGCAAAGGCCGCCCGCAGAGAAGATGCATTGCTTTTCCCGGCAAACGGCTCGATCCCATGCGCACCTGGATCAGAGCGACTATCTTTTCCTTTTCAGTTTTTTTTACCATACCTTTTCACGATGTCTCGGGCAATATCAAAAAAACGCTCCTGGCCCTTTTCCAGACGCCGCAGGACTTCCGCGATTATTTCCAGGCTCCGTTCTTTATCTCTGGCGATCATACTGCCCGACTTGATCGACTGCAGATGAGTCAGGTAAAGATATTCCGGCATATCTATCTTGCTGCCGTCGAGAGTGCGCATCCTCTGCGCGTAATCGACGAAAGACTCAAAAAACGGTTTCTGCTGATAACGGTGATAGACATTCACGTTGCATTTTTTGCAGGCCGGGAAAGCCTGATAATCGGCGTTCCATACCGCTTTTCTGATCCGCTGAGCTTCGCTGTTATTCCAGATAGAGCTCAACGGCTCATCCCGGCAATTCCCCAGACAGGTCTGGTCCCCTTCCGGGTCCTGAAGACAGAAAGTAGCCCTTCCGTCCCAGTACACGCCTATACAGTACCAGGGATTGATACAGGGCGCCGTCTTATCCTCAGGGTCCCAGTCGATATCCACTGTTTCGAAAAGGTTGAAACAATCGCCGACATTGGTCCGGTTGGCGCCGACCAGCCCGAAAAAATTTCTGAACAGTTCTTCTTCCCGCTCGAAGCCGGGATATTTTACCATGCTCACTTCGACAAGAGGATAGTGGCGTCCGGAGAGGATCTTTTCCCGGAAAAGAGAGAGGATATTGATCATCCTTTTTTTAACCGGTATGCCCATCAGTTCCAGATGACGTTCGTCTTCCATGGTGTCCACGGATATGTTCATCTTATCCAGTCCGCTGGACAAAATCATCTTTCTTTTTTCTTCGGTCATTACCGTTCCGTTGGTAGGCATATAGGCATAAAGGCCGCGGTCTTTTACTATCCCGATATATTTATCCACGTTCTTCTCGGTAAGCGGCTCGCCCCAGCGGGTAAGGGCTATTTCGGTCATCTCTTTATCGCCGAATTTATCGAGCATTCCCGCGATATCGTCGATAATACTTTCGAACAGGCCCAGGTCCATCGTACCCCGTTTTCTTTTCATGGTACGGTGCGCGCAGAATTTGCATTTCAGCGTACAGAGGGTAGTGATCTCTATCCATATCCCCCGCGGCGGAAAAGGACAGACCGGTTTGGCGTCTGAATAAAACCACATTGCTTCCAGCACGTTCTTTTCGTGCTTATAGGCGAACTCATCGATATCCCGGTTAAGCTGCATAGACTTCCTCCAGATCTTTTCTGGTGATGTTACCCGACATTATCAGATCACGCGTTTTTTCCGCGCCGATGTTCATAAGCGCGTCAATAATACTCATTCCCGGCACAAATTCCCGGAATAACTGCTTATAGCGGGGATGCCGGTAGTCCTGGAAATATATCCGGACCCCGGCGCAAGAAAAACTTTCCCGGTTCAGATAATCTTTCCCCAGCGTGCCGGAAACATAGATATCGGCCTTGAACTTACCGCAGATATTCTCTACCAGCTTTGACTTCTCTCCCTGCGGCGAAAAAGACGAGGCCCTCACCAGTTGGCTGGTTATTCCCAGCAGCCGGCAGAAATGTTCTGTTAAACCGTAAACAAAATCGGAAAACGATTCACCGGCGTTCAGGATCTGTTTTTCCAGATCAGGATAATACTCAGCAGAGAAAGGAGCTTTGCTGTAATTCATTTTTATGGACTGGATATGTTTTCTTTTCCACTGCTCTCCCGATATTTTAAGGTCCCTGATCGTACTTTCAGTATGGCCTCTGGTCAGAACCGGCACAGTGAGCCAGAGCGGGCCGCTGTTGCTGAGTATTTTATTCCGGTTGGTAAAGCTGTTCTTTTCGAACTGCACTGTATCCAGATAGACAAATATGTCGGAAAGCATTATTTTATGAAAATAACCCAGCCAGGGAAGATACGCCGGCTGATGTATCGAAATTATTTTCATCACAATCCTTTCTGCAGGACGAAATAACGGGATTTGTCCTCTTCTTCCAGACGATCAGCCATTACCCGGGCGACCCGGCCCCGGGCTTTCAGATACCCGGCGATCTGAACCGCGCTCATGGGAGAAAAACCTTCTTTTTTATAAAAACGCAAAGCCTCCCGGTTCTTACAACTGGCTTCAATGGTCATCAGACGCAGTCCTTTCTCTCTGGCCGCATCAGTGCAGGCCTGAAAAAGACTGCCGGCCACTCCCTGTCCCCGGAAAAGCGCCGCGACGATCACCCGGTGCGTATGACAGACCAGAGGCACTGTAGAGCTGGCTACCCAGGCCCCGGCCAGAGAACCATCCGGCCCGAAAGCGGCCTGACTTAAAGACCACTTGCCTTTCAGATCACGCAGATAATTCTCCTCTTCCCAGGGAAAGGTGGAAAAACCCTCTCCCAGCTCACGAATGCAGGCTCTGTCCAGATCGACCAGCAGACCGACGATCTCTTCCATTACTTTTCTGGTAAGCGTAACGATCTTTATCCCGCTGCCGGTTTTTTTCACTCCAGATCCTCCCAGGTTATAGGCTCGCAGGCCTTCAGCGGCCTTTTTATTTTTCTATTGATTATGTCGCGGTAATATTTCGGTTCCAGGCCGCCGGCAGGACGTTTGATCTCCAGATGACAGCGGCAAAGCCTGGTTCCAACTGCAAGATCTTCTGCGGCATGTATACTGCGGTACATTTTTTTCCCTGCCTCTTTATCGGCCGGCAACGAATCGCCGGCCAAAGCCTGTTCCACTTCCCTTATTCCGCCTACCAGATCCTTGAAACGATCCGGTTCCAGGGAAAAAAAGTGATCCGGTCCGGAACAAGACCGGTCAAGGGTAATATGTTTTTCCACTATTCCGGCGCCCAGAGCGACAGCGGCAAAAGCGCTGTAATTCGTCAGAGAGTGATCGGAAAATCCGATGGGCAGAGAATACTTTTTTTTCAGTTCGGCAAAACGCCCCAGTCGCATATCCCCGGCCGCCGCAGGATATTTCGACACACAATGCAGCAGGGCCAGATCCCTGTTGCCGGGATAGCCCAGCGCCGATAAGGCCTGATCGAGATCATCATCAGAAGCCATGCCCCCGGAAATGATCACTGTCATATCCAGGCCGTAAACGTCCTCCAGAAAAGGGATATTATTATTGTCCATGGAAGCTATTTTCAAAGCGTCGGCTCCGGCTTTTTTAAGGAATTCCGCCCGCTCGCTGCTGCAGGGGGTGGAAATAAAAGCCATGCCCAGATCATGGGTACGGCCGATCAATTCAGGATACCATTCAAAAGGAAGCATTATCGTATCCAGGTACTGATACCAGAACTTGTACTGCCGGGCCGGCGGCCAGTCATAATCAGATGAAAGCTGCTCAGCCGAAACAATATCCAGTCCGGTAAAAGTCTGAAATTTCACTGCCTGGGCCCCGGCTCTGGCAGCAGACTCGATCAATTTTATTGCCTGTTCCCGGTTCTGATCGTGATTATTGGCTATCTCGGCAATAATAAAACAGGGTGACCCATCGTCAATAATAAAATCTCTGATCTTCATCTTTCTTTTTTTTCCAGATATTTATCTTCGACCAGTTTTATCCTCTCCCGGAACTCTTCTTTCTCTTCCCCGGTCAAAACCAGTCCGTTGCCTTTAGCCACGGCGATCACCCGGGACGGACAGCAGGCGTTATCCACTATCACATCGCCGTAATCCCCGATAAGCCCTCCGCTGACCAGGAAAAACCCTTCCTCGGCTCTGCGGCGGCAGACCAGGGCTACAGCCCGAAGAGAATAATGATACCCGGCCATCATCCCGTTATATCCGGGCTGGGACATAAGGCAAAGCACCGGGATATTTTTCCCGGCGGCCAGAGAAACAGCCTCTTTTTTAATTGTCCGCAATCCCGCGTCGATGACCAGGCCTTGCAAAGCGAGTTTTTCGATCATATCGGCAGTAACTGCTTCTATTCCGTTGGTCGCTCCTACGATCAAAGCATAAAAACCGGAAAGACCTTCAGGCGAAACCGCAGAAGCCCGGCTCCCGGAAGCGCGGGCAGTAAAGACATTGACTGCGGCCGCCGCTTTTTCAGCGCGCTCCTGATCGATATCGATAAGATCGACGTTTATAGCGTACTCGCAGAGTATCGCCGCGATCTTTATTCCCAGATGCCCGGCACCAACGACAAGGGCTTTTTTCCGGGCGGGATCCAGCTTCTCTCTGCGGCAATAAAGAGAAAAAAACTGCTCAAAAGCCGCGGCAGTCACTGCGTTACCCCGGAAATACCCTACCCGGCTTTTTTTCGCTGCAACAGTTATGATCCTGTCCATGTCCCGGCAGGATAATTTCTTTTTTTCAATATCGATAAGGATCTCATCGACTTTACCGTCGATAAGCGCGACTATCTCAGCCAGATCGTCTGTATGCGTGATCATTATATTACCGCAGACATAATGATCACCCTGCCTGACCGAAGAGAAAAAATATTCGTCATTACCGATATTCATGGTCGTGCCGATGCAGAAAAGAGAACTCTTTCCGCTGCATTTACTGCAACTGACAATATCGGCCGTCAGCTCTTCGATCTTTATCCGGTATTTTTTATCCAGCGCCATACAGACTCATCTTTTCTTTTATAAAATCAATCACTGCTTCAGCGACATGTTCAGCGCCTCTGCCGTCGACTGCTTCTGCGGCAGCCCGGCCAAGCGATTCTCTTTTCTTTCTGTCATCCAGCACCTGGCTCAATCCTTCGGCCAGGGCCGTTTCTTTAAGATTTCGCAGCAGGCCCAGATTGATCAGGCAGCCTCTCTCTTCCAGACGTGATGCGGTTTCTATTTCTTTCGCTTCATCGGTCAGAGCCAGAGAAGGAAGCCCCAGACAAAGCGATTCGAATATACTGAGACCGCAGGCAGAAACAGCAGCATCGCCCTCAGCCATTATTTCCGAAACCTTTTCGGCTTCATTTTTCCAGTCCACTTCTACTTCCAGATCTTTTATGGCGGCCCGCAGCTCATTGCCATAGGCATAGGCAGGGCCGGTCACCGGAACTACGGTTATGTCTTTTCGCACTTTATCGATAAGGCGCAGTATGCGCACGATGCCGTTCCAGCCGTCTACTCCGCCCTGAAAAAGAAGCAGCCGTTTTTTATCATTTGGTTTACGCACAGTACCATGGGCTTCAGCGAATTCTTCTCTTAACGGCATATATTCCGGAGCAGAGAACAATTTGACTTCTTTATCGGCCAGCTGCTTCTCCGACAGTTTCGGCAGATAAAGAGGATTGAAGGCCAGATCGGCTTCCAGGATCCCTTCTCCATCGTCATCGAAGACAACCAGAGCAGAAGCCCTGGCCCGCGCCTTTCGCAATCTCTGAGCAGGGTTCCTGAGACAATCGAAAAAAACAACGTCACACTCAGGCATCTGTTCCGGGATATCTTCTGAGACAGCAAACCCGGTGTCTACGGGGATGATCTCTGCTTCCCGGCCCAGAAATCTTTCGGCATGACCGACCCCTTCGGCAAAGGCCGGAATAACCAGGCTGACCTTGAAAGCCCGGCCGAGAAAAGCCCGGGCCAGAGACTCGATCCTCACCATATGCCCCATACCCATCTGTCTGCTGCCGTAAGCGAAAAAAACTATTTTTTTGTTCATACTCTCAATAATTCCCGCAGATTAGAACAAACATATTCGACATCGTTTCTGGTCATCAAAACCGATACCGGCAGAGAAAGGGCCTGAGTATACACTGCTTCGCTATTGACCAGTTGCCCCTTACAATAACCGAAAACCTGCTGATAATAGGGTTGCAGGGACAACGGTATGTAGTGGACCTGGGTGCCGATGCCTTTATCGCGCAGAGCGTTCATCAGTTCGGCGCGGCCCAGGGCGGTATTTTCAAAATCTATCAGAACAGGGAAAAGATGATAAGCACAGCGGACCCGGTATTCCGTATTGCCTAAAGGCAATTGTATCGCCGGGATACCGGCCAGAAGTTCATAATAATATTCCGCTATCCTGTTCCGCGTTTCGATGAAAAAATCGATCTTTTTCAACTGCGACCTGCCCAGAGCGCACTGCATTTCGCTGATCCTGAAATTGAAGCCGAGAAAATGCTGTTCCGCGTACCAGGGCGCGGCCAGTTCCGGATGAACAAAACGCTTTGTCTCTTTGGTGATGCCGCTGTTGGCGAATTGTTCTATTTTCCGGCAAAGCTCCTTATCCCTGGTAAGAACGGCCCCTCCTTCACCGGCACAAAGCGGTTTGACCGGATGGAAAGAAAATACCGCGGCATCGCTGTAAGAACAGTTACCGATCCTGACGTCCTCATAAGCGGCGCCTATGGCATGCGAGGCGTCCTCGACGACCCAGAGCCGGTGTTTCACGGCAAATTCCCGCACTGTTTTCATGTCCAGGGGCATACCGGCATAATGCATGGGAATGACCCCCCTGGTACGGGAGGTGACTTTCTTTTCCATATCTTTCAGCGACATATGAAAAGAACCGGGATCGCTGTCCACCAGCACCGGTCTGGCCCGGCAATGGGCTACACAGGCCGCAGTAGCAGTAAAAGTGTTATTGGGGACCAGGACCTCATCCCCCTCTTTCAGTCCCAGGGCAAAACAGACCGAGTGCAGGGCTGCCGAACCGGTAGCCAGCACACAGGCATGATCGCTTTTACAATAGGCGGCGAGGTCTTTCTCGAATTCGAGACGCTGCGGCCCCTGAGTGACAAAATCGGAACGCAGGACCTTTACTACTTCCTCTATATCGGTTTCATCGATGCTCTGACGAGAGTAAGGCAGAAACTTTCTCTTCACTATTCGTCTCCTCTTGCCGGCAGCGCCGGACGATACATTGTTCCCAGATATCCCGGGAAACTTTTTTCAGATCATGTTCTTTTTCGTAACGGAAATATCGCCTGTCCAGCAGTGAGATCCCCCGGGCAAACCGCTCGGGCAGCGTCTTTTTTCTTTTTTCCGCCGGGGAAAATCTTTTAAGGCAGGCATTGTATATATTTTCGGCGATCTCCCGGGAACTGGGTATCTGCCGGGGAAAATCGAAATAGCTGCGGATCTTTTCCTTCAGAGCTTCCGGCTCGGGAGAGACGGCCAGTTTGCCCTGCCCGGCCTGGTCCGCAAAAGAACAGGCCTCCTCAAATGTTTTGGGACGCCAGCAATATTTTAATTCCGGCACGCGGTAATTGGGTATGGTCATATGTTCGTCAAGCCGTCTGACCATATCTTCTACGGTGATCACCGGCACACCGCTGAGAAACGATTCATAAAGCGAAGTGGTTTTCATCACGATGATCGCCTGCTGGTTTACGAGCCATTCCTGGAACGATCCGCCCCGGTTAACCTGAAAACGAGAACCGAACTTTTTTTCGAACGGCCGGTAATTCCTGTGATTTTCCAGTTGATGGGGACGTAAAGACACGGTATGCCCGCGCTTTACAAGCATTCCGGCCAGTTCCATGAACGTCCGGAAAGCCGCCACCTGGTACCAGATAAAATCCTCCACTTCTTTATCCCCATCGAAATTGATCCCCTGCCGGTTACGCAGCGAATATATAAAGGAAAGCAGATTCCGGTTATCGAAAATATTGATACCGTTGAACAATCCTACCAGCCCTATTGATTTCTTCCTTACCGGCTTATTCCTGTACCAGTCTATCCCGTCATATTTGGGATTGCCGCTGACCATTGCCAGGCCCGCGGGAAGAAGCTGCCGTTTTTCAAGAAGATATTCCTGCCAGCGTCCCCAGAGAAAAATCCTGTTCACATATTTAAGATAGGCGGCCCTGTCGTTATCGGCTCCGGTATAAGGCACATGGATATGTTCCTGGCAGAACTGAAGCCCTTCTGCCGGCAGCAGAAAAAGAAGCGTATCCCTGGTCAAAGCTTTAAGCTCATCTTCAGAGAAATGATAACTGATATGGCTGTCAAGCACGGCATGAGGACGCCAGTATTTCCAGATATGGCGGCGCGTCCTGCGGGTAGAATAACAAACCCGGGCTCCTTTCTCTTCCAGGAAAAATCCGATCCAGTGAAGAGGAACATAATCCCGCTGCGGTTCATCGATATGTACCAGCACTTTATATCGTTCTCTCACAAATAACTCCTTTTCAGCGCACACTGCGTATAAGCTCGAACGGTTCCGCGGCCCTGACCCCGGCGACACTGCCCCAGTAAACAGCGGCAGCTCTTATCGCTTCGGCTGAGCGGGGATGGGGAAAATCCCGCGTCTCGGATTCATAACAGGCCATGGCTTCGACCTTTTTTTCCAGTGTATCGTAGATCTCGCAAAAAAGATTAGGACTGAACCCGCTTTTGGAACGGTCAAAAGCCCACTCAGTGGAAGAAGGCACGAAAAAAGCATAGATATCTTTTACGGGCTGTCTCTCAAGAGGGCGCGTGGCAGTAAGGACTGCCCGATGCGTCAGACAGTGATCTATGTTGAGATCGGCGGAATGATGCGTGAATATCACCTGCGGCCTGAACTCAGCTATGCATTTTTCGATGACTTTTACTATATCCAGAAGAGGAATTGTGTCAAAACGGTTATCGGCAAAATCGAATAGCCTGGTCTCTTTTACTCCCAGTATCTCCCCGGCTCTGCGACCGGACGCCGAGAGTTTTTCCAGGGCCGCCGGATCCGGTTCCCTGCCTTTTTCGCAGCGCGCGGCCAGACCCTGACCAAGGATAACCGAGTAGACTTCTCTGCCTTCACCGGTCAGGCGCGCCACAGTCGCACCGCAGCCCAGAACTTCATCGTCAGGATGCGCGGCAATGACCATTACACGTTTATCTTCGAACATTATTACCTCCCTTTTTCAGCTCAAGACGGCAGGGCATCGATTATCTTCTTTAACTGCTCTACCGTAAACCATTCACTGTTTTTGTCACTGCGATAGACAAACCCCTCGGCCAAAGAAACGAGATTATCGTACTTTTTATGCGCCTCGCGGCTTTCATAAAACTGAGGCAGGATTACATAATTACTGTCCATTTCCCTGGTATTTCTCACCTCGTCTTCCGATATAAGGGTCTCATGTATTTTCTCGCCGGGCCTGACGCCGATGACCTTGAACCGGCATCCGGGATCTATGGCCCGGGCCAGATCGACTATCTTCATCGAAGGGATCTTAGGCACGAACACCTCTCCGCCCACGGATTCCTTAAGGGATTTGAAAACGAGCTCCGCGCCCTGTTCGAAAGTTATCCAGAACCTGGTCATCCTTTCATCGGTCAGGGGAAATTCTTTAATGCCCTGTTCGCGCAGACGTTTATACAAAGGTATCACGCTGCCCCGCGATCCGACCACATTGCCGTAGCGCACTGCCGAGAACTTGACTGACTTACCGGAATAAGCATTGGCGGAAATAAATATCTTTTCCGCCACCAGTTTGGTGGCCCCGTAAAGATTAATGGGATTAACGGCCTTATCGGTTGAAAGAGCAACGACTTTCTTCACCTTGCGGTCGATAGCCGCGTCCACTATATTATCCGCACCGACGACATTGGTTTTTACTGCTTCGGTAGGATTATACTCCAGGGCCGGCACCTGTTTTAAGGCCGCGGCATGGACCACATAATCCACGCCGTGAAAAGCACGGAACAGCCTTTCCCGGTCGCGGATATCACCGAGAAAATAACGGATGGGATATTCTTTCTCGGGAAATTCCTTGGCCATCTGATACTGTTTATATTCATCCCGGCTGAGGATGATCACCTTTCTGGGTTTATAGCGGGCAAAAAGCATCTCGGTAAACTTTTTCCCGAAAGAACCTGTACCGCCGGTAATCAAGATCGTCTCATTGTTCAGCATTATTTCTCCTTCCTCACCGATATACTGGTAAAATCATCTATCATCTCGATCTTTCCCAAAGACTGCAATTCCCTGTTAGCGGCGCCGCCCACCCCGACAAAAGAGACACCGTTCTCTTTCGCCGCCTCATAATCGCTTCGGGCATCGCCGAAAAAAACAGCGGCCAAAGCCGAAAGCGAATACCTGCCCGGAAGGCTGGCTGTGTCCGCACTTTTTGTCGCCGGTGATCCGGCGACATCCCTGAAAAAATCATTTATGCCGCGGCGTTCGATTATCTCTCTGATTTCCGGCTCGGGAGTGGCCGACACGACGAAACACCGGGCCTGCCGTTCTTTCAGCAGCGAGAGAAAATCGATGACCCCCGGGATATATTCCGCTTTCACTACCTTTTCCACCACCAGAGACGAAAACTGCCGGTCAAGATTTCTGATTATCTCCGGTGTTATCTCTTTTTTAAGCAGCTGCCGGTAATAATACCGGAATTTTTCATAGCGGGAAACGCCGCCGTTATCGCGATGATAGTCCCGCACTTTTTCCATGACCTCTTCTCCGTATTCACGGAAAAGCTCGCCGAAAGCCTCGCTCTTCACTTCCAGACTGTCGACAATGACCCCGTCAAAATCAAAGAAAAAAGAATTTAACTTTTTAAGATCGATCTCCATACCGTTCATCTCTCTAAAGCCATTACCGTACAGGGAGAAGCATCGGCTTTCTCGACAATAAGCGGGGCAACGATCACCATCTGAGGCCTTTTTTTAAGACCGGAAAGTTTCATGTCTTCCACAAGTACGATATTATTATTCAGAAAGGCGCGGTGCGCAGCGCGGCCCAGGTCCCGTTTTTCCATATTGGATATGGAAATAAAATCCACGCCCACAGCCCGCAAACCGGGACAGTCTTTTTTCAAATCAAGGGCCAGGTCAGGATGAAGTGCCGGGGAATTACGCCAGTAAAGGTCCTGGTTCCGATACTGTTCGAAGCCGGTCCTTATCAGCAGCAGATCGCACTGTTCTTCGACCTGCACCATATCTTTTGTGATCACCGTGCCCGGGGATATCTGCCCGATATCGGCTATGACTACAAAAGTAAATACCCATTCCTCGGCAGTATAATCGCTTACCGCGGCACCGCCGGAAAAAAAATGCCGCGGCACATCTACATGGGTCCCGATATGGTTGGGGAATGTCCACTGCATGGTATTGCAGGAATCCCCCGCAGCCATGGACTTATCCTTCCTGAGAACCACACCGCCACCGCCGCCGTAAAGCGGCGTATTCTCATCGATGATATGCGAAAGATATATGATCTTCTTGTCAGTCATCAGCGCCTTTTCTCTGCTTAAGACAGCAAATAAGGTTTTCTACTGCTTTCAGTTCCATGGCAATACGGGATTCCCGGGCATATGATCCGGCATGCGGAGTAAGGACGCAACGGCCGCATTGTTGTAATTTACCCTGATATGGTTCCCGGCCGTATACATCCAGGGCCGCTGCAAAAAGATGTTGAGACTGCAATGCATCATAAAGAGCATCTTCATCCACTGCCTCACCGCGGGAAGTGTTGATAATGACCGCTCCTTTTTTCATGGCTGATATCTCGTCACGGCCCAGGACCTGACTTTTTCCCGAGCTGTGAATTGTTATTATATCCGAGCCGGCAAGCAACATTTCCCGGGAAACTTTTTCTATATCCGGGAATGAAATATTTTTAATATCATAAAAAATAACCCTTGCCTTCAATGCTCTTATAAGTTCAGCAACCCGGCAACCGATCGATCCCAGGCCGATTATCCCCACTGTCTTATTTTTCAGAAGCAGGCCCATTTCCTTTTTCCATCCTCCCTGGCGCAAAGCACGGTCCATCAGGGGGATCAGGCGCAGACAGGAAAAAATCAGACCCACGGTCAGTTCGGCTACGGCATCGGTAAGTATGTCCGGTGTGTTGCAAAGACGGATGCCCCTGACCCGGGCAGCTTCCCTGTCGATATTATCCATGCCCACTCCCACCCGGGAGATCACCGTTAATTCTTTGGCCTGGCTCAGGACCGTACCGGTCAAAGGTTCTGTACCGGCTATCAATCCCTGGAATCCGCCGGTTTCCAGGACCGCCCCGATCTCTTTTTCCTCCATTTTTCTTCCGTATGGATTGAATTCATAACTAATGCCGTTTTCTTCCAGTAAGCGCAGCGGCCGGCGGTCATAACCGGCAAAAGACGTCGTCGAGATATATACCCGTTCCTTCATCCCGTCTCCTGTTCCTTACAGGTCAGCCTGTTTACGGAAAAAGGCTCCCTGATAATATTCTTATAATAATAACGAAAAAAAAGGATCACCCTTTTACAGTAACAAAAGATATTATTGACTATTTTCTTTCCTTCCTTATTTCGCACGTCCTTTATTATCTGGAGCGGCGAGAAGTATCTTCTTTCGAATTTCAAAGGAAGAAGTATAAGTAACGGCGCGAATATAAACGGAGTTAGCCCCGGTTTATGGCAAGGATAGGAATAATGTCTAAGGCGTCTATACATCAGAAAGTTAAACAGATATTTGTCGGCAGCCCCCAATCTTTCTTCCCATTTATTTTTCAACATCGCCGAAGAAAAACCGGAAGCACTGCTCTTCTTGGAAAGTCTGTCCCCATGCCAGGACAACCCGCCCCAGGTGGATTTTTTCATACACTCATCATAATCGATATCCAGCCAGGAAGCGATCTTCCTGAGAACACACTCCTGCCCCAGGTCTTCCAGCTTTAACGAAACATACTGGTTTGGATATTTCTTCAGCACTGTTGCATCCACAAAAATCCTTTTTATGTAATAATAAAGGTGGGCTTCCTGGTCCGCCACCGGATTATATTTGCGCCAATGCTCTATGCCGGAAACAAAATTAGCCCGGGGATCCCTGGTCATGCATACGATCTTGCTTTCGGGAAAATCAGCCAGATAAGCGCTAAGCATTTCGGCATGATGGAGATGATGAAAAAAAAGCCGCTTATTACCGAGATCCTGGCCCAGACAAAGAGCATAGGACGCGTAAATCGCTGTAAGCACATTCCGGGAGGTCAGTTCCCGGCCTCTGAGAAAAAGTGCCGCCTCTTCAATAAACTTCCGGATATCCAGAGAAAGTGACTGATCGTAATTGCTGCCGAGTTGATCTTTTCGCTCCTGGATATCGTAACGCGATCTGAATTTTTCGATATTTTTACCTGCGAATTCCAGCAACAGGTCTTCGGCAGAAAAAGAACCCGCCGCCACACAGGAAGAATTCTTCCAAAAACGATAAAAAAACAGGTGTCCGTTGAAAGTAAGCACCTGAGGATGAGAATCGAGCAAACTTTGAAAAAAATCCGTACCGGTTCTGCCCGTAGTCAATAGGGTGCAGGCGGTAAGCCCCAAAAGCCTGTCCATAATAACCGCATGCCGTCCTGCTATCGATTCCGTCAAGACCCCCATCCTCTATTACCAGCCGGTTCATTTTTTTGGCGGTTTTTATCGATAACGAACCGGCAAAACTGCTTTACCGAACTATCCGGGCCGTTACGCTCGGTATCCAGTACTAAATCGAAATCGCGGGGCGGCTGATACGGCACCCTTTCGTCAACTCCGATAAAAAAATCAATTTCGCCGAATCGCGCCTTTTGGTAAAGCCCCTTCGGATCGCGCCTCATCACCGTAGCCAGGGAAGATCTTATGTATATAAGATAAAAATCCGGTGACAGCCGTTTTCTGGCCAGCAGACGCGATTCCTGGAAAGGAGAAATGATCGGAACAAAAATAAAATCCCATGTTTTTCTCTCCTGCAGGCATAGATCGATTATGATCCGGTTGTTCTCTTTGATATCCGGAGGAGTGAACCCCAGATGGCGATTCAATTTCGAACGTATCGTATCGCCATCAAAAATTTTTACTTTTTTACCGACACTGGCAAATTGTATTTTTGCGCATTCGGCAATGGTCGTTTTTCCCGATCCAGACAAACCAGTGAACCAGAATATAGCTGCCTTATTCATCAAATAAAGACCTTTTCCCCTTTATCAAGCGCGGCAAGGATCATCTGGGAAATATCGCTCCTCATAAACCACTCCGGTGGTTTTTCTCCCGCCTGCAGCATTTCTCTTGCCTGAGTGCCACTTATACTTATCATGTCGCCTTTACTGTGGGGACACTTATCCACATAGGCCTTACACTTTCCGCAAAAATGCATGGTATTGAAGAATATCGGACATATCCCCAGGTCTCCCAACTCCCGGAACAGATCATGGGCTGCTTCAGGAGGATAATAATCACTGACGCCGGTATGATCTCTGCCGACAATAAAATGACTGCAGCCGAAATTTTTGCGGCAAAGAGCGGTAAATACAGCTTCGCGCGGCCCGCAATAACGGGAATAATTACGAAACGCTCCCAAGACTACTTTTCCTCTGGGATAATACCGCTCAATCATCATTTGATAACATTTAAGGATGATGTCACCCTCAAAATCGCCGCTTTTTTTGGGTCCCACAACCGGATGGATGAAAAGCCCGTCACAATGATATTTATCAAAAGCCATCATCTGGATATGCTCATGAGCTCTATGGACTACATTTCTTGTGTGAAATCCCACGATCCGGCTCCATCCTTTACTTTCAAAAATGGTCCTGGCTTTCCTGGGAGTAAGTTCATAATGCCGGTAGAGCGACGGCACCCGGCGCACAAGGTCGACCGCACCACCAATAAAATAATTATCTTTGCTCATCAGCTTCTTCACGCCTGGATGACGGACATCATCCGTACCGAACATCTCTCTGGACATTTGGCGCAGATCATAAGAGAAAATATCCTCTACCTTTATCCGGGCATAGACAGCGTCGTCCTCGTCCCAGGCTAAAGCGACCATTTCCCCGATCCGTAAGCCAGCGGCAGTTTCCTTGTCTACCTGAAGAACGATCGGCAAAGGCCAAACGGTCCCGTTGCTAAGTTTATACCCCCCCAGCACGGATTTCAGGTCAGCGCTGGTCATGAATTTCTCTAAAGGGGAAAAAGTCCCCACAGCGATCTGTTCCGCATTCAGAAGCACGTCCCAATCCACGATTATTTTTTTATTCTTGTCCAGGCAAAGCGGGTCGATATCCTCTCTTACCCGGTCGATCAGCCTGCCGCCGTGCGGTTCGACTAAAAGGAAGGAATCTCTTTTTCGCAGATCTTCGACAGAACCCCCCTGCGAAATCACCTCGAAATGGCCGATCATCCGGGAGATCATTACCGCGCAATTGACCGGATATTCACCAATAGCGGTTTCAGCGGCAAGAACCAGACCATCCGCACCGTCAAGGAGAGTATTGATTACATCGTTTACTTCTGCCCGTGTAGGTTTCTTACTTTTCACCATTGACTCCAAAAGGTTGGTGGCCACGTATACCGGAACCTTATGACGGTTTGCCTGGCGGATAATCGCTTTTTGAATAAACGGTATCTTATCGACCGGTTCTTCCCGCGAAAGATCTCCCCGGTCTATAAGCAACGCGTCTGTAACCCCGGCGATCTCGTCGATATTCTCCACGCCTTTTACACTTTCGATCTTTGAGATAATGCACGAGTTCTGTCCCGCTTCCCGCCTGAATTCTTCCACCCCTTCTTTATCGGCCGCAAACGACAAGGCGAAATGGGTAATTCCCAGAGCCCGGCCTATCCTGATAGCACTCCGGTCCTTGTCGGACATCACCGGCATGGAGATATGCCTGTCGACTGTCACTGCTTTATTGCTGCCGATCAGTCCACCGGAAACGACATCAACTGTCAATTCCTGAGACGAACATTCCAGAATACGTAAAAGAACAGAATCGAAATCGACGCTTATCAGGTCGCCGACTCTCATTTGAGAAAGGACAAAAAAGGGCGAAAAAGAAAATTGGCCGGAATCACCCAGTATTTCTTTTGTGGTTATCTTAACCCGGGTGTTTTCTTTAAGGAACACCCCGCCGTCCCGCATCCTGCCGGTCCTGATCTGCGCTCCTTCGCTATCCAGACAAATAGGCCTGGACGTATATTTTCTAATCAATCTGATGATCGCCTCTAACTCCCCTGTTTGAGTATGGGAAAGATTTATCCTGAAGACATCAACGCCTAAGGCATCCAGGCGCACGATTGTCTTTTCGTTAAACGAGGCCGGGCCGAGAGTACATAACAACTTTATTTTTTTCTTCATTAGACCATCTTGCGACCGGCCAAAAACGGATTATTACCTGACATGGTCGCCTTCCTTTCTTGACACAGTGCTCTTGTTCTGCAGATCTTTCCATTCTTTTTTCATACGTTTGTATTCGGCTTCCTTGATCTTCAGATAAGCATAGGCAAGTTTCATCACCGCGCTGAACCCTTCCGGCGTGATCATGTAACCGGCTTTTTTTACTTTCTGCGGCTTGCGGGAAAAACTGATCATTTTCAAGAACCCCTTTTTTATCATTTCCTTGATCAGGTAATTGGTTTTTCCCAGGGATATGTTCAGTTTGATGGCCAACTGGCGCTGGGTCATATCAGGCGCTTTTTGAAGTTCGGAAAGAAGCAGAAAAGCCTCTTCCTGCTGGGCAATGCTCTGAATATACGAAGTGGCTTGTTCATTCATTGAACATAGTATACCCTCTTTGCCCCTTATCTGTCAACGGGATTATCGATAAAATATCGTCGGGGATAAAAGGATCAGCCGAAAACCTTACGACATATCGAAATGATATAATTTATCTCTGCCTCTTTTAAAAAAGGGTGCAGGGGAAGGCTGAAGGTGGTCCGGGAAAGCGAACGTGCCCGGCTGAGCTTGCCGGCTGTCCTGCTCTGCGAAAAAGCCTTCATATCAGGCAGCAAAGTCTGGTAATATACTCTGGCACCGATCCCAGCGGCATTCAAGGCTTTCACTACTTTCCGGCGGTGGCTTTCGATCCTCACAGTATAAAGATGATAGACATGCCTGCTCTTCGCAGGTTTAAAAGGAATATGCAATCCGGGAATACCAGACAGGGCCTTATCGAACAAATGGGCTATTTTTCGCCTTTTTTCGTTAAGCAGATCGATATGTTTCAATTTCACGGAAAGTATCGCGGCCTGCAAAGAGTCCAGGCGGGAATTACTCCCCGGAAAAACGGCGTCATACTGCTTTTTCTGTCCATGATTGCCCAGTATCTTTATTGCCTCGGCCAGTTTTTTTTGAGAAGTGACGACCATGCCTCCGTCTCCGCAGCCGCCCAGATTTTTGGAAGGATAAAAACTGAAGGCGCCAGCGTCCCCGAAAGTACCGGCTTTTTTCCCTTTATAAGAAGCTCCGAAAGCCTGAGCAGTATCTTCCACTACGAATAATCCGTGTTTTTTCGCGATCTTCATGATCTCACTCATGTCACAGGGCAAGCCGAATAAATGCACAGGTATTATCCCTACTGTATTTTTAGTTATTGCCTTCTTAATCGCCGAAAGATCTATATTGTAAGTGTCGAGATCGACATCGACGAACACCGGACGCGCACCAGCCTGGATTATGGCGCCGGCAGTGGCAATAAAGGTAAAGGGTGTGGTTATGATCTCATCTTTAACAGTAAAGCAGGGAATCCCGCGCTTTTTCAATGCCAAAGCTCTTAAAGCAAAAAGCAATGCGTCTGTGCCGGAAGCAACTCCTACCGCCTGCTTCTGCCCCAGATAAGCAGCAGCTTTCTCTTCGAATTTTTTCAGTTCAGGGCCCATGACCCATTGCTGGCTG
>CAZVRU010000011.1:75288-78415 GCA_964629785.1 uncultured Planctomycetia bacterium
AACATTTCCTTACAGCCTTATCAATATCTTTTTTCATAAAGTTGTGTTCGCGGTGCAGATCAAGAATTGGTATCGGTTCTTTCATAATGGCCTCGGTGATCTTTTATCAATACTGTTGGCGTGCGCCGCTGTAAGAATGGTCGAAACCGAAATGGGCATCGGGAAAAGCTTTGACCGTGAACATAAACCATATCGTATAGTTGCGCTCTTCGTCTACATCCAGGCCGATATCCATCCACCAGCAATGCAGATCACGGCGCACCTTATACTGCTGAGCTTTGAAATTCTGCTCTTTGAACTCATAGCGGACATAATTGGAAAAAGTCCATTTCGGCGAAAGTTCTATCGAAGCCGAAACAGTTCCCTGTGAGCTTTCGTTGCGGGCATAGCGGTGGCCTATTGCCGCCGAATAGCGGTTATCGAAACTGTGCAGTCCGATATCGGTGTTCGCTTCCCGCACTGCCCGGTCCTGACAATCATAAAAAGCATCGGCAGTAAGCGATATTTTCTGGCTGGGATATATTTCCAGATCGGCCTTGATATTGTCGAAATAACTGCCCTTGCCTTCGTCATCAAAAGCATATTCGATCGAAGGGGAAAAGTAAATAAAATCCCAGCGCCGTCTGTCGTTTTTCGTCTGAAATTTATTTTTCAATTCTAAAACGATCGATTCTCTTCGCTGCAGTTCGTCGATACTGTCGAAAGCGAAAAGATGGTTTTGCGAGGTAGTAGGTTCGTGAATATACGAATAGCGCAGTTCCGGGATAATGACATGCCGGGCCTGCGACACTTCCTCGCCCAGAGAAGAGAATGACCAGTCGAGAGGTTTATACATCTCGGTACTTAAAATCAGGCCTGCTTCCGGGGCCAGGCGCATTATATCATCGTCAGCGAAAGTATTCTTTGAATAGTATGTAGTATAAAGGCCTGTATAGGGATTGATCATCAGCCAGCCCAGGCGCTGTTCATAACTGAGCACATTGTGGGAATGCAGGCGCAGAGCATCATCGTCAAGGTCGGAATAGGCATTCTTCCTGGTCAGATTTCCCAGAGAAGTATCGGACTGGATATAAAAAGGAGCATCCCCGGAAATATTACGGCGATAAAGATTATATTCCAGTTTGGGAAGATATTCTGTCTCGGTGTAGAAATGGTTGACCCTTTTCCGGGCATAAAGAGAGAGAGACGATCCGGAAAAGGATTTATCGGCCAGAAAATAAGACTCCGGTGAATTATCTATTTCATATTCCCGGTAAAAAAAGTCTTTTCTGAAGTACGGGTCGGAAAACTTATTGAACTCGCTGCGCAAGGAAAGATCGGGAGACGGCTGCCACTGGTAGGCAAACTGGGCCTTGTAGCGGTCGTCTTCCAGATACTTGCCGGAAACAGCGCTCCGTTCGGAGTACATCTCGAATAGTTCATCTCTCTGGTCGCGATCATAGAGCCGGTCGTCTATCGAATAAAAATTGAACAAAGCCCGGCCCAGGGAATCGCTTTCTGCCTGATGAAAGATACCGGCACCCAGGCCGCGGTCTTCATAGATATCGAAAGATACTTTACCCCGTTGAGACTCATTCGGCGCATAACGCCAGCGGGACAGCAGATAATATCCCCAGTCACTGCTTTTTCCCGGCGACAGTTCTATCGGAAAAGAATTGTCCCTGACCCGTTGCGAATAATACGGCAGGTACATGACCGGCAGCGAACCGATATAGATCACAACATTACGGGCGGTCACTCTTTCTCCCGGGTACACAGAAATGGTACGGGCCTGAATACGGTAATGAGGCTGATCAAGGTCGCAGGTGGTCACAAACCCTTTTTCCAGAATATATTCTTCTTCGCTCAAAGCCCGGCCCTGCTCTGCTCTGCCGTAAAGAGGCGGCGCGTTTACCTTTAACTGATCTATTTGCGCAGTCTTATCATTGAAATTATACCGGGCGTTTTCAGCAAATACCCTGCCTTTTTCCGAAACAATGTTTACATTCCCGGTTATACTGGCGCTGTTCTTGTCAGTGTAATATTCTGCCTGATCGCAGGTAATGGTGATATCTTTATATTTCAGCGATACATTGCCCCGGGCCACGACTTTATTTTCCTGACCCATATAATTCACCTCATCACCGTCCACGACAACCGGCACCATTTTCTGCTGGGCCCAGAGCAGCAACGGGCACAATAAAAACAGCCCGGCCAGGCAGACTGCTTTACTATCTATCCTCAGACCTTTTATTTTTTTTCTTCCTGTTTTATCTGCCTTCATGATCTCCCCTGCCCTTTTGATACCGACCTTAGTATATATACTATAATAAACTTTTTCCTTAATGTCACTGCTTCTTCAGCCCCTGCTCTAATTTTTTCCAATCACTCAGAAACCTTTCGATACCGATATCGGTCAGAGGATGCTGCATCAATTTGGCTATTACATTAAAAGGCACTGTAGCTATATCGGCTCCCAGACGCGCCGCTTCTACCAGATGCAGAGGATGACGTACCGAAGCCACGATGATCTCGGTATCAAACCCGTAATTATCGTATATCAGACGGATATCGGAAACAAGTTCCATACCTTCGGCAGATATATCGTCCAGACGGCCGACAAAGGGCGACACATAGGCCGCACCGGCCTTGGCCACAAGCAAAGCCTGGGAAGGAGAAAAACAGAGAGTAAGATTAGTCTTTATGCCCTGCTCACTCAGTTGCCGGGTGGTCTTAAGCCCCTCTACTGTGGATGGGACCTTGATCACGATATTAGGAGCTATCTGAGACAGAAGCCGGCCTTCCTTGACCATGCCCTCGCTGTCCAGAGCAGTGACTTCGGCACTGACCGGCCCGGAAACCAGGGCACATATTTTTTCGATCTGGGCGCGGGGCTCTGCCTGTTCCCGGGAAAGAAGAGTGGGATTGGTCGTGACGCCGTCAAGCACCCCCATATCATGGGCTTTTTTAATCTCATCAAGATTGGCTGTATCGATGAACAATTTCATGGCCTACTCCTTACTACAAAAGTTATAAATAGCCTAAAGTCGACAAGTCAGACGGCGACAAGGCGACATGTATTTAGAATTTTCCTTACGCGCACCAGCGCGCAACCCTGCCTCGCCGGCAAGGCGGGCCTAACCGCTAT
>CAZVRU010000012.1:0-25608 GCA_964629785.1 uncultured Planctomycetia bacterium
CTCTTTTATACGGCAGCGTTTTCAAAAACTGTTAACTTGACTTCTTAATAGTACAGAAATTGCAAATTAGCATTGCAAAATAAGATGTAAGAAATGAGAAGTATCTCTTTCTTCGTCTAAGCGAGTGGAGTGAGCGGACGTCTCACGTCCGACCGAAGGGAGAACGTCTCACGGTTTATGTTTTAGGGAGGAATATTTATGGATGTTTATGGCCTGACTGTGGAAGTGATAAAGGGTGATATTATGGACATAGAGGATCAGTGCCGGATAGCCGATCTTCAGGTCCGGCCTGAGGAAAATACGGTGCGCGACACTGTGCGCAGAGGTCTGGTTGCGGCAGAACAAAGCGGTTGTAAAACTGTTTTTCTCGGACCGGTCGGTGTGGACAGCGGTTTTCCGGCTGTTGCCAGCGCCAAGATAATCGCCCAGGAAATATCGCGCTATGCCCGGTGTCGCGGTCGAAACGGCCTGAACCTGATACGTTGTCTGCTTTCAAACAAGGACAGGTGCGCTATATTCGAGACCCAGGTGCTTGGTTATCTCCGGCATATGATCGATGTTCTGGGCCGCGGTCCTTATTGCACAGTGGACGGTATCGTCGAGATGGAAAAAGGGATCGTTCTGGTCGAACGCCGGAACCCTCCTTTTGGCTGGGCCTTGCCCGGCGGCTTTGTCGATTACGGAGAATCGCTGGAAACAGCGGTGCAACGGGAAATAAAAGAGGAGACCGGTCTTGAATACCGTGATCTAAACCAGTTCAGGGTCTATTCTGATCCTGACCGGGACCCCCGTTTCCATACGATTTCCGCAGTTTTTACCGGCAAAGGCCAGGGGACTCTCCGGGCCGGGGATGATGCGGCCCGGGCCGAAGTATTCTTTTTGCAAGACCTTCCCGAAAATATCGCTTTTGACCACCGGCAGATAATAGAAGACTATAAACAGGCGACAGGCAATAGGTAAGAGGCGATAGGCAATGGGCGATAGGCTATAGGTAAGAGACGAGAAAAAATACAAAGGCAAATTGCAACCTGCCTCGACGGCAAGGCGGGAATTAGCATTTCAAAACGGTTAAATGGTTAGGGTAACGACCCCTTCGACCCTGCCTGCAGTGAGCTCTGTCGAACTACTCAGGGTAGTCCTGAGTGACCTGTCCTGAATAACATCGAAGGGAATCGAAGGACGAAGCCCGTATCGTATAGCGGCAAGGGTAATGTCAGGAAATATATAATCATGATTTTTTCATATTCAAAAAGGCCGAACGACGTAACCGAAAGACGATACGGGCATCGTAAACTTAACCGTAACCGAACTGCTGACTTGTCGCCTTCAGACTTGTCGACTTGTAACATGTCACTAACTTGTAACTTTTTACGATGGACCATAGACTATTGACTGAAAATATGATCGATCAACCGGTGCGTTATTTAAAAGGAGTGGGGCCGCAACTGGAAAAAGTCCTGGCCCGCCTGGAGATTTATACAGTGCGTGACCTGCTCTGCTATTTCCCGGTCCGTTATGAAGACCGTTCCCGGCTTCAGAAGATAAGCGAGGTAAAAGAAGGGGACTATTGCCTGATCCAGGGCAGGGTGCAAGTCCGTAATCTGAGGAAAACAGGCAAAAGCTATTCGATCTACCGGGGCAAAAGTATTTTCGAAGCACTGGTTGCCGATGAAAGCGGCAGCATACTCTGTCTCTGGTTCAATCAGCCGTTTCTTAATCAGTATATCAAAGTAGGCGATGAGTTGCTCTTGTACGGCAAGGCAAAACGTTATAAAGGGAAACTGGAGATCATTTCTCCCGAATATGAAAAGATAGAAGAAGATGACCGGCAATCGTCGGATTTCAAACGCATTATCGGGGTATACAGGCTTAGCGAAGGATTGTCCCAGAAGAAGATAAGAAAATTGATCTCACGGGCCGTAGCCGATTACGCTTCGCTCATAAAAGATCCGCTGCCTTTCTACATACGAGAGAGAAGAAGGCTGATCAATATTTCTCAGAGCGTTCATGAATTACATCGGCCGGATTCGCTGGAACAGGCAGATCAGGCCAGAGAACGTTTTATTTTCGAAGAACTTTTCTTTTCCCAGCTGCTGGTCTATGTACGTAAAGCAGAACGGGCCGGGGAGAAAGGCCTTTCTTTTTCCCTAGACCATCAATTGATCGCCGGGCTGAAAGATAAACTGGGGTTCAGTCTTACTACGGCTCAGAAGAAAGTCCTGGCCGCGGTACTTAATGACATGCAGGCAGGGCGTCCTATGCACCGCCTGATCCAGGGGGAAGTCGGCTCAGGAAAGACCGTGATCGCTCTCTTTGCCGCGGCAGTATGCGCGGCCAATAAATGTCAGGCCTGTCTTATGGCCCCGACCGAGGTCCTGGCCATTCAGCATTACGAGACTTTGCGCTCTTTTCTCGGGCCGCTGGGATTCGGCGTGGACATTATGTTGTCCGGACTGACGAAAAAGGAAAAAGAAAAAAAGATGCGTCTTCTTGCCGAAGGGCACACCTCGATCGCAGTAGGCACGCATGCTCTGATCGAAGAAAAAGTATCTTTTCACCGTCTGGGCCTGGCCATAATCGATGAGGAGCACAAGTTCGGTGTCGCTCAGCGCGAACTTCTTCCCCGGAAAGGAGTGAATCCCGATTATATAGTGATGAGTGCTACTCCTATACCCCGCAGCCTGACGCTTACTCTTTACGGAGATCTGGATCTTTCGATTTTAGATGAACTGCCCCCGGGACGGAAAAAACCGCAGACCATGGTGGTAGGAGAAAAAAAGCGGCAATGGGTCTATAAATTTATCGAGGAGAAACTGCTTCAGGGCCGGCAGGCCTATCTGGTTTTTCCGGTGATCGAAGAGTCTCAGGATGAGGACCTGCACTCGCTTAATGAGATGTATAAGTACCTGGAGAAGCGATTTTCCGGCTATCGTACCGGGGTACTGCACGGCCGTTTGAAAAAAGAAGAAAAAGAAAAAGTGGTCTCTTCTTTCCGGGCCGGGCAGACCCATATCCTGGTGGCTACCACGGTCATCGAAGTAGGGGTAAATATAGAAAATGCTACGGTGATGGTCGTGGAAAATCCTGAACGGTTCGGCCTGGCTCAGCTGCATCAGCTGCGGGGCCGTATCCGCCGCTCTGTTTATGATCCCTTTTTTATCCTTATTGTCCGGCCGGGCCTGGGCGGGAATGCCCGCCAGAGGATAAAGATAATCAGCTCGATCGACGATGGGTTTGTCATTGCCGAAGAAGACCTGAAATTACGGGGTCCGGGTGATTTTTTCGGCCATTGCCAGTGGGGCTATCCGCAATTGAAAAAAGCCAACCCGATACGGGATATCGAGGTGTTGGATGTGGCCCGTCAGGATGCCGGAGAAGTGATCTCTGCTGATCCGGACCTGGTCAGGCCGGAACACCGCGGTATAAAGAAGTATCTGGGGCTGGACAGGTAATAATAATGAAAATAATAGCCGGTCGGTTTAAAGGATGTAATATTCTGGTTCCCAAAGGGATCCGTCCCATGGGCCAGAGAGCGAAAAAATCACTTTTCGATATTATTCAGCAGGAGATATCTGATAGCCGGGTGCTTGATCTGTTCAGCGGTTCCGGCGCACTGGGGATCGAAGCTTTATCCAGGGGTGCCGGGCAGGCCGTATTCGTGGATGATCATCGGGGCTGTGCAACTACCCTGAAAAAGAATCTGGCCCTGCTGAAAATAGGGGATCAGGCCCGGATAATCATCAGGGATGCCTGTGCCGCGCTCAGGTCATTATCGGCCCAAAACCGCAGATTTGATCTTGTTTTTCTTGACCCTCCCTATTCCCGGGGACTGGCCAGAAAAGCCTTGCAAACCATAGATGAATGTGATATAGTGTCCCCTCGTGGCTTGGTCATCGAGAGCTGTTTTTATAAAGACGAGACTATATCTGACTACACGCATTTGTCCCGTGTCTATTCCAGACATTATGGCCAGACCCTGATTTCTATTTATCTTGCGCAAGATGAGAAAGGTACTGTATCCCGGAACTTTTGATCCGATCACTCTCGGCCATCTGGATATTATCCAGAGAGCCAGCTGTATTTTTGATAAGGTCTGCGTGGCCGTGGTAAAGACACCGGTAAAAAAGACTTTGTTTTCTTTTCAGGATAGAGTGGCTCTGGTCAGGCAGGCAGTGGGTGATCTGTCTTCGGTGGAGGTTACCGGATTCGATGGACTTATTGTATCCTGGGCCGAAAAACACGGGTTTCGCGTTATTGTACGGGGGTTAAGGATGATTTCTGATTTTGAATATGAGTTCCAGATGGCCCTGACCAACCGCAAGCTGGCCTCGGACATAGAGACTATATTCCTTATGCCTCATCCCCAGTATTCTTATATTTCCTCGAAATTGATCAAAGAAGCTGCCTGTCTGGGAGCTGATGTCAGTGAACTTGTACCTGAGGCATCAGCCCGGGCACTTCAGGAGAAATTAAATGAAAGTCGCGGTTGACGAGATCACTGAGCAGGACCTGGTGATCGAAGAAGATATCGATCTTCCTGCCTGGGATATGAACAGCGTGGACGTGCGTTTCCGGCGGCCGGGCCATTGCCGGGGGGTTTTTAACCGGATCGGAAAAAATATCCGGGCCTGTCTGCATTGCGAGATCGAGCGGACCATTATCTGTTCCCGTTGTCTGGAAGAAATAGATCAGAAAGCAACCCATGATTTTGAGGTTTATTATCAGCCGCCTTTCCCGAAAGACGTTCTGGAAGTCGATGCCGATATACGGGAAAATATACTTCTTCAGTTTCCGATGAAAGTGCTCTGTTCACCGGACTGCCGGGGTATCTGTCCGGGCTGCGGCAAGAATCTGAACCGGGAAAAATGCAGTTGTCGGGCTGATCAGCAGTAGGTAATAAACGGATTAAAATAATCAGGAGGTTAATCAATGGCACACCCTAAACGACAACATTCAAAAGCGCGTACGGCAAAAAAGAGAACTCATCAGAAGATCTCTTCTCCGGCTCTGGTGGAATGCCCGCAGTGCAAGAAAAAGAAGCTTTCTCACCGGGTCTGTCCTTTTTGCGGGTACTATAAGGGACGGGAAGTAGTGGTCGTCGAACGGAAAGAGAAGAAAAAGAGATGAAATACCGGATAGGGCTGGATATAAGCGGAGGGGATCTGGCTCCTTACGAGCCGTTAAAAGGGGCTGAACTGGCCCGTAAAGAATACGGGGCCGAAGTAGTGCTTATCGGCCTTAAAAATGAGATCGAGGAAGGAGCCCGAAAAGACGGGATTTCCCTTGCGCCTTTCGAGATCATCGAAGCAAAAGAAAAAATAGAGATGGCTGAAGCTCCGGCCATCTCGGTGCGAAGAAAAAGAAAATCTTCCCTGGTCATAGGGGTCGATATGCTCAAACGTAAAAAGATCGATGCTTTCGTGTCCTGCGGCAATACCGGTGCGGCAGTATGCGCCGGAGCTCTGGGAGCGGGTATGCTGCCGGGAGTCGATCGTCCGGGGATCGGCACGGTCCTTCCCACTTTAAAAGGTAATTGTTTTGTCATCGATGTCGGTGCCAATATAGATCCCAAACCGTTGCATCTTTTTCAGTACGGTATCATGGCTGCGGAATATTTTTCTCTGGTCATGGGCAAAAAAAATCCCAGCGTGGGACTTCTCAATATCGGTGAAGAAGAATCCAAAGGGCCTGAATTCGTGAAAGTGACGCATCGCCTTTTTTCCAATGCGTCCCTGAATTTTATCGGTAACCTGGAAGCACGGGACCTGTTTTCCGGAAAATGCGATTGTATCGTCTGTGACGGATTCGTGGGCAACGTAGCCTTGAAGCTTTCCGAAGGATTTGCCGAGACCATGGGAAAATTTCTGCTGGCCAGTTTAAAGCGTGACCTTCTGGGCAAACTGGGTCTTTTTTTTCTGAAACGGACCCTGAAACGTTTTAAGAAGATCACTGATTATTCCGAGTACGGCGGAGCGCCGCTGCTGGGCATTGACGGCGTGCTGATAATCGGGCACGGACGTTCCACAGCCTACGCCATAAAGAACGCGGTAAAAGTATCTATCGAAGAACTGGACCGGGGGCTCAATCAGACCATTACAAGGAGAGTCAATGAGATCTGCCAAGATAGTCGGATTAGGGAAATACTTACCGCCTGACATCCTCACCAATGCCGATCTGGAAAAAATGGTCGATACCACCGATCAGTGGATCACCGAACGTTCCGGTATCAAGACCCGTCATATAGCCAAGAAAGGGGTTTCGTCCTCCCAACTCGCTTCTCATGCCGCGGCTCAGGCCCTCAAACGGGCTGGAATAAAAGCCGAGGACGTGGAATTGATCATCGTGGCGACAGTAACCCCGGATATGTTTTTCCCTTCCACTGCCTGTCATCTTCAACGTCATCTCAAAGCCTATAGGGCAGCCTGTTTTGATGTCAGCGCCGCCTGCGCCGGTTTTGTCCATGCTCTTACCCTGGCCTGGAATTTTCTCCGTACCGGCATGTATAAAAATGCTTTGATAGTGGGCAGCGAAGTGCTCACCGCCTTTACTGACTGGAAAGACCGGGGGACCTGCGTATTGTTCGGCGACGGGGCCGGAGCAGCAGTTCTGGTGCCCTGTGAAAAAGACGGATTTTTGAGCGCGGAACTGGGGGCTGACGGCTCTGACCCGTCTCTTCTCAGCCTTCCCGGGGGAGGTTCGCTGAATCCTCCTTCGGAAAAGACACTTGCCAAAGGTCTGCATTATATAAAAATGAAAGGTAATGAATTATTCAGAGTGGCTGTGCGGCTGATGGTCGAGGCGGCGATCAAGGCTTTGAAGACCGCGTCTTTAAAAGCCGAGGATGTCGATCTGCTTATCCCTCATCAGGCCAATATGCGGATCATCAATGCCGTGGCCAAACGGCTGAACCTCAGCGACGATCAGGTTTTTATCAATATCCAGCGTTACGGTAACATGTCGGCTGCCTGCAGTGCCATTGCACTCTGTGAGGCCTGGGAAGAAAAAAGGATAGCCAAAGGAGATATCGTGCTTATCGATACTTTCGGTGGCGGTCTGGTATGGGGCGCAAACGTGATCAAATGGGTTTGAGAGGCGAAAGCCGCGTTTTGATTTTTCAGTAAAGAAAAGGAAGGCAAAAAGTGGACAGTTCAGCGAAGGCCGTGATTTTTCCCGGTCAGGGTGCCCAGTATGTGGGGATGGGAAGGTCGTTATACGAAACCTTTTCTGCCAGCCGTGATCTGTTTTCCGGTATCGACGAAATACTCGGATTTCAGTTGTCGCAAAAATGTTTTCAGGGCCCGGAAGAGGATCTGAAAAATACCCGGTATCAGCAGCTGGCCATACTGGCCGTAAGTCTGGCTGCTTTCCAAGCCTTATCGGAAAAAGACAGGGAAAAAGTAAAATTTTTGTCCGGATTGAGCCTGGGAGAATACAGCTGTCTTTACGCGGCCGGTGTGCTGAGTCTGAGAGATGTGGTGCTTCTGGTCAAGGAAAGAGCCGAAGCAATGGAAGAGGCGGCAACTCAGAATCCTTCGACCATGCTGGCTCTGGTCGGCATAAACAGCGAGGCAGCACAAGATCTTCAATCTGTCGGTTTTTATGTGGCCAATGTCAATTCTCCCCAGCAGACAGTGGTGTCGGTAGCAAAAGGAAAAAAAGAGCAGGTAATAAAGGATATTGCCGGCCAGGGGATAAAGGTAGTCGAGCTTTCGGTAAGCGGCGGGTTTCATTCTCCTTTTATGGAACCGGCCCGGATCAGACTTGAGAAAATTATCAACACTCTTGAATTCAGCCGGGCCAGAATACCGGTGGTCAGCAATGTTACTGCTCTGGGGCACACTGATCCTGAGGAGATCAGAAAAAATCTCCTAAAACAGCTGGTTTCGCCGGTGCTCTGGAAGCAGTGTGTGGAATATATGCTTGCCCAGGGGGTCGGGGTTTTTTATGAGACCGGTCCTTCCCGGATATTGAAAGGGCTTATCCGTAAGATCTCCCGGCAGGCTATCGTGCAGAATTTTGAAAAGGCAGAAGATTTCCAGGATGCCGATCAGAGCGTGCGGAAATAACAAGGCACGCCGGGAGAAAGTATAGAGGAGGAGACGATAATGGAGTTTGAAGGCAAGACCGTTATTATAACCGGCGGGGCTCAGGGTATCGGGAGGGCCATTGCTTCTTATTTCGCGCAGGAAAAGGCCACGCTAGTACTTTTTGACGTCGATCAGACGGCTTTGGACAAGGCCCGGGAAGAGCTTTCCCAATACAGTAAAACCCTTACTTTTGTCGTTGATGTCACTTCCCTGGCCGAAGTAGAGGATACGGTCAACAAAGTTATTGACAAGTCAGGAAGAGTTGATATATTAGTAAACAATGCGGGGATCACCCGTGATAATCTGCTGTTAAGGCTCTCTGAAAATGACTGGGACAAGGTTTTGAGCGTTAACCTTAAAGGGACGTTCAATTGTTCCAAGGCAGTTGCCAAATACATGATCAAACAGCGCAGTGGTAAGATAGTAAATATCTCATCAATCATCGGTATCATCGGCAATGCCGGCCAGGCTAATTATTCTGCCTCTAAAGCCGGGGTCATAGCCATGACCAAATCATTGGCCAAAGAACTGGGCTCGCGCTCTGTTTGCGTAAACAGCATCGCTCCCGGGTTCATAACAACGGCAATGACCGATAAACTTCCCGAAAAAGTACGGGAGAGCATGCTGGCCCAGATACCTTTAGGCAGGTTCGGCGGACCTGACGATGTGGCCCGGGCAGTACTGTTTCTGGCTTCGCCGGCGGCAGATTATATTACCGGCCAGGTTCTGGTAGTCGATGGTGGGATGACCTGATAGACGGTACGTAGTTACTGTTCAGGGAAAGAGAATCATGTCTTCAGTTGTCGTAAAGTCATCGAAAAATAAGTTGGATTGACAAGAAAGGAGGCACAAATGAGTGCAGTAGACGAAAGAGTAAAGGATATTATTGCCGAGCAGCTTGGTGTGAAAAAAGAAGAAATAAAACCGGAAAGTTCGTTCGTGGACGATCTGGGTGCGGATTCTTTAGATACAGTAGAGATAGTAATGGCTCTGGAAGAGGAATTCGGTATAGAGATACCGGACGAAGACGCTGAAAAGATGGCGACTGTCGGTGAAGCGATAAAATACATCGACGAAAAAGCGAAATCCAAGAGCTGAAAATAATCGATTATTGAAATATGGGAAGAAGAGTCGCCATTACAGGAATCGGCGTCATCTCTCCTGTCGGTAGCGGGAAAAAGATCTTCTGGGATAATATCGTAGCCGGGAAAAGCGGTATCGGCCGCATTACCCAGTTCGATGCCCAGGGATTCGATTCCACTATCGCCGGAGAAGTGAAAGAATTCGATCCGCTGAGCGTTCTGACGCAGCGTGAAGTGCGTCGCACGGCGCGGTTTGTCCAGTTTGCTCTGGCTGCAGCCAAAGAGGCTATTGCCGACAGCGGATTCGATTTTTCCGCAATCGACCCTTACCGGGCCGGCGTGATCATCGGTTCGGGCGTGGGCTGTCTCTATTCGGTCGAACAAGCCGAAAAAAAATATCTGGAAAAAGGTCCTTCCAAGATCACTCCTTTCCTGATCCCTATGCTGATCACCAATGAAGCGGCAGGGACAGTCGCTATCCAGTATAATTGCAAGGGCATCAATTACTGTACGGTCACTGCCTGTGCCTCGGGAGCTCATGCCCTGGGAGAGGCGTACCGGGCCGTCAAACAGGGGATAGCCGACGTAATGATCTGCGGCGGTACCGAGAGCTGTATAACCCCCCTGGGAGTGGGAGGTTTTTGCGCGCTTAAAGCCCTTTCCACCAGAAATGACGCTCCGCAGAAAGCCAGCCGTCCTTTTGACCGTGACCGCGACGGTTTTGTAATGGCTGAAGGATCGGGGATCCTGGTGCTGGAAGAACTTGAGTCGGCAATAAAAAGAGGCGCGCGGATCTATGCCGAGATCGCCGGATACGGGGCGACCTGTGACGCCTATCATATTACGGCGCCTGACCCGGAAGGCAATGCTGCGGCTAAAGGTATGAGCCTGGCCATGAGCGAAGGCGGGATCGAGATATCCCGGCCGATTTATATTAATGCCCACGGCACATCGACCAAACTGAACGATGTCATGGAGACCAATGCCATTAAAAAGGCCTTCGGCCCGTCTGTTTCGAAAGTGGCTGTCAGTTCTACCAAGTCGATGACCGGCCATACTCTGGGAGCTGCCGGCGCGATCGAGGCCATTATCTGTGCCTGCGCCCTGAAAGAGAAGATCATTCCTCCCACGATCAATTATGAAAATCCTGACCCGGAGTGCGATCTTGATTATACGCCTAATCAGGCCCGTAAGGTTGATCTGGATGCCGCTTTATCCAATTCTCTGGGGTTTGGCGGGCATAATGCCACACTGCTTTTTAAACAGTATAAATAAAACCGGCAAGACCCTGCCTGTTGTGCCTGGGCCGGATACCGAAAAGAGAATTTTTTTTAATTGTACAGGTAAATAGCTATGGGATTGACCCTGATCGAAAAGATCTACTTGAAACATTCTTCCCGGAAAGAGCTGGAAGATTTTATCTATGCCAAAGTCGATTTCTGTTTCGGCAACGATATTACCGCGCCGCTGGCTGTAAAAGCTTTTCAGCAGGCCGGTTTCGATTCGGTATTCAGCCGGACCAGGATCGGTTTTATCTGCGACCATTTTCTTCCGGCAAGAGACAGTACTGCCGCCAATAACGTGAAGTTTCTGCGTGAATTCGCGTCCCGTTTTAAAATAAAACATTTTTACGACATTCAGAACTGCGGGGTCGAGCATGTCTTTCTTTTCGAACAGGGCCTGATCCGGCCGGGAGATCTTGTGGTGGGCGCGGATTCGCATACCTGTACTTACGGAGCGCTGGGAGCGGCCGCTTCCGGGGTAGGGTCTACTGACCTGGCCTGCTGCATGTATGAAGGAAGAGTATGGCTGCGTGTTCCGCAGACAATGCGTTTTATCTATACCGGTAAACGGCCGCGCTGGATATCGGGCAAGGATTTGATCCTCTATACTATCGGCAAGATCGGCGTGGACGGGGCTCTTTATAAAGCGATGGAATTTACCGGACCGGTGATCAGAAAACTTCCTCAGGAAGATCGATTCAGCATGAGCAATATGGCTATTGAGGCAGGAGGGAAAGCCGGTATTTTCGAACCCGATGAGATCACTTATCAGGCCATATCGCAGGCGCAGAAAAAGAGGTTCAAGCCTGATCGTTATATGAAGACTTTGAAGAGCGATGCCGATGCCCGCATCGCTGAGACGATCGAGATCGATGTCAGCGCTATGGAGCCCCAGGTGGCCTGTCCGCATCTTCCCAGTAATACCAGACCGGTAACCGCATTGAAAAATATAAAACTGGACCAGGTTTATATCGGTTCCTGTACAAACGGCCGTATAACCGATTTGCGGATCGCGGCCAGAGTATTAAAAGGGAAAAAAGTAAAGAAAGATACCCGGACCCTGATCAGCCCGGCCACTCCCCGGGTATTTGCTCAGGCAGAAAAAGAAGGGCTGTTGAAGATCTTTATCGAATCAGGATGCCTGGTCTGTCCTCCTACCTGCGGCCCCTGTCTGGGCGGTCACATGGGTGTTTTGGCCAGAGGAGAAGTGGCCCTGGCCACGACCAACAGGAATTTTATCGGCAGGATGGGAGATCCGGCGAGTTTTGTCTATCTGGCCTCACCGGCAGTGGCTGCGGCCAGTGCCGTTAAAGGGAGGATCGCTCATCCCGATGAAGTATTCGGGAAGTAGCGAGTAGAGGGTAGAAAGTAGAGAGTAGTTTTTCGATCACGATTAAGACATAAGGAGAAAAGTGGTTATAAAAGGCAAAGCACATAAATTCGGGGATGATATAAATACCGACGATATTATCGCCGCCACCTATCTTGATTCTCAGGACCCGGCATTTCTGGGGTCCAAATGCATGGAAAATATCGATCCGGATTTTATAAACAGGATAGGTAAAGGCGATATTGTGGTCGCCGGGAAAAACTTCGGTTGCGGATCGTCACGGGAACATGCCCCGGTAGCTTTGAAAGGATGCGGGATCGCTCTGGTGATCGCGTCCAGTTTTGCCAGAATATTTTATCGTAACGCTATCAATATCGGATTGCCGATCCTGGTATCCGGCGATGCTGTCCGGATAAAGAGCGGCGATGAGCTGCGAGTGGACATCGCCCGGGGAATTATAGAGAACATCACCCAAAAGGAAGTTTATTCCTGCGAAAAGTTCCCTGAATTCATGCAGGAGATAGTCAACCGGGGCGGACTTTTGTCCTGGATAAAAAAGAATAAAAAGTAACGTTAGAGTAAAGGTTAAGGAGAGAATATGAGCAGGAAAAGTTATAAAATAGCAGTGGTCCCGGGAGACGGTACTGGTCCGGAAGTGGTAGGAGAAGGATTAAAGGTTTTTGCGGCCGCGGCCGATAAATTCGATTTCAGTTATGAATCCGTGGCTTACGATATCGGCGGTGAGCGTTATCTGAAAACCGGGGAAATACTGCCGGATTCGGTACTGGAAGAGCTGAAAACATTCGATTCGATCTATCTGGGCGCTATCGGCGATCCCCGGGTCAAACCGGGCATACTGGAGAAGGGGATACTGCTGCGTTTGCGTTTTGCCCTGGATCAGTATATAAATTTAAGGCCGATCGTGCTTTATGATCCGCGTTTTTGTCCTTTGAAAGACAAGACTGAAAATGATGTGAATTTTGTGGTGGTGCGCGAGAACACCGAAGGAATGTATTGCGGTTCCGGAGGGGTTCTGAAAAAAGATACGGTAGATGAAGTTGCCGTACAGGAAGGCATCAATACCTATAAGGGGGTGGAGCGATGTCTGCGTTTTGCCTTTGAATACGCCCGAAAAAGGAATAAAGACAAAAAACTGACCCTTTGCGGAAAGACCAACGTGCTTACTTATGCCTTTGATCTGTGGGAAAGAACATTTAATAAAATGGCCCGGGATTATCCCGACGTAAAGACCGATTACGCTCATGTGGACGCGACCTGCATGTGGATGGTCAAAAGTCCGGAATGGTTCGATGTGATCGTGACCGATAATATTTTCGGCGACATCATCACTGATCTTGGCGCGATCATCCAGGGCGGTATGGGTATCGCGGCCGGCGGCAATCTTAATCCGGAAGGCGTGTCGATGTTCGAACCGATCGGCGGCAGCGCGCCGAAATATACCGGCAAGAACGTGATCAACCCTCTGGCAGCGATCAGCGCCGCGGCAATGATGCTGGAAACTCTGGGCGAAGAAAAGGCGGCTAAAGCCGTAGAGACCGCGGTCAGGAAAGTGATCAAAGAAAAACTGCAGACCCTGTCGGCAGGAAAAATGGGATATTCCACTACCGAGGTGGGAGATCTGGTAATAAAGAGCCTGTAAGGAGATATGTACCATGAATAAATACGATGTGGCAGTCATCGGAGCAGGGGCGGTAGGAATCGAACTTTTGCGCTGTATCGAACAGCGTTCTTTTCCGGTCGGAAAACTGAGAGTGTTCGCCCGGTCAGCCCGTAATATCGAAGTTGACGGCCGCACTTATAAGGTAGAGGCCCTGGATGAAGCAGAACTGGACGGGATCGATATAGCCCTTTTTGCCGGGACCGAGGGGGAAAAAGGCGCTTCCCGGCTTTATGCCGAAAAATTCATCAAAGCCGGAGCAGTAGTGATCGATAACGGCGCCGATTTCCGTATGGAAAAGGACGTGCCGCTTGTGGTTCCCGAGGCTAACCGGGAGGTTATTGCCGGCCATAAAGGATTGATCGCCAATCCTAACTGCACCACTATCCAGATGATCGTGGCTCTGGCCGGGGTTTATAAAAAATTCGGGCTGAAGAGGATTTTGCTTACCAGTTTTCAGGCTACTTCCGGGGGCGGGAAAAAAGCCGCAGCGACTCTCTGGGAAGAGACTGCCGAAGTAGTTGCTCAGAACAAAAATTGTGATTTCGACTTGCTGAAAAAGAAACTGAAAAAAGAATTTACCGTGTTTCAGGATCAAATCGTCTTCAATGTTATTCCCCAGATCGGCGGATTCATCGATCATGATTATACCAGCGAAGAATGGAAAGTGGTTCATGAGACGCATAAGATATTCAATGATCCGGATATAAAGATATCGGCGACCTGTGCCAGGGTGCCGGTGTTTACTTCTCATTCAGAAGCAGTTTATTTCGAGACAGCCCAAGACGTTTCTCTGGATGAACTGGAGAAGGCGATAAAAAATTCGGAAGGTATAGTCTATTATGAAGATAACCGCTACCCTTTTCCTCTGGATGTGGAAGGCAGCGACCCGGTGCATGTGGCCAGGCTGCGTCAGGACCCCTCGGTAAAGAACGGTTTCTGGATATGGGTGGTTGCCGATAACCTGAGAAAAGGCGCGGCTTTGAACGCGGTCCAGATCGCCGAAGAGCTGATCAGGAATAAATAATCCTGCCGAATAGTCGATGATCTATGGTCGACAGGAAAAAGTCACAGGTACACGTGACAAGTTACAAGTCGAACCTCTAATCTTTCCTTTTATCCTCTGCGCACTTTTGCACGCAGTATTCGTCATTCCCCACGCGGAAGTACGGGGTAAATACTGATCGCGGAAAAACAAAAGGTTGCCAGGGCAATTGATATTTTTAACTTTGATGTGTTATACTCACCTGCTTCGCTAAATAAGCCACGGGAAAATATTTTAAAAATCAGGGGGATTAAAAGGCTTTTCTCGAAGTCTAAGGCTGTTTTTGCGCCTTAACGACAGCAGGAAAGCTGCTGACTGGTTTTAAGCGGCAGGGGCCGGTTGATCGCGGGACTTGTCTTTTAAAATAAATCGGAAGGCAGAGAGGATTAATCGTAAAGTTATAGAAAAATGGAGGTGAAATATGAAGAAGATGTCAGGCTTGATATTAGGCGTGAACCTGTTGTTCCTGCTGGTGAGTTTGCATAATGTTTATTGCGGCACCAGAGGCGATTTCAGCGGGCCTTCTTCGGCTTCCGGCGTAAGACCTTTCGTCGCCGGCGGAGGTGTGCCGGTTGGTGATTATTTCAGTAATTATAGTGAGTCGACACCGGATAGCGGATACAGGGCTGTATATTCAGCCCAGAGTAACAAAGTAAAATCAATTAATCCTGCCAGTTATCCAGCCGAGAATACAAGGAGTTATAACCCGGGCAACGAGGTGACTTCTCCGGCGACGAACAAGAGTTATAACCCGGGCAACGCGGCAACTACTCCGGCGACGAACAAGAGTTATAATCCGGGCAACGATGCTGATACCGCGAAAAATATTGGTTATGATCTGAAGGTAAATGACCCGGATGGGGATTTATTCAGCGAGCCCAGCGATACCGTGGCTCCCGGTGGCATGGCCAATGCGGCAGTGGAGATCCCGGGTAAAACAATAAATACCGAGCCGAGCACAGCCGATGATTCGCTGAAAAAATATCTTTATACGGATGGTGAGATCTGGTTCGCCCCGGGATATTCTCCCAAAGAATGAATATGTTGGCGTACCATCGAAGTCTGATCAGGATAGAAAGGAGAAGGCAAGGTCGCCGGACGGTAATTTTTCAAGGCAAAGATAAAAGCAAATAAAAAGCAGAGTGCTGAAAAAGGAGTAGAGTCATGAAAAGATTATTCGGTTTGTGCCTGGTGATAACGTTGTTTTGCGGGATTGGTTGTTCTATGGTATATGCCTTTGGCGATGAGCACATTGGGGATCTGAAGCCATTTTTGGATTACAAGAATAATTATACATCGTATGATGGCAGTTCTGACAGTCATTGGTTTTCCTACTATGTCGCATACCAAAAAAGTAAGAATCAAAGTGGTACCGGCGACGCTGCAGCCCAGCAGCCGACTGCCGACTCCGGTTCTACTTACATTGCCCAACAGCCGACTGCCGACTCCGGTTCTACTTACATTGCCCAGCAGCCGACTGCCGACTCCGGTTCTACTTACATTGCCAAACAGCCGACTGCCGACTCCGGTTCTACTTACATTGCCAAACAGCCGACTGCCGACTCCGGTTCTACTTATATCGCCCAGCAGCCGACTGCCGACCCTGAGTCTACTTACGTTGCCGGTCAGTATAACAATGCCTTGCCGGACATAGACTATTATCAGCCGCAGGTAGACGGTATCGGAAGCAGAGCGCCGGAATTTAAAAAGTCTCTTTTTGACGACAGGTGATGGGAAATAGTCGATGGGTTATGGTCGACAGGAAAAAGTTACAGGTTACAAGTCGAACATCTAATCTTTCCTTTTATCTTCTGCGCACTTACGTACGCAGTATCTGTCATTCCCCGCGCGGAAGTGTGGGGTAAAATGTTTCCTTATTACTTCCGCCTCAGGCGGCGCTTTGTGATATAATCGGTCTATGAAAAAGAATATTTTTCTGGAGATCGAATATGACGGTACTGATTTTTACGGTTCCCAGATCCAGAACCGCCGCCAGGTAAACGGCCAGACTGTTTCTGAGCCGACGATCCAGTCAAAACTCGAACAGGCCCTGGAAAAACTGTTCAACTGTCCTGTGCGGGTCGTTCTGGCCGGGCGTACTGACCGCGGTGTCCATGCCCGGGGACAGGGAGTGAGTTTTTCCCTGGATACAAAAATACCCCTGCCTAATATCAAACAGGCTCTCAACACTTTCCTGCCGGACTCGATACGGGTAAGAAAAATAAAAAAGGTGCCGGCAGATTTTCATGCCCGGTTCAGTGCCCGATACAAGACCTACTGTTACCGGATCTTTAATAATCCCGAGCCTTCGGTATTCGAGCGGCACCGTTCCTGGTTCGTGCCTCAGGAATTGTCCATGGGAAAAATGGAAAAGTGTTCCAGACTGCTGATCGGCGAAAAGGATTTTCGTCTTTTTGCCCGCGAAGCATCTGCTTATCACGATTGCCGGAGGACGATCTACGAAATAAAATTCGGAAAAAAAGGCGGATGTATCGTCATTAAGTTCCGGGGTAACGGATTTTTGCGCTGTATGGTCCGCAATATCGTATCCTTTCTGGTCCGGGCCGGATGCGGCGAAATATCGCTGCCGCAGGCCCGCTGCATAGTCAGGGGGAAAAGCCGTTATATAAATCATCCGGCTCCGGCCGGTGGTCTCTATCTGCATAAGGTCACCTATTAAAAAATCGGATTTAGCCGGAAAACCGCTATTTCCCGGGTTTTTACCGGATAGCGGGTTCAGAGAGTGGTTGCCTTTTTATGCGGCTCATGTTAAAATATTTTTCCAAACAGGGGGTTGTATGGACCAGAAAGGTCAGGAACGAAGAAGATATCCGCGCGAAAAGTTGATCACCGGTGTCGATTATACCATCCTCTCTACACCGCAGGGCACGGGGATCATTAAAAATACCAGCAGCGGCGGCCTGGGTATGCTGCTGGACAAGTTTTTGCCCGAAGGGACTATCCTTAAGGTAAAATATTATGCAGAACGGGAAGGCGAGGAAGTTTCTCAGGAAAAGGTAGGCAAGGTCTGCTGGTGCCGGCAGGCCGAGCAGGGGTATTTGATCGGTATTCAGTTTATTAATTAAAAAATGTTAATTTTGTTGACAAACCGAGATTAACTCTGTTATCATTAAGTTAATTGAATTATGAGGGGCAAAAATTATCTTTCCAAAATGATCGGCGATTTCCTGGGTAAATTCACCAATGATGTGGGGATAGACCTGGGAACCGCTACCACTCTGGTCTATGTCAACGGAGAAGGGATCGTGCTTTGCGAACCCTCGGTAGTAGCTATATATAAGAACAGCGGTGAAGTCCTGGCTGTGGGAGAAGAAGCCAAAAAGATGCTGGGTAAGACCCCCGGCAGTATCGTGGCTATCCGTCCCATGAAGGACGGGGTCATTGCCGATTTTGACGTGACCGAAGCAATGTTGCGTTATTTTATAAAAAAAGTCCATGCCCATCGTTTTTCCATCAGACCACGGATAGTAGTGGCTGTTCCTTCGGGGATCACAGAAGTGGAGAAACGGGCGGTCAAGGATTCTGCGCTGCGGGCCGGAGCCCGGGAAGTAATCCCGGTGGAAGAGCCGATTGCCGCGGCCATAGGTGTCGGCCTGCCTATTGCCGAACCGCAGGGGAACATGATCATAGATATCGGCGGCGGGACGACCGAGATAGCGGTAATTTCACTGGGCGGTATAGTTTACGCCCGTTCTATCCGCATCGGCGGTGATGATATGGATGAGGCGATCGTCGAGCACATGAAAAAAAATTACAACCTGATGATCGGAGAGCGCAGTGCCGAGGAGATCAAGATAAAGATCGGATCGGCATGTCCCCTGGACGAAGAACTGATCATCGAGGTAAGAGGAAGAGATTTGATCACCGGTCTGCCTAAGTTTATCCGGGTCAATTCAGAAGAGATCAGGGAGGCTTTATACATGCCTTTGCGGGAGATCGTCGAGGCGACTAAAGTGACCCTGGAAAGAACTCCTCCTGAACTGGCCGCTGACCTTATCGAGAGAGGGATTGTATTGTGCGGCGGCGGGTCTTTACTGAGAGGCATGGACAAGCTGATTTCCGAGGAGACAGGTCTGGCCTGTTTTATCGCCGATGATCCTCTTACCGCAGTGGCTCAGGGTACTGGTAAAATCCTGGAAGAACCTAAATTTTTAAAGAAGATCACTCTTGTTTCTACCTTCTAAGTTCAAGTTCAAATATATCGGATGGTTTCTCGCAGTTCTGCTTGTTTCCCCTGCCTTTAAGGATATTTTCGTGTATTTTTTTGTGGTCACGGCCCGTAATACCCAGCTGAGTTATCGGCGGGGGGTCGAGACCGATAAAGTCCGGGAAGAGAATGCCCGGCTGAAACTGGAAGCAGGGCGTTTTGCCCATCTGGAAGAAGAGAATGCCCGGCTGAAAAAAGCCCTGGCCATACGGGAGAAGAGCGATCTAAAGCTGGTCTATGCGCCGATCATCGGATTCTCTCCCTCGGTCTGGCGGCGTATCGCCTATATTTCCGTGGGCAGCAGTAACGATGTGTCCCGCGATGATCTGGTGATCGATGAGAACGGCAGGCTGGTCGGTAAGGTGCTGGAGGCAAAAGATAATTTTTCCGAGGTAGTTTTGCTGTCCGACCCTTATTTCTCTCTGCCGGTATTTATCCGGGACAAAGGTATGGGGCTGTTGAAAGGCATGCTGGGCGGAGAATTACGCATTTTATATGTCGAAGAAAATCAGGGAGTAGAGGCCGGTGACCGGGTAAATGCTCTGAACCGGCAGGCCGGTTTCCCTATCGAGATCGGGACAGTGCGCCAGGCTAAAATAAGCGGTGACGATTTTTTTCTCGATGTGCGAGTGAAGCCGTCGGCTGATATCCAGTCGGCAAGGAATGTGTTCGTGGTAAAGTAAGAACCGTGTTCGCGGGAGACAGATATGCTGCGTTTTGTGACCCCGGCAACCATAAAGATAACTGGTCTTTTATTCGTTTTTCTGCTGATCGATTTCATGCGCCCGTTTTATTTCGCGCTGCAGACCGAGCTTCTTTTTGTCGGTATTCTCTGGATTTCTCTCCATTTTAAGCTGGCCTATTGTCTGGTTCTCTGCGCCCTTTTCGGGATACTGAAAGACTCTTTTTCCGGCACCTTTTTTTTATTTCATACTTCTCTTTTTATTTTTCTGACCGTGACCGTTCATTATCTGCGCACCCAATTCCATCTTACCGTTTATTTGAAAACGGCTTTGATCGTTATTTCCACCCTGGGCTACGCGCTGTTGAACAGCCTGTCAGTGGAAACGTTTTCCTTTTTTACGGTATTCAGTTTTTCTTTCCAATCCTGGTTGTTATTTTATCTGAGTGAACGATTTTTATTATTATGGATACGCGATTCCTCTCCCGCTCGATCATCATCGGTTTTCTGATAATTATTTCGACCCTGTTCTATAACCAGATAATCAGGGGCGATTATTATCTCAACCGGGCGCGCAATAACTATATCAAAATCGTGCCTCTGCCGGCGATGCGCGGCACTTTTTACGACCGCAACGGAGTGGAGCTGGCTGTCGACAAACCGGTATTCAATATCGCCATCCTTCCTTATCAGGTCCGCCGTGAGCTCGATGAATTATTCCGCGACCTGTCGTCCTTCAGCGGGGTCAGAGAAGAAAAGATCCGGGCGCAATATAAACGTAATTTTCTCAATGTGTTCACTCCGGCCGATATCCTGGTAGATCTGTCCAAGGAAAAAGCCCTGCAGGTCAAGGAACAATTCAAGGATAAAGTGGTTATCCGGGCCCTGCCGCAGCGCCATTATCCCTATCCCCGGGAGTTTTCACATATCCTGGGATATGTGAAAAAGGAGCAGAGCCTTGATCCGGAGTACGGGTATTCGCCGTTCGAACGGGTGGGAAAAAACGGCCTGGAGATGTACTATGATACCTATCTGAAAGGCGAGGACGGTGCCGATCTTCTGGAAGTCGATTCGCGGGGAGAGATCGTGGGCTATCTGGGTACCAAAGACAGGGTAAAAGGAAAGGATATGTTCCTTACCATAGACGCCCGGCTGCAGCGGGCTGCTTATATTTCCCTAAGGGAGTGGCGGGGGGCTTTTATCTGTCTTGATCCCGGCAGCGGAGAAGTGCTGGCTCTTGTTTCCAGGCCTTCCTATGATGCCAATGACCTGACTACCGGCAGCAATGTTTCCCAGATATTCAATGATGCACATAAACCGTTGCTGAACAGAGCGATCCAGAGCCGCTATCCCTCGGGTTCGGTGTTCAAGCCGGTTCTGGCATTGGCAGGTTTGGAAGAGAAGCTTATTGTTCCGTCCACGACCCAGAATTGCAGCGGCGGTCTGAAAATGGGCCCGGTATATTTCCGCTGTTCGCACGTTCACGGCGAACAGGACCTGATAAGTGCCATTGCTCACTCCTGTAACGTATATTTTTATAAACTGGGACTTAAACTAGAAGTAGACCGCCTGGCAAAATGGTCCCGTATTCTTCAACTGGATCAGTTGAGCCGCATTGATCTGCCTTTTGAGCGAAAAGGGTTTGTACCTGACCGGTCCTGGAAAAAAAAGAAATTCCATGCCGACTGGTTTCCCGGCGATACACTTAATTTTTCCATCGGTCAGGGATATTTCGAAATAACCCCTTTGCGGGCGGCCCTGCTCATGGCTGTGTTTGCCAATGGCGGCTCTATGGTCTATCCTTATCTGGCGGAAAGCGTCGAAGACGCTCCGTTGCCGCATCTGGGACCGACCCGCCTTAATATCGGAAAAGACAGTCTGTCGGTAGTGAGCCGGGGACTGAGAGAAGTCGTTTCCCGCGATGACGGTACGGCGCATTCGCTCGATTCTTTGGGTCTGGAGGTGGCCGGAAAAACCGGTACGGCCCAGACCAGTGGAAAACACCATGGCTGGTTTGTCGCCTATCTGCCATCTTCCTCGCCCCGTTATGCGGTGTGTATATTTCTGGAAAATGCCGGTTCCAGCTATGAGGCGGTCAAGGTTTTGCATTCTTTTCTGGTCAGGCTGAAAGAAGGCGGTCTGCTATGAAAAAATCCTGTGTCATCATTATTGCCGGAGTGCTGATACTCAATGTACTGAGCCTCCTGGCTCTTTACAGTTCGCTGCATCAGGCCGGCGAATTTACTCAGCATGAACTGTTCGAACGACAGGTGATCTGGATAATAATCGCCTGGGCCGTATTTCTTGTTTTTGCCATGGTCAATTACCGTCTTTATTATGATCTGAGCTATTTGTTTTACGGCCTGGCCATTTTTTTTCTGCTGGCAGTGATATTTTTCGGCCGGGAGATAATGGGCGCCAAAAGATGGATAACCATTCTGGGGATGCAGTTTCAGCCTTCCGAGTTTTCTAAAGTGGCCCTGGTATTGCTGCTGGCCCGCCTTTTCAGCAGGGTCGGGGAAGCTTCTAATGTGTTTTTGCACAAAATGGTCATACCCTTTTCCCTGGTTCTGATCATGGCCCTGTTTATTTTTAAACAGCCTGATCTGGGGACAGCCCTGATCTGCATATTCCTTTTCTTTGTCATGGGTTTTTCCAGCCGGGTCAACAGGCTGTTCCTTTTTCTTCCGATTATTGCCGGTCTGATTATCGCTCCTTTAGGCTGGCATGCTTTGAAAGATTATCAGAAAAAGCGTCTTCTGGTATTCGTAAATCCCAATATCGATCCCTGGGGCGCCGGTTATACGATTATTCAGTCCAGAATAGCCATCGGTTCCGGTAAATATGCCGGCAAAGGATTCCTTTCCGGTACTCAGAATCAGTTCAACTTTCTTCCTGAACGTCACACTGATTTCATTTTTACGGTGATTGCCGAAGAATGGGGGTTTCTCGGTTCCTTATTCCTTTTGGTCCTGTACTATCTGATCTTGTCCAATATTCTGGCTATCGGCAGAGAATGCGGCGATGAGTACGGATTGTTTCTCTGCGTGGGAAGCGCTGCACTTTTCTTTATGCATATTTTCGTCAATATGGGCATGACCATGGGGATATTGCCGGTAGTCGGCATACCGCTGCCGCTGATGAGTTACGGCGGAACGCATATCCTGATAAGCGCCCTGCTTTTGGGTATTGTATGCAATGTCGCCCGCCAGTCCCGGATTTAATCCGGAATACCAGACTCGATGCTCGATATTCGTTTCTCGCAAATAGAGACGAGAGGAGGAGAAATGAGAAAGGAGAAGAGGAGAACCGAAGGACGACCCCGAAGCTGCGTTCGGGGCAGGGGGACGATCGTCTCGCCCGTCTCGCCATTGAAAATGGCGGACGAGGCGGACTGGGACGAAGGACGCAACCGCCTGCGGCGGAAGTAAAAAGGAAACATTTTACCCCACACTTACGTGTGGGGAATGACAAATACTGCGTACGTAAGTGAGCAGAAGATAAAAGGAAAGATTAGAGGTTCGACTTGTTATTTGTCACATCTAACTTGTAACTTTTGATCATCGATTTTTATTATGGATTGGGATAGATTTCAAAAACCTCAGCATTATATAGGTAACGAATGGAACGCGGTCAGAAAATCGCATCAGGACAGGCTTGCGGTCTGTCTCTGTTTTCCCGACCTTTATGAAGTGGGGATGAGCAATCTTGGTTTGCGGATAATTTACGGGATGCTTAATGAATATGACAGCACGGTCTGCGAGCGCTGTTTCATGCCCGGTCCCGATCTTTTGGATTATTTACGTGAAAAGAAGGAAGGTCTGGTCTCTCTGGAGACAAAGACTCTTCTTTCGTCTTTCGATGTGCTGGCCTTTAATCTCGGCTGCGAATTGAACTATACCAATTTTTTAACCATGCTTTCTCTTTCCCGAATACCCCTTCATTCCGAGCAGCGGCAGGATATTATCGTCATCGGCGGGGGAATAGCCAATCCTGAACCGATTGCTCCTTTTGTCGATGTTTTTTATCTGGGCGAGTTTGAACCTCAGGCCGAACAGTTTGTCCGGATAATGACCGGGCTAAAGGAGAAAAAGGAAAGGCTCAAAGCTCTGGCCGAACTGGAAGGTTTTTACGTCCCGTCTTTTTATGAAGTTCGGAAAAAAAAGGGGGGATATGTCTGTGAAAAACAATATTCCCGCGCCGGACTGCCGCTCAGCCGGGTATATGTAAAGGATCTTGACCGGTCATATTATCCCTTAGCCTGGCTGACCCCTCATACCCAGATCGTCCATGACCGGGTCCAGATAGAGATCGCCCGGGGCTGTCCCAACCGCTGCGCCTTTTGCCAGGCCCGCAGCGCGTACTATCCTTACCGGGAAAAAAGTCCGGAGGTTGTGATGGACCAGATAAAGAAGATCTACTCTTTGAGCGGTTATGAGGATTTTTCCCTGCTGGCTCTTTCGGCATCCAATTATTCGCGGATCGAAGAATTGATCGACAGATCGATAATTTTTTTGAAAGATAAGGGGGCCGGCCTTTCTTTGCCTTCTCTGCGCGTTGACGATATCGTTGGCCGCCTGCATAAAAAACTGCGTCTCCTCAAGAGCACTGCCCTTACCGTGGCCCTGGAAGCAGGGTCAGAGGAACTGCGGGCCAGGATAAAAAAGAACATCGATCCCCGTGTCCTCTGGGAGGCCAGGGATGTCATACGCTCTCTGTCCCTGCGCCATATAAAACTTTATTTTATGTTCGGGCTTCCCGAAGAAAAAGAATCGGACCTGGCTGAGATCGCCCTTCTGGTCCGCCGCCTGCACCGAGAACTGGGCCTGCGCTTGCATGTGAGCATTAATCCTTTTATGCCCAAGCCGTTCACTGAATTCGAATCCGCGGTCATGGACAGGGAAGAGGTCTTGCGCGATAAGAAAGAGTTTCTTTTGAGAGAATTGCGCTATCCCTGGTTGCGGGTCGCGGTATCGAATATCGAACGCAGTGTTCTCGAAGCGATATTGTCGAGAGGGGACCGTTTTCTCTCGCGGGCCATCGAAACAGCGTTCCGGGCCGGAGCCTGTTTCGATTCTTACGGAGAATGGTTCAGATGGGACCTCTGGAAGCAGGCCTTTGACGAAGCAGAAATAGATTACCGGCAGTACCTGTATCAACAACGGCAGGATCAATGCTGGGCACACCTCAATAAATATGGCAAAATACAGAATTAAGATTTTTTTTCGTAAACAGGGAGATATGCGATTTTTTTCCCAGCTCGATTTGTCGAAAGTCTTTGAACGGGCCCTGCGCCGCAGCGGGCTTCCTTTATATCTTACCCAGGGTTACCGGCCCCGTCTTAGACTGAGTTTCGGCCGGGCTTTGAAAGTGGGCAGGGAAGGAGAGAGTGAGGTCATTTTTTATTTTCCCGAACCGCTTTGCCCGGAAATGGTCAGAAAAGCACTTCAGCCGCAGCTGCCCCCGGGGTTGCAGATTCAGAAAAGCGAAGTTTTTAACGGATAATAAAGCGCGCTTTGACCCGTTTGGCGCCGAAGAATTTTTTAGTAAAATCTTTGGCGATCTTGGGATCAAAAGTCTTGCAGGAAAAAATATTGATATAAGCGGTCTTCCAGTGTTCGGAAAAATGACCGGTGATCGAACTGGTTTCGATAAGCTGGACCAGTGAATATCCTTTGGTGTGGGGTTTTTCCACTCCGAAATAAGGGATCAGGGCTTTGCCGTATTTTTTCATCCTGATCTTTTTGCAGAGAATATCGGCAAATTCGGCTATTTTTTTCCTGGAGGAGATGGTTTTGAGATCGCAATCAAAAAGATTGAGAATCAGTTCCTGTCCGTAAACCCTGTTTTTTTTCATGTGAGTTCCCTCCGGACATATTCCGGCAGTAAAGCGCTCGAAATATGCACATAAGGATTAAAATAATTAGTATTGATACCCAGACAACCCCATTTTTTTTCCAGACCAGCCAGATCGGTGTTTTTCAGGTCGGGTTTTTTTGATCCGACCATCAGTCCGAAAAAGCCCCCCACATAGGTCGGTACGGAAATACAGTGCAACCAGGTGCGGGGAAATACTTTATTAAGCGTTCTCCAGGTGGATCTTATCTCCGCGCGCTGGAAAAAAGTCGAGCCGGACTGGCAGATCATCATGCCGTTTTTGGAAAGACAGGATGAAATGCCGGTATAATATTTT
>CAZVRU010000012.1:25618-33840 GCA_964629785.1 uncultured Planctomycetia bacterium
GGAAAAAAGCACTTTTGCCGGACCGATAGGGTCGGTAGAGTCGGTTATTGCCACGTCGAATTTTTCCCGGGTGTTCTTGACGAAGCGAGCTCCGTCATCGACGATCACTTCGACCCGTTTATCGTTAAAAGCATTACGGCAGATCTTTTTCAGATATTTTTTGGACAGAGTGATCACTGATTCGTCTATCTCTACCAGCACTGCCCGTTTTACGTTTTTATGCTTGAGCACTTCGCGCAAAATGCCTCCGTCGCCGCCGCCGATGATCAAAACTTTTTTGGGGTCGGGATGGAGAAGGAGAAGAGGGTGGGACATCATTTCATGGTAGATGAACTCATCCTTTTCCGTGGTCTGGACAACACCGTCGAGCATCAAGGTCCTGCCGAAACGGGTAGTATCATAGATGCGCAGGTCCTGGAAAGACGTTTTTTTCTTATAGATGAGTTTACCCTTCAGCCCTTGACGGTAATCAGGGTAAAGGGTTTCGTAAGTCCACATTAAAAAATACCTCGTTTAACCTCGGTTATCTGAAGCTGGTTGGTCTCAAATCCCTCTTTGATCACAGGGATGGCTTTATAGGGGTCTACAGTGCCGCAGACAAAGATATCCAGAGCCGCATAATTGTATTCAGGCCAGGAATGGATGCTGATATGTGATTCCTGAAGGATACCTACGCCGGAAACGCCTCCGTAAGGGGAGAATTCGTGAAGATCGATGTTCAGGAGGGTCGCGTCGCAGGCTTTTATCGCGTCCTGGAAGATTTTTTTGACTTTTTCAATAGAGGTGATATTTTTGGGGTTCCACAGCTCCACAATAAGGTGGATACCCGCATACTTGATAATACCGTTAGTCGCGCAATACTCTTTGTTCATTACCTCTGTATTCATCTCGCATAAAAAATCCTTCTACGGGTTTTTGTTGAATCAAATTACCTGTGTACCTCTATTAAAACAAATTGTTTCGATTTTGCAAGAAAAAAATTCAAAAAAATTCATTTCTGGTATAATAGAAAATCGATCGGCAAAATCTTCAGCCTGAAATAAGGGAGAAATGAAACAATATTTTGCTCAGAAAGAAAAGGCCTGGGAAGACATCTGTATCCGCTGCGGCGCCTGCTGCGGCGCTTACGAAGATCCCTGCGTTCATCTGCGCCGCGACGAGCAGGGCTTATTTTTCTGCGAAATATACGAAAACCGGCTGGGGTTGAGGAAAACCGTGGGCGGAAAAACGTTTCAGTGCGTGGACATAAAGGAGATATTGCATACCTGGTGGCCTGGGGCGCATCTTTGCGCCTATAAACGGCTGGTAAAGACCTGATCGTTATTACTTATGGAAAGGCTGAGAGGCGTTAATTTAGGCGGCTGGCTTTTAATGGAGGGGTATTTGCTGGGCGGCAGAAATATCCCGGAACATGAATTCAAGGCTCTTTTCCGGAAAAAGTGCGGTAAAAAAGGACTGGATGACCTGGAAAAGGCTTTTCGCCGCTCTTTTATCAGTGAATCCGATATCGCCTGTATAAGCAGTTGGGGGGCGAACTGCCTGCGCCTGCCCTTTAATTGCCGGCTGGTCGAAAAAAGCCCTTTTCGCTATGATCAACAGGGCATTGACTATCTGGATAAAGTACTGAAATGGTCCTCTAAATACGGGCTTAAGATTATTTTAGACCTTCATGCCGCGCCAGGAGCGCAAAATCACGACTGGCATTCTGATTCAGACGGTCAGGCTCTGCTCTGGCAAAAGCGGCATTACCGGGAGAGGACCTTTGCCTTGTGGGAAATGCTGGCGGCGCGGTTTAAAGACCATGACGCTCTTTACGGATATGATCTGATCAATGAACCGGTACTGCCTGCCTGCCGGGAAAAGCTTCTTTTGTCTTTTTACCGGGAACTTATAAGACGGATCAGGAAAATAGACGATCGCCATGTCTTTTTCGTGGAAGGCAACAAATGGGCAACTCAGGTGAAGTTCCTCAAGGATATCCTCGGGCCGCAGGTACATCTGAGTATCCACGCCTATGCGCCGCTGGAGTATACTTTTAATTTCCGGCCGTATCAAAGCTATCCCGGAAAAAGCGAAGGCACTGTCTGGAGCCGGGATACCATATATAAATATCTTTTACCGTATTACGAATTTTCCCGAAAACTAAAAGTTCCTGTTCTGGTCGGTGAGTTCGGGATTAACTGGCGGGGCGGTTTTTACGGGGAAAAAGAGTATCTGACTGATTTTCTCGATGCCTGCGAGGCCTTGGGCTTTAATTATACTTACTGGACCTATAAATCGATAAAAATGGCACAATTTCCCGATGGGATCTATCAATATCTGGATAATCCCTGTTTTGTGCGACGCGAAGGACCTTTGACCGGTTGGGAGAATTATCCCCGGGACTGGAAGTCCCGTAAAAAAGACCTTATCCGGGCCTGGCGCACGGATTCGTATTGTCTTAACGAGGTTCTGGCCGGTATTTTAAGTAACTATTTCAGGAGGGACAGGACATGAGGATAGTACCGGCACTTCTTACTCAAGACGCAGATGAACTTAAGCGGATGTGTGCTCTCTGCCGCGGTTTTACTGATTATGTGCAGGTCGATATCATGGATGGTGAATTCGTATCTTCTCGGAGCGTGGCTATCCGGGATATTATGGCCGTTGCCCCGGGTATAAACAGTGAAGCGCATCTGATGGTCAAAAATCCTCTGGAGTGGCTTGATGCTTTTGCCCGGTTCGGGGCAGAACGGATAATCTATCATTTCGAAGCGGTTGACGATCATCAGTCGGTTGTCTCAGAGATCAGAAGGCGCGGTTTCGGAGCAGGCCTGGCAGTCAATCCCGACACAAAGATAGATGATTTTTCCCCGCTTGTGGAGAAGATCGATATGGTTTTGTTCATGAGCGTGGTGCCCGGTTTTTACGGCAGTACCTTTATTCCCGAAGTCCTGGATAAGATCTCGGCTTTCAAGAAAAGATTCCCGGAGATGCGAACCGGTATTGACGGAGGCGTGAAAGCCGACAATGTAAAGGAAATAGCCGGTTTGGGCGTGGACGATATCTGTATCGGCAGTGCCCTGCTTAAAGCCGCTGATCCGCAGAAGGCCTATCGGGAATTCACGCAGGTGATAAATGAATAAGTGGATGAAGTTGTTTCTTTTGCTGGCTGTGATCCTGGCCCCGGTAGCACTTTACCGCTATGTATATAAACCGCCCTCTCCCGGCACAGAGTCGAAGGCAGTTGTGCCCGAAAGCCCGGCCGCTTTAAAGACAGAAGAAAAAAAGCCGCGTATCGCGCTTATTTTCGATGATCTGGGAGGGAGTCTTCAGGATATCAAAGATGTGCATTCTCTGGGAATACCACTTACCGTAGCAATACTTCCCGACCTGAAATTTTCCCGGAACATTTCGCATATCGCCGACCGCTGCGGCTTCTCGGTTTTGGTGCATCTTCCCATGGAGCCGAAGATTGATACTCCGGCTTTTGTCAAAGAGCGCGATAATTTTATCAGAAGCGACCGGTCGGTCAGGGAAAATGACCGCCTTTTGCGGCGGTATCTTAACTCATCACGGGTTGCGGTGGGAGTCAACAACCATATGGGATCGCGGGCCACCGAGGACAGAAAATTGATGCATCTGGTAATGCAGAGGCTGAAAGACAAAGGGATGGTATTTATCGACAGCCATACCAGCGATCATTCCTGCTGTTGCGAAGTGGCCGGCCAGGTAAAGGTTTTGTGCGTTACCAGCAGCGGTTTTCTCGACGCAGTCGACAAACCAGATGAAATAAATATCAGGATCACCCGTCTGACGGAAATAGCTGAAAGGCGGGGGAAAATAGTAGTTATTGCCCACCCCCGTCATAATACCTTTTCAGTGCTGCGCCGCCGGCTTCCAAAACTCAGGAAAAAAATCGAATTTATTACCATAAAAGAGTATTTCGGGCTCTAGGCCGTTTTCGGCCGGACAGGAAAAGTCATGGAGCAGAAAAAAAAATTATTACTGCATATCTGCTGCTGCGGCTGTGCCTCGCTGGCCATCGAACGGCTGCAACAGGCCGGATATGAAGTCACTGGTTTTTTCTTTAATCCCAATATCCATCCCCGCATTGAATATGAAAAAAGAAAAGCCGACCTGAAGATCCTCAGAGAGATCTTTTCCCTTGAGATAATCGAGGCCGCTTATCTTCCCCGGGAATGGTTTGCCGTTTCTAAACAATATGCCCGGGAAAAAGAAGGGGGTACCCGCTGCCGGCTTTGTTATGCTTTTCGTCTGGCCGAAACAGCCCGGCATTGCCGCGAGCGGGATTATGATCTGTTCACTACGACTTTGAGCATAAGTCCCCATAAATCCAGTCCGCTTATCTTTTCGGTCGGTCAAAAGATCGATGCAAAACGTTTTCTAGCCGAAGATTTTAAAAAAAAGGATGGATTTAAAAAGTCAGTAGAGTTTTCCCGGCAGCACGGCCTGTACCGGCAGAATTACTGCGGCTGTATCTACAGCCTCCTGGCGCGGCGCCGAAATGAGAGATGAGAAAGGAGTCGAAGGACGCAACCGCCTGCGGCAAAAGTAAAAAGGAAACATTTTACCCCACACTTACGTGTGGGGAATGACAAATACTGCGTACGTAAGTGCGCAGAAGATAAAAGGAAAGATTAGAGGTTCGACTTGTCGACTTGTAACGTGTAACTTGTAACGTATAACGTTTTACGCAGAATGGAAGATCGATATTATTCCTATAGCCGTTATCTGAAAAAGCGGTTTGGCTGCCGGGTGCACCGTCTGAGCCTCGATGCCGGTTTTGGTTGTCCTAATCTTGACGGAACCCTGAGCAGAGATGGATGTATTTTCTGCGATAACCGGGCTTTCAGCCATTATGCCCGGAAACCGGCTGTGTCTCTGGAAGAGCAGATAAAACAGTCGATCTCTTACTGCCGCAGCCGGTTTAAGGCCGGGAAGTTCATTGCCTATTTTCAGAGTTTTTCCAATACTTACGGCAGCCTCGATTTCCTGCGACGGAAATACGAGGTCGTAAAAAAGTTCAGCGATATTGTCGGGCTTTGTGTGTCGACCAGACCGGATTGTATCGATGAAGAAAAACTGTATCTTTTGAACGGTTATGGCGATGATTACGAAGTCTATATCGAATATGGTCTGCAGAGCGTTCATGACCGGACCCTGCAGGCGATCAACCGCAATCACAGTTTTGCCGATTTCAAAAAAGCGATAATAGCTACCAGCCGGTTTCCCCGCATCCACAGCGCTGCGCATGTTATCCTGGGCCTGCCCGGCGAGACAGAGCAGGATATGATCTCTACTGCCCGGAAACTGGCCGGCCTGCCTCTCTGGGGAATAAAATTTCATTGCCTTCACGCGGTAAAAGAAACGGTTTTGGCTGAGATGTACGCGAGAGGCGAAGCGGATTTTTTGTCCGAGGATAAGTATATCGATATCCTGATAAGATTTCTTGAACTTACTCCCGAAGATCGCGTGGTACTGCGTCTGGTCTCTGATGCCGACCCGCAGAGATTACTGGCTCCTTTGTGGGTCAATGAGAAGCAACGAGTCATACAGCGCATAGAAAGAGAACTGGAAACAAGGGGTACCTGGCAGGGCCGGTGCGCCGGCGGCGGAAAACCGTAAGACGTTCGCCGCTTAGATGTGAGACGTCCCCGATGCTACGTTCGGGGCAGGCCCCGAAGCTTTGTTCGGGGCAGGCCTCGATGCTACGTTCGGGGCAGGCCCGTTCCCTACAGGTATTTGACCATCGACCATCGACTTTTTGATAAAGGAGAATTATGAAAGTACTGGTGACCAGGGTCAGCAAAGGCAGGGTAAAGGTGGAGGGACAAACGATTTCATCAATCGAAAGAGGGCTGGCAGTGTTTGCCGGTATCGAACAGAACGATGGTTTGGAAGATCTGGAAAAGATGGCCGGCAAAGTGGTCAATCTGCGTATATTCGAGAACGAGCAGGGAAAGTTTCATTATTCTGTTTTGGACCAGAACCTGGCAATACTTTGCGTTTCCAATTTTACGCTTTGCGCCGACACGGAAAAAGGGAGACGCCCTTCTTTTGAAAAAGCCATGCCTCTGGATAAGGCCGGGGCAATGTTCGAACAGTTTGTGAGTTTTCTTTGCGCCAGAGGTGTTATCGTGTATACGGGAGAGTTCGGGGCTCATATGGACATCGAGCTGGAAATGGACGGACCGGTCAATATAGTTCTGAGCTCATAGCTGTTGGCTCATGGCAAATAAAAAAATCGTAAGGCGTGAGACGTTCCCGAAGCTTCGTTCGGGATAGGCCGCCGACTTCGTTCACTAAGACATCCGTTCACTTAGACGAGGCTGCCTGCGGCGGCAGAGATAACGTCAGGTAAAATTACAATGCAATATTTGGTAATAATCATCTTTAATCTTTTTTGATCTTCCCGTATAATTGATAGAGTATCCGTTCGTCTTAGCGACCGCAGGGAGCGGACGTCCTTCGTCTCAGTGATGCTGAGCGAAGTCGAAGCAGAACGGACGTCTTACGGTAAAAGGATTGACTCATGCATCCCATATTATTCAAAATCGGACCGCTGACCATTTATACTTACGGAGTGTTCGCGCTGCTGGGCATTGTTGTCGCTTCTATGATCGCCGGCAGGGAAGCCCGGCGCTGCGGACTGGATAATAAAAAGTTTTTCGATCTGGTATTCTGGTCTGTGGTCTGGGGGTTTGTCGGCGCCCGCCTGGTATATATGCTCGTCGAGTTCAAAGCTTTTCTCGCCGACCCTCTGGCGCTGATCTTTAACCGGGCCGGGTTTGTATTTTACGGAGGGATTGTTTTCGGTCTGGCAGCCTTGTTTTTTCTGAGCCGGCGCTACAGGCTTGATCAGGCCGCGGTGACTGACAGTATTGCCTTAGGTCTTCCTTTCGGTCATGCTCTGGGCCGCCTGGGATGTTTTTTTTACGGCTGTTGTTACGGAAGAGCCACTGATTCCTGGATCGGCATGATATTTCCGGCCGGATCGCCGGCCGGCATCTGCGGAGACAACATTATTCCGACCCAGCTTATATCGGCGTTTTTTCTCCTGCTCATAGGGGCAATACTTTTTTTCCTGCGCACCAGGCTGAAACAAAAAGGCCGGGTGGCTCTGCTTTATCTGGTTTTTTACGGGAGTTTCCGGTTCAGCATCGAGTTTTTCCGAGGCGATCCGCGCGGTTTCCTGGGCGGTTTATCGGTTTCTCAATGGTTCTCGCTGTTTGCGGCAGGGGCCGGACTTGTCGGCTGGAAAATAAGATGGCTTTGCCATCGCTCGTCTTGACTTTATATCAATAGGGCATATAATACAGATATGTTGAAACAGATCGATGCCTCGCAATTCGAGCAGGAAGTCCTTGCTTCAGCGAAACCCGTCCTGGCTTATTTTTCGGCGCCCTGGTGCGGTCCCTGCAAAATGACCCAGCCGGTAGTGGAAGAAGTGGCCAATGCCTATACCGACAAGATCGGATTTGTGAAAATAAATGTCGATGACGCGGCCGACATAGCGGCCCGGTATATGGTGATGAGTATTCCTACCATGATCCTTTTTAATCAGGGAGAACCCTCTGACACGAAAACCGGGGTCTCTTCCAAAAGTGATGTTATCGATTTTATTACCCCTTACCTTTAAGCCTGAGGCATGTTGAAAATAGCCCTCTCCCAGTTAAATCCGTGTGTAGGTGATATTGAAGACAATGCCCGGAAAATAATCGGGGCCCTGGGCAAAGCCCGTGAACAGGGTGCCGACATGGTGGTCTTTCCGGAACTCGCTTTATGCGGTTACCCGCCGGAAGATCTTTTGCTTAAAAAACATTTTGTAAGGAAAAATAAGAAATTTCTTCAGACTATCCTGCCGCATAGTAAAGGTATACTGGCTTTGATCGGTTTTGTCGATCAGGATCGGGACGGGCTTTATAATGCCTGCGCAGTCGTTCAGGATAAAAAGATAGTGGACATATATCATAAGGTGTTTCTGCCCAATTACGGGGTGTTCGACGAAAAACGTTATTTTGCTCACGGCGATTCCCTTAAATTCTATACTCTGGGTGAATATACTTTTTCGGTCAGTATTTGCGAAGATACCTGGACCGATTTTTTTATCGATCGTCTTCGGCAGACTCCGGTCGATTTTGTGGTGAACATGTCGGCCTCGCCTTTTCATCTCGGCAAGATCGCTTTGCGGGAAAAAATGCTTTCTTCGGTAGCCCGGC
>CAZVRU010000012.1:33850-64760 GCA_964629785.1 uncultured Planctomycetia bacterium
GCCAATGCCTTTGTTTTTTACTGCAACCTTGTGGGCGGCCAGGATGAGCTGATTTTTGACGGAACCAGTAAAGTATTCTCTCCCCAGGGAAAACTGGCAGCTCATGCCCGGCGGTTTCAGGAAGATATGCTGTTGTTTACCTTTAATCAACGGCGCGCCTGTCCGGCTGCTGCCCTGAAAGTGAAAGAAGAGGAAGAGACTTACGAGGCTTTGCGCCTCGGTCTGCAGGATTACGTGAAAAAGAACGATTTTAAAAAAGTGATCGTGGGAGTAAGCGGCGGCATTGATTCGGCAGTAGTCGTTTCACTGGCGGCCTTGACCCTTGGTCCGGAAAATGTGCGGGCCCTGGTAATGCCGTCCCGGTTTACCTCCGGTGAGACAATGGCCGACGCCTGCCGGATATGCGACAATCTGGCAGTAAAATATGATGTCATCAGTATTGAAAAGGCTTTTTCTGCTTTTCAGGATGTGCTTAAACCCTGGCTGGTGCAGCGAACAACAGACAAGGCCGAAGAGAACGTACAGGCCCGTATCAGAGGCGCACTGCTTATGGCCTTTTCCAATAAATTCGGCTATCTGGTCCTCAATACCGGTAACAAAAGCGAACTGTCCTGCGGTTATTGTACTTTATACGGCGATATGGTCGGCGGTTTCGGCATATTGAAAGATCTTTATAAGCAGCTTGTCTATAAACTGGCCCGCTATATAAACCGCCGGGCCGGAAAAACAGTTATCCCCAGATCAGTTATTGTCCGGCCTCCTTCGGCCGAATTGCGGCCGGATCAGCGCGATTCAGATACTCTGCCGCCCTATGAGGTCCTTGACCCTATCCTTAAACTGTATATAGAGGAAGATCTGTCCCTGGACCAGATCGTGAAAAAAGGTTTCAGCCGGGCCCTGGTCAAAAAGATCATTTCCCTGGTCGATGCCAGTGAATATAAGCGCCGTCAGGCAGCGATCGGCATAAAAATAACCCCCAAGGCTTTCGGAAAAGACCGCAGGATGCCTATAACCAATAGGTTTTTTCTTTAAACGGTATTTTTTTGATTAATTTTAATAATTCGGTTGACAGACCGCTGATGAAAAGGTATCATATACACTATGTTGGATAAGAGGGATAAAAAAAATATTATGGACAAATTCAAGGAACATCCACAGGATACTGGTTCTACGACCGTCCAAGTGGCTCTTCTCACCGAGAGGATTTCTTATTTGACCGAGCATTTGAAGAAAAATAAGAAAGACTTCCATTCTCGCCGGGGATTGCTTAAGCTGGTAGGGAGGCGGAGACACCTCCTGCAATACCTGAAAAAGCAGGATTCCAAAAAATACGACGAGATTTTGAAAGAGCTGAACCTTTCTAAGTAATGAACTCATTTTCTCAAATAGTCCCCAATATCGGAAGGTCGGTTTTTACTTTTTCGTCAGGTGACGTGGCCCGTCAGGCGAACGGCAGCGTGGTCGTCTCCTACGGCGACACTGTTGTTCTGGTCACTGTCTGCGCTTCGAAAGAGGCCAGCCCTGACGGAGGTTTTTTGCCTCTGACCGTAGAGTATCAGGCCAAGACCTATGCCATGGGTAAGATCCCCGGCGGTTATATAAAAAAAGAAGGCCGCCCCCGGGACGAAGAGATCCTCGTCGCCCGGATGATCGACCGCCCGATACGGCCGCTTTTTCCCGAAGGATTCACCAACGGCGTTCAGATCGTAGGCATGGTTCTGTCCAGCGATAAGGTCAACGATCCGGATGTACTGGCAGTAAACGGAGCCAGTTGTGCTCTGGCCCTTTCGGATATACCCTTTTCCACTCTGATCGGCGCAGTACGGGTGGGGATGGTCGACAAGGAGATGGTGATAAATCCTACTTATGAAGAGCGTGAAGCCTCTCCCATGGATATAGTCATTGTGGGAACCAAGGAAAAGATCGTCATGTTCGAAGGGAAATTTTCCGAGGCTCAGGAAGAAGACATCATAAAAGCAGTCAATTTCGCTCATCCCTTTATAAAAGAATTGATAAAGGCTCAGGAAGTATGCCGGGAAAAGATGGGCCAGAATAAAAAGGAATATTCCCTGACGGGCTTACGCCAGGATCTCTGTCCTCTGGTCAAGGAAGCGGTCGGTACTGCCCTGGAAGAGATATATGCCGGGGCCGGAGATAAACAGGAGCAGCAGAGTACTATCGACGAAGTGATCTCCCGGGCTTACAGTTTTGTGACCGAAGAAAAAGAGATCGAGGCTACGCCGGGCGAGGTCAAAGCCATTGTTTATGATATGGAAAAAAAGCTGGTGCGCGGCAGTATCCTGGGAAAGAATATCCGTCCTGACGGGCGTGCTCTGGACCAGATACGGGATCTCGATTGCAAAGTAAGTGTTTTGCCCCGTACGCACGGCTCAGCTATTTTTACCCGGGGTCAGACCCAGTCTCTGGCTGTGATCACCCTGGGGTCGTCGAGCGACGAGCAGACCATTGAAGCCTTACAGGGGATCCGTTCCAAACACTTTATGCTTCATTACGCGTTCCCGCCATTCAGTGTGGGAGAAGTGAGGTTTATGCGAGGACCATCCCGCCGCGAGATCGGGCACGGCGCTCTGGCCGAAAAAGCCGTGGAAGGGGTGCTGCCCGGCAAAGAAGATTTTCCCTACACCATCCGTGTAGTATCCGAAATACTGGAATCGAACGGATCGTCAAGCATGGCTACGGTATGCGCCACGTCTTTATCCCTGATGGATGCCGGTGTCCCTATTTCCAAACCAGTAGCCGGGATTTCCATCGGTCTGGTCAAGGAAAAAGATGAGCATGTAGTGCTTACCGATATTGCCGGCGCCGAAGATCATTACGGTGATATGGATTTCAAAGTAGCCGGTACCGAAGATGGCATCTGCGCCATGCAGGTGGACGTAAAAATAGACGGTCTCGATCTGGATCTGATCAAAGAGGCTCTGACGCGGGCCAAAGAGGCCAGGCTGTTCATCATCGGCAAAATGAAAGAAGCTTTGTCCACGCCACGGTCCGGCCTTTCCAAATATGCACCCAAGATAAAAGCCTTTAAGGTCGATCCCAGTAAGATCGGCGAGATCATCGGTCCGGGCGGCAAGACTATCAGAAGGCTCACTGCCAAGTTCAATGTCAATATCGATATCGATGACGATACCGCTACTGTATCGGTGGTCGCTCAGTCCGACGAAGATCTGGAAAAAGCAGTCAATACGATCCAGGGACTGGTCAAGGAAGTCCAGGTGGGGGAGATCTATACCGGGGTCATTGCCAAGATCACTAACTTCGGAGCATTCTGTGATTTTTTACCGAATAAAGGCGGTCTGATACATATTTCCGAAATAGCCAACACTTATGTAAAAGATGTCCGTGAATATCTTAAAGAAGGAGATGAAGTAAAAGTAAAAGTTATCGCTATAGATCCGCAGGGAAAGATAACGTTGAGCATGAAACAAGCCGAATGAACAAGTTTCCTTCGCAGATTCTGGGCATCAGTTTTATTTTTCTGGGTGTCATCCTTCTTTTAAGTTTTTTTTCCTATACTCCCCGTGACATACAATGGTTGAGTTCTCCTTATAATGTTCCGCCGCATAATCTTATCGGAGTAGTCGGGAGTTTTCTGGGCTTTCTTTTTTTTTCTTTTTTCGGCAAGGCTGCTTATTTCCTTCCCTTTTTTTCCCTGCTTAAAGGATTTTCTTTTTTCGGGCTGATACAGTTCCACGGACTTTCCCAGCGAAAGAGCGTGAATGTCGCCTCCTTTTTTGTTTTTTTATTTTCTTTTTCGCCGCTGCTTTCTGTTTTTTACGCCGATTCGGCGCTGATGCATGAAGCGGGAGGGTTTATCGGTTTTTTACTGGGCCGTTTTCTGCGCACTTACCTGGGATTCTGGGGCGCGTCGATCTCCCTGACCATTATCAGCGGAGTTACCGCAATGCTTTTGTTCGGATATTTTTTCAAGGATTTTTTTTATTTCCTTTCCCGGGCCGGCCGCAGCGCAGCAACTGTCTGTCTTGAGTTCATCCGGCAGAAGATCGTTGCCTGGAAAGAGAGACGCCGCCGTTTGCCGACCGCGAAAAAAGAAAGATCGCCCCAGATAAAGATCTATACTCCCAAACGGGCTTCCCCGCCGGCAGCAGCCCCGGAGACAGAAGAGACAGAGATCGACCAGGAAGAGGAGATCGAGGAAGAACCGGCCATGACTGTGCCGGCCTCTTTGCGGAAAAAGACCCGCAAAAAGGCGGAACAGCCGCAGGAGAACGAAGTTCCGGAGTTCGATCCTGCTTCTTACCGACTTCCTGATATTACATTGATCAAGTGTCCGCCGGTCCAGGATACGGCCAGTGCCAAAGGTGATATCAAAGCCAAGATAATCGAACTGGAAGGGACTCTGGCCAGTTTCGGGGTCAGTGCCAAGGTGGTCAGTGTGCAAAAAGGACCGGTAGTGACCATGTTCGAACTGGAGCCTTCTACCGGCGTCAAGATCCAGAAAATCACCGCCCTTGCCGATGATATCGCTCTATCCCTGAAATCATCCAATGTTCGTATCGTGGCCCCGATACCGGGCCGGGGCACAGTGGGAGTGGAAGTGCCTAACCGTAAAAAACAGTTTGTTTCCCTGCGCGAAGTCATGGAAGAAGACGCCTTTACCCGGCATCCTTCCCTGCTGGCTCTGAGTATCGGCAAAGACGTGAAAGGCGATCCGATCGTCGTCGACCTTAAAGAAATGCCTCATCTCTTGATCGCCGGAGCGACCGGTTCGGGAAAAACGGTTTGCGTTAATTCGATAATCGCTTCGGTGTTGTTCAAGGCCAAACCCGATCAGGTGAAATTCATTCTGGTTGATCCCAAGATGGTCGAACTGGCTCCTTACAGCGGTATACCTCATTTGATCACTCCGATAATATCCGAACATAAGAAGGTGTTCGCCTCATTGAACTGGGCAGTTCAGGAGATGGAACGGCGCTACCGGCTTCTGGCTGATGACGGAGCGCGCAACATCGACGGGTATAATAAAAAAGAATTCCGGCTTCCTTATATCGTTATCGTGGTCGACGAACTTGCCGATCTGATGGCCGTGGCCAGAGATAATATCGAACTTGCTATCCAGCGGCTGGCTCAGCTTTCCCGTGCTGTGGGCATACATCTTATCCTGGCGACCCAGCGCCCTTCGGTGGATGTCATTACCGGCGTGATCAAAGCCAATTTTCCTTCCCGTATTTCGTTCAAAGTATCGTCGAAAGTGGATTCCCGTACAGTGCTTGATCAGATGGGTGCTGAAAAGCTGCTCGGCAAAGGAGACCTGTTGATCGTCAGTCCGGGCAAGACTCATCTTATCCGAGCCCAGGGTTGTTTTATCGATGATGATGATATCGATACCCTTACTGATTTTATCAGACAACAGGGCGGGCCGCGTTTTGAAGAAAAGATCGCCGTAGCTCAGGAGAAAGCTCATTCGGCTCTGGGCGAAGACGATCTTCTCCCCGACGCCATCAAAATAGTTCTTACTACCCGACAGGCTTCGGCTTCGCTGCTGCAGCGTCGCCTGCGTGTCGGTTATACCCGGGCCGCCAGGCTTCTGGACCTGATGGAGAACGAAGGGATTGTCGGTCCGTTCTGTGGCAGCAAGGCGCGAGAGATTTTGGTTGACCCGGACGCTTATCTCGTAGAGAATGAATTAGTATGAAAGAGCAGCTATCCCGACAGCTGAGAGAGACGCGCAAAAGTCTTAATTACACTATTGAGGAGGTGGTGGACAAGACCAAACTCGCTCCTTCAGTGGTCAAGGCTCTTGAATCAGGCCATTGGGGTTCGATCAACCCCACTTATCTGAAAGGTTTCTTGAAGATTTACTGTTCTTTTCTCAGCGTGCCTTTTGACAAAAGCATGTTCGAGCCAAAGACCGCTCCGGAAAACAGTGTTTCTGCCGGTTCGCCGACAGAAATCCCTGCTGCCGGCCGGGAAGAAACCGAGGCTTCGCCGGCAACAACCGCTAAAGAGCCGCAACGGCAATATCCCAAGACCCGCATCGCACCTGGCGATCGCACTTTCCCCCGTCTGCCGCTCAAAACAATCGTTTCCCTGGCCGCGGTAGTGATACTACTGCTGATAATCCGTTCCTGTGTTCCAGAGAACCGGTCTCTGACAGACCGGGAAAACCTGCCCTCTCAACCGGCTGCTGCTTCGCTGCCGCAGGAAGTCCAGGTTTCCCGGGCCCCGGTAAAAGAAACGAACAAAGAAGAGATCGAAGTGACCCTTACCGTTAAAAAAGACTGTTTCGTAAAAGTCAAGCGTGAGGGCAAAGTGGTGTTCGAAGGCGTTCTCCGGAGAGGGATAGTGGAGACCTGGACTGCCAGGAAGGAGATCGAATTGAAATTGAGTGACGGAACAGCAGTAGACATCGAGGTCAACGGTAAAATTCTGCCGCCATTGACCAAGATGCGCAAGCCTATTAAGAGCCTGAAAATCACTCCTCAGGGCATATCCGTATCCAAATAAGACAGAGTCGGCTTAAGCAGCGAACCAGTATAAGCTGCGGCTATGGCGAGATTATGGCAAAGAAAAAGACTTTTTCGATTATATCGCTGGGCTGTTTCCGCAATACCTACGATTCGGAGTTGATCGCCCGTCATTACCGGGAGAAGGGATATCGTGCCCAAAATGATGTTGAAGGGGCCGACCGGCTGATCATCAATACCTGCGGTTTTATAGACGATGCTAAAAAAGAATCCCTGGAGGTCCTGAACCGGGCCCTGGAGCTGAAACGGTGCGGCCGGGTAGGCGAGGTTATCGTTTGCGGTTGTCTGGTAAAACGGTATGCTGCGGAACTGGCCGATAATTTTCCCGGCGTATTTGAATGGCATTCAGTTATGCCTCTGCCGTTGACTTATGAACCGCGTTTGAAACTGACTTCGCCCTGGATAGATTTTCTGAAGATCGGCGAAGGCTGCTCGCACCATTGCAGTTATTGCGTTATCCCTTTTATCAAAGGTCCTTTGCTCAGCCGGCCGCTTGAAGCGATACTGAAAGAAGTAAGGGCCCTGGATGCCAGCGGGGTCCGGGAATTGAATGTGATCGGTCAGGATGTCACTGCCTGGGGCCAGGACCGTTACCGCAGTAAAGATCTTGCCTTGCTTTTGAAAAAGATCGCCGGCCAATGCCGGAATATACGCTGGATAAGGGTTTTGTATACTCATCCGGCCAATTTCAGCGACAGATTGCTTAAAGTCTATGCCGACGAACCGCGGCTCTGCAAATATATAGATTTGCCACTGCAGCATATCAATGATAGAATCTTAAGATCGATGAACCGGGGGATTACCAGAAAACAGATATTAAGGTTGATTGAAAAGATCAGAAAGATCGTCCCCCAGGGCGTGATCCGAACATCGCTGATCGCCGGATTCCCCACGGAAAGCGAAAAAGAGTTCAGAGAACTGCTGTCGTTTGTCCGTCAGGCAGAATTTGATCGGGCCGGGGTGTTCATGTATTCGCGGGAAGAAAAAACAGCTGCGGCCGGCATGTCACCTCAGGTGCATTATCAGACTAAGCGCCGCCGCTATAACGAATTGATGAGGCTTCAGCAGCAGATATCGAAAAAGGCGAATCAGCGGTTTATCGGCCGGGATATCGAGGTCCTGATAGAGGAGAGCGGAAAAGACACGGCTATCGCCAGAAGTCAGTATCATTGCCATGATGTCGACGGCGTGGTTTTTTTGAGACGCTCCGGGCTTAAAGCAGGGACTTTTTACCGGGCGCGGATAACCGATGCCTATGAATATGATCTGGTAGGCTGCTGAATCAACAGGAATAAATATGAACATAGCCAACAAACTGACTGTATCCAGGATCGTTCTGGCGCTGGCCTGCGTGGGATTTATTCTGCTTGATACGTCTGCCTCTCTGCTGGCGGCATTTTTTCTTTTTATAATCGCCTCTTTGACTGATTTTTTTGACGGTTACCTGGCCCGCACCCGCAACCTGGTGTCTGATCTGGGGAAACTGCTTGATCCGATTGCCGATAAGATATTAATACTGGGAGTGTTCAGTGCTTTTCTTCAGCTGGGAGCGGTCACGGTATGGATGGTGGTGGCGATAATGCTCAGAGAATTCATCGTCACCGGACTTCGTATCCTGGGACTTAACCGGGGAGTAGTTTTGGAAGCGAGAAAGTTCGGCAAGCACAAGACTTTTTCTCAGGCTGTGGCCATTGTCGTTATTTTTATTGTTCTTATCGGACAGCGTTTTTTTCCGGATAAGCGGTCGATCAACCTGGCTTATGACTTCGTTGTGCCGTTGATCATGTGGTATGTAGTGTTTGTAACTGTTTTTTCAGGATTATATTATTTATGGGCGAACCGAAAATTGATAAAAACATTTTAAACAGCTTAACAGTTGTTTTTTCTACTCTGCTGGGGCTGGGATTCGTGCCTCTCCTGGGAGGGACTATCGGCTCGCTTTGCGGGCTGCTGGTGTTTTCCCTGTGGGGCGGCAGCAGAGGTTATGCCCTGGCGGCGCTGTTGACGGCAGCAGCTTCCTTTTTTATTTCCCATCGTGCTGAAGAACTGTTCAGGGAAAAGGACTGCAAAAAGATAATCATCGATGATTTTTCCGGCATGCTCATCAGCTTTCTTTTCATTCCCCGGACCCCTTTTCTGGCAATAACCGGTTTTATTCTTTTCCGTGCTTTTGATTTTTTCAAAGTCTACCCGGCCAACAGGATCGAACGTCTGCACGGCGGCCTGGGAGTTACCGGCGACGATATAATTGCCGGGATCTATACCAACCTTATCCTTCAGATTCTAAGATTAGCTTCGAAAACCGGCGTGTAATCGGCTCCCCGGGGAGAAAGGGTGCTTTTGAACAGCACTATCTTATCGATCGGGAAAGAGCCATGGGGGGGGTGGATCTTCATCTTCCGTTCGACACAATCGGTATTTTTCGGATTGCGCAGACGGATGATAGTGATATGGGACCGGAACCGATGTTCTTTTTTGAAGCCGATCCTGGCCAGCTCGTTCTCCAGAAAATCGGCCAGGCTGGTAAGAATACTTTCCTGATCAGTGGAGACAAAAAATACGCGGGGGTTGTGCGGCGAGGGAAAGAAACCCCAGCCGCTGAGATTTACGGTCATCCGGGAAAAGGCCGAGGCAGCTCGCGACAGTATTCCGGTTATGGCACGGTTTTGATCATCGTCGATATCGCCGAGGAATTTCAGAGTAATGTGAAGATTAGAAGAGGGGATAAAGCGGGCGTTCAGGTGACAGGACCTGAGCTCATCCTGAATGCCGCTGAGCGCATTTTGTATTTCTCTGCTGAGGGGAAGGGCGATAAAAGCTCTCATGATTGCAGATGTTCATCGATCAGGGCCAGCAAAGCAGCCGCTGCTTTGTCGCGGATGGCTTTACGGCTGCCCTGGAATTTAAATTCTTTTACTGTCGGTTTTCCTTTTCGGCAGACTGCCATATATACCAGTCCTTTTTTGCCCTGCGGTGCCCGGGGCCCGGCAAAACCGACTATCGAGGCACCGATATCGCTTCCTGAACAGCGTTTGATCTCTCTGGCCAGAGAAACAGCGGTATCCGCGGAAACCCCCTGGCATTTTTTCAGGTTTTTCAGGGGCAGACCGAGAAGTTTGTTTTTTGCTTTTAACGTATAGACAACAGCTCCCAGCAGAAACACTTTCGAGGCTCCCGGTACTCCGGTCAGCAGGGAAGATACCAGTCCGCCGGTCATCGATTCTGCCAGGGAGACAGTCAGCGTTTTTTTCCGCAAAGAATCGACAAGTTTTTTTTCTCTGGTCATAAAAGTATTTTATCAAATCAATCCCGCGAGTAAAGGGGGTAGGTACAGATACTCTATAACCAGGCAATAGGCTATAGGCCATAGGCAAGAGACGAAAAAAATGCAAATTGTAAATTGCAAAATAGAACTGTGGACTGTGGTCCGCTCGCCCTGAGCGAAGCCGAAGGGTGGTCGGTCGTCTGTTTTACTTGTCGTTTTGTAACGTGTAACTTGTAATTTTTTGACTATTGACTATTAACCTTCCTATAGGGTTGATTTTTTCGGGCTTTATGTTAAGATTATTCATTCTTTTAATTACCTTAATAGTTTCCTATGACAACGCCTATTCTTGAAATTTCAAAACTTAGTGTTGAAGTGGAAGGCCAGACGATATTGAAGAATATCGATCTGTCCATAAAAGAACATTCGGTCAATATCCTGTTCGGCCCTAACGGCAGCGGTAAATCCACTCTCATCCGCACAATAATGGGATTTTCCGGGTATAAAGTGGTAAACGGCGACATCCGCTTCCGGGGAAAAAGTATTCTGGCGCTTAATACCGACGAGCGGGCCCGGGCCGGTATCGGCATAATGTTCCAGCATCCGCCTACGATCAGGGGAGTGCGACTGGCGCAGATCGCCGGGTTCCTTTCGTCCCAGGAAAAGCGCGTCAGCCAGTTAGGCCGTGATCTGAACCTGGAACCCATGTTTTCCCGGGATATCAACAGAGGACTGTCAGGCGGGGAGATGAAGCGGTCCGAACTTTTTCAGCTGGTACTGCAGAATCCTTTTCTGCTGCTTCTCGATGAGCCGGAATCCGGTGTGGATATCGAGAATATCTCGCTAATGGGAAAGATCCTCAACGAATATCTTAAAAAGCAGCGTCCTTCCTGTCTGATAATCACGCATACCGGCTATATTCTCGACTATATAGAAGCAGACAGCGGCTGTGTGATGGTCGATGGAGAATTGCATTGCGCCAACAGTTCTCCGGCTGAAGTGTTCAGGACCATAAAGGATATGGGATATGAACGGTGCAAGGAATGCCATGGGCAACACTGATTTTAAAAATTTTGATGAGCGGGAACAGAAAATCCTTTCTTCGGCCGGGATGGATTTTTCGGAAAAGCAGAGGGTAGGATCGTTTTTCCAGACCGATGATGAAGTTTTGCTGATGAAAAGCCTTCTGCCCGGCGTGGAGATCATGGCAATGGAAGAGGCTTTGGGCAAGTATCCCGGCATCAAAGAATATTACGGCCGGGCTTTTGCCGAGACCGGGCAGGAGTTTCCCGCTGATACCCGGGGAGGTTATTTTATCCGGGTCCGGGAAAATGTCGAGACTGATTTGCCGATCCAGGCCTGTCTTTTCCTGAAGCAGCAGAAATTCGTTCAGAAGGTTCATAATCTGATCATTGCCGAGCCGGGAGCTAAAGTGCATATAATTACCGGGTGCGCGTCTTCCCATTCTGCCGGGGAAAATATCCATCTCGGAGTGTCGGAATTTTTTGTCCAGAAGGGAGCGTATGTCAATTTTTCCATGATCCATTCCTGGAAAAAAGATACCGATGTGCAGCCGAAAAGTGTGGCTCTGGTCGATGAGCAGGGCACTTTTCTTTCCAATTATGTCTGTCTTAATCCGGTCAGAAAAGTAGTCATGTACCCTGCGGCGGTATTACGCGGCAGGGGAGCAAAGGCCCGTTTTAATTCTCTGCTTCTGGCTCATCCCGGTTCGCTTCAGGATATCGGTTCGCGGGTTTTGTTCAAAAACGAGGAGACTTCGGCGGAGATCGTTTCCCGGGCCGTCAGTTCAGGCGGAAAAGTTATTGCCCGCGGTCATCTCAAAGCCGAATCGCCCCGGGTCAAGGCCCATCTCGAATGCCGGGGGCTGATGCTGTCTCAGCAGGGTCTGATTCATGCTGTTCCCGAACTGGAAACCATTTACCAGGATGTGGACATGTCGCATGAAGCGGCCATCGGCAAAGTGTCCAAAGAAGAGATCGAATATCTGCGGGCCCGGGGCATGGATGAAGATGAGGCTCAGGCAGTGATCATCCGCGGATTCATGGATACAGGCATACTGGCTTTGCCGGAAGTACTTAAAGCCGAGATAGACAGATTGACCGAAGAAACAGTTAAAAGCGGATTATAGAACAGGGGGCCTTTCCCCACACTTACGTGTGGGGAATAATGAATACTGCGCACGTAAGTGCGCAGAGTAGAAAAAGGATATGACATTTGTGATAGAAAAGATGCGGTAAAAAGAGAAAAAATGGCACAAAAGACATTGTTTTACGAAAAACATCTGGAACAGGGGGCGAAAATAGTCGATTTTTTCGGCTGGCTTCTCCCCATTGAATACAGCAGTATTTTAAAGGAAACAAAAGCTGCCCGGACTGACTGCGTTTTATTCGATGTGTCGCACATGGGACGTTTTTCGATTAAAGGGCACGGCGCCCTGTCTTTTCTCCAGGGTCTGGCAACCAATGATATCAGCCTGATCGAAAAGGGAGGGGTGCAGTATAATCTTCTGCTGAACAGGCAGGGAACGGTGATCGATGATCTTCTGATTTACTGCCTGGGCGACGAATACAAATGCGTGGTCAATGCTTCCAATAAAGAAAAGGTCTGGCATTGGTTCAGGGATAATATGCGGGAAGGAGCCGAGTTGACAGACGAGACTGTTCACACAGTATTGTTGTCTTTGCAGGGGCCGGCTTCCTTTCGGATAATCGACAGCCTTTGTCCGGGTCTGTCTGACCGGCTGGGTTATATGAAAGTTGTCGAGACTGATTTTGCCGGTCTGCCCTGTCTGATTTCCCGTACTGGTTATACCGGTGAAGACGGTTTTGAACTTTGCACAATCAATTCTCTGGGCCTTGAGCTGTGGGACAGGCTTATCGAGGCAGGACGCAGTCACGGCCTTTGCTGCGGCGGATTAGGAGCCCGGGATATATTGCGGATCGAAGCCGGATACCCGCTGTACGGTCATGAGCTGGACGATAAGATAAATCCGCTGGAAGCGTCGCTTGCCTGGGCGGTTAAGCCCGAGGCCAAGGATTTTATCGGCAGGGAAAAAATAACCGGGTTTCTTAAAAAAGGCCTGTGCTGCAGACGGGTCGGGTTTGTCATGGAGGAAAAAGGAGTGCCCCGCCAGGGATATGAGGTCTATGGTCCGGACGGCAGGCAAAGCGGTACCGTCAGCAGCGGTACTTTCTCTCCCAATACCGGGACTTTTATCGGAATGGCTTTTCTGGCAAAAGAATTTTCCCCGATCGGTACAGAGATCGGGATAAAGATACGTGACCGCAAGCTTAAAGCAAAAGTCGTCAGGCTGCCCTTTGTGCCCTACAGGCATAAATAAAGGGCCGAGACCGGATGCTCGATATTCGTTTCTCGCAAGTAGCGAGCAGACCACAGACGACGGTCAAGAAATGAGAGATGTATGGCCCATCGGCCATTGACCATCGACTATAGACTGTTTAAAGGAGGGAAAGATTATGATCAAGTACAGTGAGACGCATGAGTGGGCGAAAATAGAGGGCGATCAGGCAGTTATCGGTATTACCGATCATGCTCAGTCAGAACTGGGCGACATCGTTTTTATCGAACTCCCTTCAGTGGGCTCGACCGTTTCCCGGAATGATCGTTTCGGTACAGTAGAATCGACCAAGGCCGCCAGCGAATTGTTTTCTCCTTTGAGCGGCGAAGTGGTGGCAGTAAACAGCGAACTGTCATCCAACCCCCAATGGGTGAATGAATCGCCGCTGGACAAAGGATGGATGATAAAAATAAAGATCAAGGATACTGCGGAACTGGCTGCTCTGCTTGATGAGTCCGCCTATCAGGAACTGCTGAGCAAAGAATAATATGCCCTATATCCTGAACTCTTTCGGACAAATAAAGGAAATGCTTGCCGAACTGGGTCTGTCATCTGCCGGCGAACTGTTCGATCATCTGCCGAAACAGGCCAGAGTAACAGAACTCGGTATCGGGCCGGGCGCGAGCGAACAGCAGACCGGCAGGAAAGTACAGGACAGCGCTTTTCTGAACCATCCTTTATCCGAATACCGTTCTTTTCTCGGTGCCGGTTCATACCGTCATTATCTTCCCGCGGCAATGAAGACGATCCTTTCCCGTTCCGAGTTCTATACGGCCTATACTCCTTACCAGCCCGAATGTTCGCAGGGGACCTTGCAGGCGATCTATGAGTTCCAGAGTTATATATGCCTGCTGACCGGAATGGATGTGGCTAATGCTTCGCTTTATGACGGGGCTACAGCTCTGGCCGAAGCAGTTTTGATGAGCCTGCGAATCACCGGCAGGGAAAAAGTCCTGGTCAGCGAAGCAGTGCATCCCGAGTATCGCAGAGTCCTGACCACTTATATGCAGGGGGCAGGATATGAATGCCGGGAAACGTTTTTTTCTCAGCAGGGAGGTGTAGATACTTCGGCTCTGGAAAAGATTGTTGATGATAAGACCAGCTGCCTGGTGGTCCAGAGCCCGAATTTTTTCGGGATCATCGAAGATCTTGATCGAATTGCCGGTATTGTCCATAAGCAGAAAATCATGCTTGTCTGTCTGGCCGATCCCTTTGCTCTGGCTTTGCTGAAAGAGCCGGCCGCGGCAGGCGCTGATATTGCCTGCGGCGACACTCAGACCGTGAGTGTTCCGGTCAGTTTTGGCGGTCCGGGTTGCGGATTTTTAGCCTGCCGTCAGGAATATCTGCGGCAGTTGCCCGGACGGATCGTGGGCCGGACCACTGACGGCCGGGAAAAAACCGGTTACTGTCTTACTCTTCAGACCAGAGAACAGCATATCCGCCGGGAAAGAGCGACCAGCAATATCTGTTCAAATCAGTCTCTTAACGCCCTGGCAACCGCGGTCTATCTGTCTCTTCTGGGCAGAGACGGTTTGCGCCGCAATGCCTGCGCCGCAGCGGCTTTGACCAGGTATCTTCAAAAGTCTCTTTCCGGAATAAAAAAAATCCAATTCCCTTTTGCCGGGCCGTATTTTCATGAATTTGTCTGGCAGATAAAAGGCGCTTCCCGTCTTTTGCCGAGGATTGCCGACCGGAAATGTATTGCCGGCCTGGAGCTGAGCCGTTTTTATCCCGGCCTGAAAGATTCGATACTCAGCTGCTGCACGGAAATGAATACCCGGGAGGAGATCGATGAATTCGTGGAAGTTTTAAAGGAAGAGCTCAGGAAAGATTAAGATCGATGGAAAGATTAATATTTGAAAAATCAGTGGAAGGAAGAAATTCTTCCTATATTGATATGCCGGATGTAAAGGAAAAAAATGCCGGGGAATTTTTGCCGGCAAACCTTCTTCGCCAGGATCTGCCCTTGCCCAGCCTGGGCGAGCTCGATGTCATCCGTCACTATACCCGTCTTTCCCAGCTGAATTTCGGAGTGGATACCCAGTTCTATCCCCTGGGTTCATGTACCATGAAATACAATCCCAAAATCAACGAAGAACTGGCCCGGCTGGAACAGCTCACTGGTCTGCATCCTTATCAGCAGGAAAACGATATCCAGGGGGCTCTGGAAATAATCTATAATCTGGAAAAGATCCTGGCCCGGCTTACCGGCCTGCCTTACTATACTTTTCAGCCCTGCGCCGGTGCCCAGGGAGAATTGACCGGGATGCTTATTGTCAAGGCCTGGCACCGGTCGCGTAAGAGAGCACCGACCAAAGTAATCGTGCCTGATTCATCACACGGCACTAATCCAGCCAGCGCGGCCATGTGCGGCTATAAAGTGGTGGTGGTGCAAAGCACTTCCCGGGGCCTGGTCGATATCGATAAGATAGCCGCGGCAGTTGACGAAGATACAGCGGCGGTAATGCTGACCAATCCCAATACTCTGGGGTTATTCGAGACCGGGATCTTCGATCTGCGCGATATTGTCCATAAAAAAGGCGGTCTGCTGTATTACGACGGCGCCAATTTCAATGCTTTGCTGGGCATTACCCATCCCGGACAGATGGGGTTCGATCTGGCCCACCTGAATCTGCATAAGACTTTCTCGACGCCGCACGGCGGGGGAGGGCCCGGTTCGGGAGCCGTGGGGGTCACTGAACAGTTAAGACCTTTTTTACCGGTACCGCTGGTGGAGAAAAAAGAAAAAGTATATTTTCTGGATTATGACCGTCCCCAGAGTATCGGCAAGGTCCATTCTTTTTACGGTAATTTTCTGGTATTGGTCAAAGCTTACGCGTATCTGCTCCGCCTGGGAGAAAAAGGACTGAAGCGGGTAGCGGAGAACGCCGTGCTCAATGCCAGGTATCTGCGGGAAAAATTAAAAGATGATTATGAACTGTCTTCTTCAGAACCGTGCATGCATGAAGTCGTATTTTCAGCCCGCCGCTATAACGATAAAAAGATCCATGCCCTGGATATAGCTAAGCGCCTTATCGATTACGGAATACATCCGCCGACCATGTATTTCCCGCTTATCGTGAAAGAAGCGCTTATGATCGAGCCCACAGAGACTGAAAGCAAGGAGACCCTCGACTGGTTTATCGATATTATGAAAAAAATCGCCCGGGAAGCAAAGAGCGATCCCGAGCTGCTTAAAAGTGCTCCTCATGCTACGCCGGTGCAGAGATTGGACGAAGTCAAGGCAGCACGTTACCCGGATCTACGATGGAAAAAGAATGGCGTGTGATAATTGATCCGCCTTTGCCCGGAGCCATGAACATGGCCAGGGACGAGGCGCTTTTTTCGCTTTATCCGGAAAAGAATGTTCCTACTTTCCGGGTCTACCAATGGGACGGGCCCTGTCTGTCTCTGGGACATTTCCAGAAACCGGAAGAAGTATTGTTCCTGGATGAAGTGCGGGCCCGCGGCATTCCTTTTGTCCGGCGCATGACCGGCGGAGCAGTTATCCTGCATCACCGCGAGATCACTTACAGTATCTGCCTGAATTGCCGCGACCTCGATCTTGACGGTTCGGTAAAGGATTCGTTCCGAAAGATAACTTCGTTTTTGTTTACTTTTTACCGCAGTCTGGGCCTGGAAGCGGTTTTTGCTTCAGAGATCGCCCGGGACCGGGTGGAAAATTGCGGGGCATTCTGCTTTTCTACCTGCGAACCGTTCGATATCATGGTCAAAAACAAGAAAATCGGCGGCAACGCCCAGAAACGCAACCGCCATTATATCCTTCAGCACGGAAGCATTCCCCTGGAGATCGATTTCGATCTGCTGGGCCGACTGGTCAGGGGAATACCCGGGAATATTGCCGAACGGACACACGGCCTTTATGCGGCCCTGGAAGATAAGCCGGATCTGAAAACACTTATTGCTTTATTGACCAGGTCTTTTCTCGATACTTTCGGCGTGGAAAAAATACCTATTCCTTTCAGCAGCGAAGAAGGGGTCTGGGTTATGAAATTACTTAATACCAAATACGCTATGGAAAAAAAGGACTGGCCCGTTGAATAAGCCCGGCTGGCTCGATAAAAAGATAGATTTTCTCGCCTGCCGCCGCACCAAAAGACTGGCCAGAGAACTTTCCCTGTCTACGGTCTGCGAAGAAGCGCGCTGTCCCAATATCTCGGAATGCTTCAAACAGGGTACGGCTACTTTCATGATCCTGGGAGATATCTGTACCCGGGACTGCCGTTTTTGTTCGGTGAGCAAAGGACGGCCGCGGTCCGTGGATTTATCCGAAACAGTCCGGGTAAAAGAGGCAGTGCAGCGGCTGGGACTTGAGTATGTGGTGCTTACTTCACCGACCCGCGACGACCTGGCTGACGGCGGTGCGGCTCATTTTTCCCGGATAATCCGGGAACTGCGCACTTTGCCCCGGGTGAAAAAAGTCGAAGTGCTGATCCCTGATCTGGCCGGAGACAGGGGGGCCCTGGAGATACTTTTGCAAAGCAGACCCGATGTCATCGGTCATAATCTGGAAACAGTTCCTTCCCTGTACGCGGCGATAAGAAGCAAAGCCGATTACCGGCGTTCGCTCTCTCTGCTGGCTGAGATAAAGAAACGGTGTCCTTCGGTTTATACCAAATCGGGATTGATGCTGGGCCTGGGCGAAGAGGACCGTGAGATAAAAGAGGTGCTTGGCGATCTGCGCCGCAGTCGTTGCGATTTTCTCAGTCTTGGCCAGTACCTGCCGCCTTCGCGGAAGCATTATCCTGTGCAGAAATACATTTCTCCGGAAAAATTCGAGTACTGGCGGGATCAGGCTCTGTCCCTGGGGTTTGTCAGTGTATTAAGCGCGCCTTATGTGCGCAGTTCCTATCTGGCCCATACTTATTTAGAAGTCGATAGTCAATAGGCGATAGCCGATAGTCAATGGCCGATGGGCCATACATCTCTCATTTCTTGACCGTCGTCTGTGGTCTGTTGACCGTGGACTGCGCCTTTGGCGCAGCGGGTATCGAACATCCAGAAGCTTTTTCCCACATTTACTTTATCCTTTTTCCTTTAACCTTTATCCTTAGAATTTAGCGCAGGGTCTTGGTGGCAAATACCAGAAAACCGGTATGAGAAGGGATGCGTTGTTCGGGCCGGGTCTTACCCCGGCGCACCAGAATCCGCCGGGTCAGAATCTCGATGGTTTCGATCCGGACATAACCCATGTCTTCCAGGGTGAATACGGTCTGAGTAAGTTGTTCGAAAGTAGGACAGATAGTGGCCAGACGGGATCCGGCTTTGAGGGCCTTGTCGGCAGCCGGCAGAAGTTCCCAGGGACTGCCTATATCGATCATCACGAAATCGATCTGCTCTTCGTCGAAACTATCGGTGACTTCGCGGTGTTTGAATTCTACCCACTGTTCCAGTCCGTTACGCCGCACGTTTTTCCGGGCATTGGCAAGAAATTCCCCGCTGCGTTCATAACTGTACACTTTGCCCGAAGGACGGACAAAATTGGCCAGGGCTGTGGTCAGTGAACCGCTGCCCACCCCGCTTTCGATCACCCGGGCCCCGGGGAAAATGCACGCTTTCATCAGTATCAGACCGGCGTCTTTAGGGTAGATTATCTGTGTTTTGCGTTTTATCTTGATCATCAGATCGTAGAGAGTGGGGGACAGGACATAGAAGGTTTCTCCGGTGTTGGCAGTAACGGTAGTTCCGTAGGGTTTGCCGATCAGGCCTTCCAGATCGATAAAGCCCTTGTCGGTATGGAACTGGCCCGGCGAAGCAGTGATCAGATAATTCCGCTGTTCGTTATAGTAGAGGAGGATGAGATCTCCGTTCTTGATCATATCCATTAATATATCATGTTTTTGCCGTTGCGCAATTATAAATACTCCTTGACTCGCATGAACAGGAGTGTACAATAAAATAAAAAAGGAGGTAAGCGGTGAACGAGAGGAAAACCTTATGGATCGTAATGATCGTGGTATCCGGTTTTGTAGCGCTCAGCTATGCCTGGGGATTTTATTATTTCGCAAATATAAAAGGGGAAATGGGCCGTTTTGATGAAAGGGATAAACAGCTGAGCCGTTATATAAGAACGCTTCAAGGCGATGTAAAAGAAATGGTTTCGTCGGTCGAAGACATGGATGATCAGGTCGCTTCTTCGCAGCGTGATCTGGCGATCCTGGAAAAAAGGGTCAATATGAACGAGGCCGAACGGGAAACGATCCTTTCTCAGTTACAGCGTGTCGGCGATGATATCACCTGTCTGCAGGATACTTATGCCGAATACGTGGGCAAACTTGATGAAATGGGAGAACTTCTGGGATCTGATACGGCAGCAGCCCCGGTCGAAGAGCCGGAAACCTATGCCAAGGATGTGGATTTAGGGGAAATCGCCGTAGAACAGGAAGGTTTTTTAGAAGGACTGCAGCCGGCTGATTTTATCGATTTACCATAGGCAGGAAGATTTAACGATACCTTTCTGTAGCCCCCGAAAAAAGTCTTAACGACGTTCTGTCAGCGCTTTTATTTTGCCATGAAATATATCGTGATCATTCTGGATGGGGCTGCTGATTACCCCATAGACATACTTGGCAACAAAACCCCTCTGGAGGTCGCCGATACTCCGAACATGAACCTTCTGGCCAGGGAAGGATCTCTGGGCCGGGTCAAGACTGTTCCCTCCGGTTTCATCCCTTCCAGCGACGTGGCCAATCTGGCTTTACTGGGATATGATCCCGGTCAGTATTATTCCGGGCGCGGTCCTCTGGAAGCGGCCAATATGGGTGTGTTCCTGGATCAGGGCGATCTTGCTTTCCGCTGTAATCTGATAACGGCCAATGATGATCTTCTCGAAGATTACAGTGCCGGACATATCCGCAACAATGAGACAGCGATCCTTATGGATTTCCTGGATAAAAAACTGGGCGGCGAAAAAATACGTTTTTACGCCGGCAAAAGTTACCGCAATCTTATGGTCTATAGAGACGGCGCGGCCATGGGTTTCCAGTCACTCAAGTATCATGCGCCGCATGATATTCTGGGAAGATCGATCGCGACTCATCTTCCCCGCGGCAGGAATTCCGAAATCCTTGTCGACCTGATGAAAAGGTCCCGCCAACTGCTGGAAACTCACGAAATAAATAAAGTACGTATCGATCTGGGCGAAAATCCGGCAAATATGATCTGGCTCTGGGGATGCGGCAGCAAGCCGGAAATGGAATCGTTCGAAAAAAAGTTCGGACTCAAAGGCGCGGTTATCTCGGCGGTCGACCTGATCAACGGTATCGGACGGCTTATAGGTCTCGACATACTTACGGCCGAAGGCATTACCGGCTATTACGATACCAATTACGAAGGCAAGGCCCGCTCGGCGCTGGCGGCGCTGGATAAAGTGGATTTTGTCTTTATTCATATCGAAGCGACCGACGAGGCCGGTCATAATCAGGATCTGCGGATGAAGATCACCTGTCTGGAGAGGATCGACAAAATGGTAGTAGGCACGCTTCTCAAGGGATTGGGAAATACCCCTTTCAGGATGCTGATCACCCCTGATCACCCCACACCTCTTTCTCTGCGCACTCATACTGACGAGCCGGTCCCTTTTCTGCTTTACGGTAACGGCATCCCCCGGGGGACTTTTTCCGCCTATTCCGAACCGGAAGCTCAGCACAGCGACCTTTATTTCAACAAGGGAGCTGAACTGATCCGCTATTTTTTGCAGAAATGAGCATCGTCCTTTTTTTCAGCGTACTTTTGATTTTTTCTGCCGGCTATTGTATTTACGGAAAACGGGTCGCCGATATTGTCGGTATAGAACCGGCTCGCCCGACCCCGGCCTTTACCCGTTCGGACAAGGTCGATTTCGTACCGGCAAAGAACTGGTCGATCCTTTTCGGACATCATTTCGCCTCGATTGCCGGAGCCGGGCCGATCGTCGGACCGGTTATCGCCTACATGTGGTGGGGATGGTTCGGCGCTTTGCTCTGGATCGTCCTGGGGTGTATTTTTTTCGGCGCGGTACATGATTTTCTTTCTTTGATCATTTCGGTGCGTGAAGACGGTCTGTCTATCGGCAGTGTGGCGGAGAAATATATTTCGCCCCGGGCCGGTAAAGTGCTGTTGATATTTTTATGGTGCGCTCTGGTCATTGTCATTGCCGTATTCGCCACCCTCTGCGCCCGTTCTTTCGTAGCACAGCCGCAGGTGGTTTTGCCTTCGCTGGGCCTGATACCGCTGGCCATTCTGCTCGGTTTTATGTTTTATTCCCGCAAAATACCCGTGTTTCCGGCGACTTTGCTGGGGCTTATTATCCTGGCCGCGCTGGTCATGGCCGGTAATTTTTTCCCGGTTACCCTGAAAGTTGCCGATCCCTTTTTGATCTGGATGGCAGTGTTGTTCGTCTACGCTTTTTTTGCTTCCATACTTCCGGTGCAGATACTGTTGCAGCCCCGCGATTATCTTGCCAGTTTTCTTCTTTTTTTCGGTATCGCTGTTTCGGTGCTGGGACTGCTGACCAGACCTTTGCCGATGAAAGGGGCTCACTTTTTTTCCTTTTTTTCTCCGGGTCACGGGCCGATGTTCCCGCTCATGTTCATCACCGTAGCCTGCGGAGCTATTTCCGGGTTTCATGCCCTGGTTTCCAGCGGTACTACTTCCAAACAGCTGGCTTCGGAAAATCAAGCCCGGCGAATAGGCTACGGGTCGATGATCACCGAAGGAGTTCTGGCGGTAATTGCTTTGTTCTCTGTTGCCTTCGGCCTGAGAAAGATCCCTTCCGGTATCACGCCGGTAGAGGTTTTTTCCCTGGGTTTCGGTAAAGCGGTTTATTTTCTCGGTGATTATGCGCAGGTCATTGCCGTGGTCATCCTCAATGCTTTTATTCTTACTACCCTCGACACAGCCACCCGGATCACCCGTTTTCTCACCCAGGAATTGACGGGAGTTTCCAGTAAATGGCTGGCAACGGCTCTGGTGGTGGCAGTCGGCGCATATCTGGGAATAAGCGGGCAGTGGCAGAATCTCTGGCCGATGTTCGGGGCTTCGAACCAGCTGGTGGCCGCACTGGCCCTGGTGGTGGCCAGCGCCTGGCTGATCTCCCACAAAAAGAATTATAAAATAGCATTGATTCCGGCAGTAGTAATGCTTATAATCACTATGGCTGCGCTGGTATTCAATTTCTTTTTATTCCTGCAGTCGGAAACGTTAAAAACCGGCAATAAAGCGGTATTGTGTTCGCTAAGCGTTGTTTTAGCCGTAATGAGCGGCGTTATCGTCAGTGAATTAAGGCAGCTGAAAAGGAAAGAAAAAAAATGAAGCAGTGTGTAGTACAGAAATTCGGCGGCACTTCGGTGGGCAATGTAAAGCGTGTCGAGAACGTGGCCCGGCGCATTTCTTCTTATGCCCGAAAGGGATGCCGGGTGGTGGCGGTGGTTTCGGCCATGGGTGATACTACTGACGAATTGATCACTCTGGCCAGAAAAATAAATTTTTCGCCTTCAAAAAGAGAAATGGACATGCTTATTTCCACCGGCGAACAGATCTCTTCGGCCCTGCTGGCCATGGCCCTGCATAAAGAAGGATGCGAAGCGATCTCGCTGACCGGTCATCAGGTGGGGATCATTACCGACGCGGTCCATACCAAGGCCCGGATCCTGAATATCGAGACAAAACGTATCCGCGGGGAATTGAACAAAGGCCGCGTGGTTATCGTGACCGGTTTTCAGGGCGTGAGCATCGATCGCGAGATCACTACTCTGGGCCGGGGCGGTTCTGACCTCAGCGCCGTAGCCCTGGCCTGCGCGCTGAAAGCCGATATCTGTGAGATCTATACTGACGTGGAAGGGATCTTTACCGCCGATCCGCGCATCATTTCCGAGGCAAAGAAGATAGCATACATAACTTTTGACGAAATGCTTGAACTGGCTGCCCGCGGCGCCCAGGTAATGCAGACCCGGGCCGTGGAAGTGGCTAAAAAATTCAATATCCCTTTGCACGTGCGAAGCAGTTTTTCCAGGAAGGAGGGAACAATAATCATGAAAAGTACGTCGGCCCTTATTGAAGCTCCGGTGGTCCGGGGAGTGGCTTTGACCGAGAACGAGGCGAAAGTGACCATTTGCCGGGTCCCGGATAAACCGGGCATCGCGGCCCGGATCTTTAATGATCTGGCGCAGAAACAGGTCAACATCGATATGATAGTCCAGAACGTCAGCCACCGGAACACCACGGACATATCGTTTACCGTGTCCAAAGACAGTCTGGTTTCGGCCATGAAAGTATCGCGGCAGCTGGCCGCGGCGATCGGTGCCGAAAAGGTCCTTTCCGACGAGGATATTGCCAAGGTTTCCATAGTCGGGGTAGGCATGAGATCGCATATCGGAGTCGCCGCCCGCTGTTTTTCGGTTCTGGCCGGCAACAAGATAAATATCGATATGATATCCACCTCGGAGATCAGCATCGCCTGTGTGGTAAAAAAAGGCGAAGGGAGAAAAGCTTTAAAAGTTTTGCATAGCGAATTCGAATTGGATAAAATCAAGAAGGGGAAGAAATCGGGTAAGTAAGGAATAACCGGAAGGGATGGAAAGATCATGAAGAAAATCGAGATATATGATACGACCCTCAGGGACGGGTCACAGACCGAAGGAATATCGTATTCAGTGCAGGATAAGATCTCTATTGCCAAACGAATCGATTCGTTCGGTCTGCATTATATCGAAGGCGGCTGGCCTTTTTCCAATCCCAAAGACAAAGAACTGTTCGCTTTTTTCAAAAAGCATCCTCTGAAAAAAGCCCGGCTGGTCCCTTTCGGCTCGACTGCTCATCCCTCAAAACCCGCGGCCCGGGATAAAAATCTTAAGAGCCTCCTCTCTACCGGTACCGAATATGTGACGATCTTCGGGAAGAGCTGGGATTTCCACGTGACCAGAGCCCTGCGTATCAGTCTTGACGCCAATCTTAAGATAATTTATGACAGCGTGCGCTTTTTGAAGAAACGCGGACGCAAGGTCTTTTATGATGCCGAACATTTTTTCGACGGCTACAAAAACAACCGTGATTATGCCCTTAAAACAGTCCGGGCGGCCATCGAGGCCGGAAGCGAACTGGTCGTTTTCTGCGATACCAACGGCGGGACCCTGCCCTGGGAGATAAGCCGTATCGTGGATGACGTCAAAAAGGCCCTGGGGATCTCTTTTTTCGGGATCCATTGTCATAATGACGGCGGCATGGCGGTTGCCAATTCTCTGATAGCGACAGACAGAGGTTGTGTCCAGATACAGGGGACTATCAATGGTTACGGAGAACGATGCGGCAATGCCGATCTTGTACCGATCGTCGCTACTCTGCAGCTGAAAATGGGACATCCGGTGGTCAGCCGGGGCAGGCTTTCCAGGCTTACTGAACTTTCCTATTATGTCAGCGAGGTCAGCAATATGGCCCATTTCAATGGTCAGCCCTTTGTCGGTAAATCAGCCTTTGCCCATAAAGGCGGAATACATATCGACGCGGTATTGAAAAATCCTTTGTCCTATGAGCATGTGGTTCCGCAGTGCATCGGCAATAAGAGCCGTTTTCTGGTCTCGGAACTGGCCGGCAAATCGACCCTGGTCCAGAAAGCCAGGGAACTGGAGTTCGAATTGGACAAGAAATCGGCCCAGGCCAAAAAACTGCACAAGCTTATTCAGGAAAAGGAAAAGGGAGGCTATCAGTTCGAAGGAGCCGAAGCTTCTTTCAAACTGCTTATCAGCCGGGTATTGAGGAAGTACAAACCTTTTTTCGATCTGCGGGGGTTCAGAGTAATTGTCGAAAAGAGGGAGGACGATACGCTTCTTTCCGAAGCAACTATCAAACTTAAAGTAAAAGGCAGCCGTCAGCATACAGCCAGTGAAGGCGACGGTCCGGTAAATGCTCTGGACAGCGCTTTGCGAAAAGCTTTACTCGGCAATTATCCCAATCTGGCGGAAATGCATCTGGTCGATTTCAAGGTGAGGGTGCTTGACGAGAAAGAAGGGACTGCGGCCAAGGTGCGGGTCCTTATTCAATCTCAGGACAGAGAAGATGCCTGGACCACTATGGGGGTATCGGAAAATATTATCGAGGCATCTTATCACGCTCTGGTTGATTCCGTCGAGTATAAACTGCTTAAGGATCTGAAGAAGCGGGAAGGATGATCTTTTATCCTTTTGCTTTATTGTTTAAGCCTGTCGAGGTAAAAAAAGTGTTTTTTCGATCTTTGCCGGGAAATCAGTCTCCGGCAAGGTGATCCTGCCCTGCTATAAATATATAACTAATTCTTGACAAAGATGGTCTCCTGAGTTATTGTAGTCTACTTTATCCAGGAGACAGATATGTTCAGTCCGATCACTGAAATCATTGCAGACATAAGGAACGGCCGTCCGGTTATCGTTGTTGACGATGAGTCGCGCGAAAATGAAGGCGATCTTGTCGTCGCCGCTTCTTTTGCCACTCCCGAAATAATAAATTTCATGATCAAAGAATGCCGGGGACTGGTCTGCGTACCGCTGACCAGAGAAAGGATAGAACATCTTAACCTTTCGCCCATGGCCGGCAATAACAGGAAAGAAGATCCTTTCCGTACGGCCTGGCGTATCTCGGTCGATGCCTCTCACGGTATTACCACGGGTATTTCGGCCTTTGACCGATCGCGTACTATCAGGGTTTTGATCGATTTCGATTCGGCACCGGCTGATCTTTTATGCGGCGGGCATGTGTTCCCGCTGGAAGCCAAAGAGGGCGGTGTATTGTCCCGGGCCGGGCATACCGAGGCCGGAGTCGATCTGGCGCGTCTGGCCGGACTTTATCCGGCGGCGGTTATCTGCGAGATCACCAATGACGACGGGACAATGGCCCGTCTGGCCGATCTTACCCGTTTTGCCGGAAAACACTCTCTGAAGATGTGCACAGTGGAAGCCTTGATCCAGTACCGCCGGCAGAAAGAAAAACTGGTGTCTGTGGTCAGCACGATAAAATTGCCCACGGATTACGGTGAATTTGATCTATATCTGTATGAATCATCAGTCGACAATTCCCACCATATCGCGCTGGTAAGTGGAGAGGTGAAAAATAAAGATGTTCTGGTAAGAGTGCATTCCGAATGTCTGACCGGCGATGTCTTTCAGTCGCGCCGCTGTGATTGCGGAGCGCAACTCAGCGAAGCACTGAAAATGGTCGCTAAAGAAGGCGGGGTAGTCTTGTATATGCGGCAGGAAGGACGAGGCATCGGGCTGGCCAATAAGATCAGGGCGTATGAACTGCAGGAGAAAGGCATGGATACTGTGGAAGCCAATCTGGCCCTGGGATTTGCTTCGGATCTCAGGGATTACGGTATCGGTGCCCAGATATTGTCTGATCTGGGGGTCAGACGCATAAGACTGCTTACCAATAATCCCCGCAAGATAATCGGTTTGGAGGGGTACGGCTTGAAGATCGTGGAAAGAGTATCGATAAAAATAACCCATAAGAGCGAGAACAAGTATTATCTGGATACTAAAAAAGATAAAATGGATCATATATTATAAATCACGATGCTCGAGATTCGATGCTCGATGCTCGCCGCAGGAGGAGAAAAATGAAGGAAATCAAAGGGGCCTATCAGGGGAAAGGGAAGAAGATAGCGATTCTGGTGTCACGCTTTAATGAGATGATCGGCCATCAGCTTCTGGAAGGATGTATCGATGAACTGATCAGGCAGGGAGCGGACGATAAGAATATTTCTCTATTCTGGACGCCGGGAGCTTTCGAGATCCCCCAGGTACTGGCCAGACTTTGCGCCGCTAAAGGATATGACGCCTTTATAGTTCTGGGCGCGATTATCCGGGGCGATACTCCGCATTTTGAATACATTGCCGCTGAATTGACAAAAGGGATCACCGCCCTTTCCCTGCAGCACGGGATTCCGGTCTCTCTGGGAGTGATAACCGCCGATACCCTGGAACAGGCCATTGAGAGGGCCGGAACAAAACAGGGTAACCGCGGCCGGGATGCTGCCCGGACTGCCGTGGAAATGGCCGATCTTTTCGGTCAGCTATAGTTCTTAGAAAAAGTGCTGACAGCCGGTCTGGGAAAGAGAATAGTATGGGCCGGCGAAAATAACAGGAGAGCATGAGAGTAAGGTCCAAAGCACGGGAAGTAGCATTGTGCATTCTTTATCAGCAGGAGATTTCCCGGAGAGATACAGCTGAATTGTTCGGTCTTTATCAGGAAGAGTATCACCAGGCCCAGGAGGTGATCGATTTCGCGACCATTCTGGCCGAGGGGGTTATTTCCCGGCTAAAGCTGCTTGACGATCGCATAAAGATGTATGCCAAAAACTGGGAGATCGAAAGAATGGCGATAATCGACAGGAATGTGTTACGGATGGCGATTTTCGAGCTTCTTTTTCTGGAAGACGTGCCGCCCAAAGTTTCGATCAATGAAGCCATTGAACTGGCTAAGAAGTTCGGAGATACTGATTCGCCCCGTTTCGTGAACGGGATACTTGATAAGATATACAAAATGGAGGGCGCTGCCGCCCCCCGGGAGAAAGGTGATAATGTCCAGAGTTGATATGCATATCCATTCGGTATATTCGGACAGCGACCAGAGTGTCGAGTCTATTTTTAATGCTGCCAGCCAGAAAAAGCTGACCGCTCTTGCCATCACCGATCATGATACTGTTGCTGCTCTGGCTGAAGCCGGCCCGGTCAGTGCCCGCTATGGCATAGAGCTGATCCCGGGCATTGAGCTTACTGCCGAATATCAGAATAGCGAAATACATGTTTTGGGATATTTTTTCGATTTCTCTGATCAGCATTTCTGCTCGACTATTGACGAGGTCAGGAATATCCGCAAAGAGCGGCTGATAAAGATGGCCGAGAAGGTCAATTCACTGGGGGGCCGGGTGGATATCGATCAGCTGGTAGAACAGCTGAACGTAAGTATCGCTACCCGTCTTCACCTGGCGCAGTATATGCTGGAGACGAATCAGGTCAACTCGATATGGGAGGCATTCAAAAAATACCTTTCGCCCGGCAGTCCTGCTTATGTCAATCGTTCCCGCTTTTCGGTCAGAGAAGCGATTTGTCTGATCAGAGATGCCGGCGGATACGCGGTACTGGCGCATCCTCATTTTATTTCCGACAAAGAATGGATCAAACAGTTTGTGTCTTTCGGGTTGAACGGATTAGAAGTCGTATATCCGAGGTTTTCCCCGGAAAAGATCTCTTTTTATACAAAGATGGCCGATGAGTACGGCCTGTTCAAGACCGGCGGTTCTGATGCGCACGGAAGTTACAAGGATTTTACCGGCGTCGGTCAGGTAGTGGCTCCCTATTCCTGGGTAGAAGAAATGAAACATGCAAAAGGATCGGTATTTTCTAGAGAAAACATTTAAGCTTGCCAGAAAAGGGGAAGGCTCCACATCTCCCAACCCCATGGTAGGAGCCTTATTTATAAAAAATAATAAGATCATTTCTTCCGGATATCATCGCCGTGCCGGATCAGCGCATGCCGAGATCGAAGCCCTGAATAAAATAGCGGGATCGGCCCGGGGAATGACCCTGTATATAAACCTCGAGCCATGCTGCTGCTGGGGAAAGACCCCGCCCTGCGTCGATGCCCTGATAAAGGCCGGAGTCAGCCGGGTAGTTATCTCCAACCCTGACCCCAATCCTCTGGTGCAGGGGCGCTCGATTGCCAGATTGCGCCGGGCCGGTATATCCGTCGATGTCGGACTTCTGGCCAGGGAAGGAGAGCAGTTGAACGAAGTATTTTTCAAGAACATGAAAGCTTCGCTGCCGTTCGTGGCAGTCAAGGCGGCAGTTACCCTGGACGGTAAAACAGCTACCCGGGGCGGCGAGTCTAAATGGATCACCGGGGAAGAAGCCCGTCTTTACGGCCGCCGGCTGCGTGATAAATATGACGCGGTGCTGGTGGGGATAAATACGCTGCTTAAGGACGATCCTGGTCTGAAAGGCAGGGAAAAAAAGCCTGTCCCGATAGTTATCGATCCGGAACTGAGGATACCGCTTAAAGCCCGTGTGTTGAAAAATGCCGATAAGCGGATGATCCTAATCGCTTCTTTTGCGGCCCGCGGCCAAAAGAAAAAACTGGCTGCTTTGGAAAACAGGGCCCGGGTGATTTTTGCCGGCAAAAAGAAAAATGCCTTTGATCCCGGCCTGCTGCTCAAAAGACTTTACCGCGAGGGGATCTGTTCGCTTTATGTCGAGGGCGGTTCTTTTACTGTGGGAAGATTTTTCGATCGCCGCTGTGTGGACAAGGTATATTTTTTTATCGCCCCGAAGATATTCGGGGGCAGCGCTGCTTTGCCGGCCATAGGCGGTAAAGGGATCGGGAGGATAAAAGACGCGGTCAAAATAGAAAAAATGAAAATAAAAAAGATCGGGGATGACCTTTTCTGTGAAGGATATCCGCGGTTCCAGCGGGGAGTAAAAAGCCCTTCGATTTCACTCAGGGCAAGTAAAAAGGAAAAAGGATAAAGTACGGAAGGATGCGGAAATTGCAAATTGTAAATTGCAACCTGCCTCGACGGCAAGGCGGGATTTAGCATTTAGCATTGCGAAATAAGATATGAGAAATGAGAAGAGGAGAGATGAGAAAGGAGAAATCAGTCAGGAGTCAGGAGCTTGGAGTTCGGAGGAGCAAAAGAATATTCTTTTGACTCATAATTCGTAATTCATAATTTATAATTGAAGTATTGACTATCGGCTATCGACAATAGACTATAGACGCGTAAGCATATGGAAGAATTCGACCGTTTGGTGGAAATAGTGGATATTCTCAGATCGGAAAAGGGCTGTGCCTGGGATAAAGCGCAGAAGCTGGAGCATCTGCGGACTTATCTTCTGGAAGAGACCTGCGAGCTGATCGATGCCCTGAATAAGAAAGAGGAAGAGGCGGTAAAAGAGGAACTGGGCGATCTTTTTTTGCTGCTGGTCTTTGTGTCGCGGATCTTTAAAGAGGAAAAACGGTTTACGGTCAGGGAAGTCCTGATTTCGATCAATGAAAAACTGGTATCCCGGCATCCTCATGTGTTCTCTTCTTTGCCGTTGCACAGCGCAGAGGAGATCGTCGAGCACTGGGTAAAGGCCAAGGCCCGGGATAAGAAAAGAAAGACTGTCGCCGACCGTCTTCCCCGCAGCGCTCCGGCTCTTTTACTGGCCCTGCTTTTTTGTAAAGAAGGCCGTTATCTGGATGAGCCGGCCGGCAGTACCGGGCTGGTCGAGTCAATCACAACTGCCCTGGAGTCATCTCCCGGCATAAGACAGAAAGAGGAGTTGCTGGCAGCGGTGCTTATGGATATTGCCCGGCTTGCGGCCCGGCATAAGATAGATCCGGAGAATGCTCTGCGCCGGGCGGTCTGGCAGGAGGCCGGGCAGACCAGCTATTTAAGAAAGGAGGATAAAGATGAAGGTTGATGAGCTGAAGACAAAAGCCGATCATCTCTGGAAAGAAGCCAAAAAAGACATGGAGAAATTTCTCGACGATACATCCCGGCTTATCAAGCAGGGAGAAGTCCAGTTGAAAGACGCCTCGGAAAAGGGCCGGGAAAAAATGGAGAAGATAGGTTATACCCTGCGTAAAGAGAGATTCTATTATGAACTGGGCAAAAAAGTGGCTTCTTTGCCGCGCAGCCAGTGGGAAAATAACAAAAGGATCAATGAACTGGTCAGGGAAATAAAAAAAATAGACCGTCTTATCGGCCTGAAGAAAAAGAAAAAATGACAGTAGCGGCAGGCTTTGACC
>CAZVRU010000013.1:0-16544 GCA_964629785.1 uncultured Planctomycetia bacterium
GTGCGCCAAAATTCCAAGCCGCAGTAACAGGCTGCGCCACCTCCCGATAAAAAAAATACATATCAAAGCAATAAAAGGTACGCTAATCTCCCCCTCGTAACAACCTTTTCTTACGAAAAGAATAACTCGGGGGATAACCTGCGCCTAAGAGCTTTTGCCGCTGTGCGCCAAAATTCCAAGCCGCAGTAACAGGCTGCGCCACCTCCCGATAAAAAAACAAAATATCTCAAAAAAACGACTTTGACAGTACAAAAAACTCCCGGCCGCTTTGCTCTCGCTACAGGGAAATCGCTGATTTCGACCTATTATACCTGCTTTTTTTTCTGCTGTAAAGCCGGTTTGCGCCTCGGCTTATTCAGCAACACCGTAAATACGCATACCTGTGCCGCGATGATTGGTTGCGAAACCCGGCAGGAACTTACCGACAGGGTCAATATATCCCTTCGGACTTCAATGGTCTGGCCATCAAAGCCTGAACTGCCTTTTCCGGACGTTTATTCCTGAACAACACACTGTCGACTTCCCGGGTAATCGGCATATCTACCTTTAACTTTCTGGCCAGCAGGCATGTGGCATGCGCCGTGGCCACTCCTTCAGCCACCATCTTCATGCCGGAAAGAACACTCTCGACTTTTCGCCCCTTACCGATCTGCTCTCCCACAAAACGGTTACGGGAATGGGGCGAAAAACAGGTGGTAGCAAGATCCCCCAATCCGCTGATACCGCTGAAAGTCGCTACACAAGCCCCCAGGACTTTTCCTAATCGGGCGATCTCTACCAGCCCCCTGGTCATCAGCGCGGCCTTGGTGTTTGTTCCCAAACCCAGACCGTCGGCTATACCGCAGGCTATCGCAACCACATTTTTCAAAGCGCCGCCCAGCTCCACTCCGGTTATATCCCGATGGGAATAGACCCTGAAATGTTCGGTGCTGAAAAGTTTCTGAAGATTTGCCGCCTCGATATGGCTGCGGCAGGCGAGAACACAGGCAGTCGGAACACCGGCCAGCACCTCTTTGGCTATCGTCGGTCCGGATAAAGCCGCGACTTTTACTTTCCCCAGTTCGTCACTGATTATCCGGGTGGGCATACAAAAAGTATTTCCCTCTATGCCTTTGGCTACACTGACAAAAACAGCCTGACGGGATAAACGGCAGTCGGCGTCCTTTATTCTTTCCACAGCAGATCTCATGAACTGCACTGGCACGGCAAAAACGATTATCCTGTTAGACAGAGCATCTTCCAGACAGGGATTGACCGTAAGCCTGTCAGGAAAAGGCGTGCCTTTGAGAAAAAGCCGGTTTTCCCGATGTCGGCTCATAGCTGCGTTGTGCTCGTCGAATATGCTGTAAAGCTGGACCGCTATGCCTTTTCTGGCCCAGATAACACCCAGGGTCGTCCCCCAGGAACCGGCACCGATTATGGTAATCTTTTCTTTCATATTTTTATTTTAAAAATTAAGGAAAGTTTTATTCACTGGCCACATCCAGGCATTTCGTTAGAGGATAAGCGGGCGAGCGGGATCGAACCGCCATATCAGGCTTGGAAGGCCTGTGTTCTACCATTGAACTACACCCGCGATAATAATCTGTTAACTTTTGTGACGAAAAAAAACTTTATTTTTGGTTTGCAGACAATGTAGGAACCGCGAATTTATTTCCTTTAAGTCTCAGGCTTGCGCCTGAGCGCGGTTTCTACCATTGAACTACACCCGCATATTAACTCTTGGCTCTGGCAGATAAATCATTTTTTCCAAAAGCTAAAAGCTAAAGGCTGAGGGCTATAATGGTGGGCAGGGGAGGATTTGAACCTCCGAAGCGCAAGCGCAACAGATTTACAGTCTGTCCCCTTTGGCCACTCGGGAACCTGCCCGCAATACAGCTCATGGTTCACAGCCTGCCTCGCTGGCAAGACGGGCTCATGGCCCATGGAAATAAAACATTTTTTGTCTAAGAGCCTACAGCTAAAGGCTAAGAGCTAAAAAGCCGACGAGAGGAATCGAACCTCCAACCTGAGGTTTACAAAACCCCTGCTCTGCCAATTGAGCTACGTCGGCGCATAGTCATCAAAGCCTGCGGCAAATAATAGATGAGATCGGACGCAATAACCGCCATCTGCGTCAGATCCCGGGCAGCAAGATCGCCGGCTAAGCCGTGCAGATATACTCCTGCACAGGCAGCTTCAAATGCTGCCAGTTTCTGTGCCGCTATACCGGAAATGATCCCGGCAAGCACATCACCGCTTCCTGCCGTAGCCATCCCCGCGTTTCCCGTCGTGTTCTCAAAGATCCTTTTACCGTCGGTAACAATAGTATTGTTACCTTTTAAAACGAGGGTTAAATTATACCGGAGAGCAAATTTTTTGGCAAGCTCTTTTCTCCGGGCATGTACTGTCTCAGCGGTTTTTTTTATCAGCCGCGCGAATTCCCCTTCATGCGGAGTAAGAATAAGGGCGTTAGTTTTTCTCTTCTCCAGCACCGCAATATCTCCGGCCAGGGCATTGATGCCGTCGGCGTCAAGCACTATAAAGCCCGGAAATTCGCTCACCAGCCTGCGAATCAATTTCGCGGTCGAAATATTACGCGATGCACCGCAGCCGCAGACCAGGCCATCGATTTTAGCGAAAAATTTCTTCAATAGATCATATGCTTTCAGCGATAGCGAACCATCGGCAGTCTCGGCCAGAGGAAGGCTCATCACCTCGGTAAGCTTTACCTCAAAGATCATATTCAAAGAGCGGGGCCCCCCCACGGTTACCAGTCCGGCCCCGGCCCGCAGCGTTGAATCGGCAGCCAGGCAGACTGCTCCGCTAAGGCCCGGCGAACCTCCCACCACCAGGACATGCCCGTAATCACCTTTGTGCGTATCAGGAACCCGTTTGAACAATCGCCGTGGCAACTGCATATTCTTCGATATGGCTTATAGATAAAAGTATTTCCAGTCCGGCATCCCCGCTGATCCTGCAATACGGGGCCCCGTTTTCATGGTTCAATATAACGATATCCTTTAAAGCCAGCCGCTGACGGCCGGATGAAGCCTTGATCACTGCTTCTTTCGCCGCAAAACGGGCAGCCAGGCGCTGGTAATACATCCTGCCTTCGCTTATAGGGGAAAGCTCTTCGGGGTTGAATATCTTATCGATAAAGCGGTCTTGCCAGCGTTCTACGGCATTTTTGAATTTCTCTATGTTCACTATATCGATTCCCGTACCGATTATCATGAATTCCCTGCCTCTCAGGTCAAATCACAAATCAATAGTCGATAGTCAATGGTCAATGGTCAATGGTCAATGGTCAATACTTCAATTATAAATTATGAATTATGAGTTAAAAAAATATTCGTTTGCTCCTCCGAACTCCAAGCTCCTGACTCCTGACTGATTTCTTCTTTCTCATCTCTCATTTCTCCGGTCTCATATCTCATCTTGCGATGCTAAATGCCGAATCCCGCCTTGCCGTCGAGGCAGGTTGCAATTTGCATTTTCATTGATATCGATATCTATTTTACAACAAGCTCTTTCATCTTTTCTACTGCCGAAATCAGCCCCATATAAACAGCGTGACTGATAATAGAATGACCGATATTCAATTCTTCGATATCTTTTATTGCGGCGATTTTTTTTACATTTTCATAGTCCAGGCCGTGTCCGGCCGCGACCTTCAGGCCTTTTGCCCGGGCATAACGGGCCGCCTCCTTTATCCTGGCCAGCTCCTTTTTTTTGCCGGCCGCCGTAGGGCTGTCAGCATATTTTCCGGTATGCAGCTCTATAAAACAGGCTCCGGTTTTGATCGTTTTATCGATCTGAACACGGGACGGCTCGATGAACAGACTGACTTCTATTCCCGCCCTCTGCAGACGTTCCACGGTTTTTTTTATCTTTTCCGGATAGGCCGCGACATCCAGCCCGCCTTCTGTGGTCAATTCTTTCCTGCGCTCCGGGACCAGGGTCGCTTTCTGCGGTTTCAGATCAAGGGCGCAGTCGACCACGCTTTTATTCACCGACATCTCCAGATTGAACGGTATCGAAATGATCTCCTTTATCAGATAGATATCCCGCTCCCTGATATGCCGCCGGTCCTCGCGCAGATGGGCGACTATGGAATCGGCGCCGCCGTACTCGGCCATCAGCGCTCCGATCGCCGGATCAGGATAGCGGGTATGCCGCGCTTCGCGCAGCGTTGCCGTATGATCGATATTCACACCCAGCAGCATCGGCCTCCCCTGTTATATTTTTATTCCCTCGGTAGGATCGCCGCGCACGATCACCCAGATGATGACCGCCACGATAAGCGAAATTATCTTCCACCAGAAATTATTACAGACGAAACCTTTTACATCGATCCGGAATTTAAGCTTCATCATTCTCTCCTCAACTGCCCCTTTAAAATAGTAAGCAGATCTTCGGCCGAAAGGTCCCGGGTCAGCTGTCCGTTTATGGCCAGGGATATCGAGCCGTTTTCCTCGGACACGACGATTACTATGGCATCGGAAGCCTCGGACATACCCACTGCCGCCCGGTGGCGCATACCCAGCCTCCTCTCGATGTCGGGATTTTCCGTCAGAGGGAATAACGTACCGGCGCAGACAATAGTGGTACCTTCGATTATAACCCCTCCGTCATGCAGAGGTGCCGAAGGAAAAAAAAGATTCTCCAGAAGTTCGGCGCTCAGGATAGAATTCAAACGCAATCCGGTCTCGACGAAATTTTCCAGGCCTATTTCTCTTTTAATGGCAATAAGCGCGCCGGTCCTCTTTTTCGACATGCGCGATACCGCCAGAACGATCTCTTTGATTATCTTTTCGATCTCTTCTTTTTTCAATTCCAGGGGGAAAAAATGCGGTTTTCCCAGGCGGATCAGTCCTTCCCGCAATTCCGGCTGAAAAATTATGGCAACCAGGACTAAAAAAGCCGGAAAAATAAGTGTCAATATTTTCTCCATCACATAGAAATGAAGCCAGTGAAAAACGAAGAACGAAATAAGCAGAAAAATCATTCCCCGCAGAAGATATTCCGCTCTGGTTCCCTTCAAAAAAAGGAATATGTGGTAAACGATCGCCCAGAGGATGATGATCTCTACGAAATTTTTCCAGGTCAAATAGAAAAAGATCAATTCCATGGATTATGAATGATTGTATCAACGACCCTGAGAGCCCGGCTGATCTCACGTACATCGTGGACCCGCAGCACATCGGCACCCCGCAGACAGGATACGATGCATCCGGCAATAGTTCCGGAAAGCCTTTCTCCCTCACGGTCATTGAGAATATGGCCGATAAAACTTTTTCGCGACAACCCTATGAACACGGGAACATCCAGAGCCTTTAACTCGTGGATACGGTTCAGTATGGCATAATTGTCCGGCGGACGTTTTCCGAAACCGATCCCCGGATCGATCATGATCCGGTTCCGGGGAATACCTTTTTCCCGGCACCAGGAAACCCGCTCAGCGAGAAATCCGATTATCTCCTCGACAACATCTCCTTTATAGACCGGCCGCTTCTGCATAGTGCGGGGAGTACCTTTCATATGCATCAGTATACAGCCCAGTTTATGTTTTTTTATCAATCCGGCCATACGCGGTGAATTACGCAAAGCCGTTATATCATTGAGGATATCGGCTCCCTCCTCTGCCGCGGCCCGGGCCACTTTGTATTTGCAGGTATCTATGGAGATCATTACTTTTCTGAATTTACGGCGCAGAGCCCGGACCACCGGGATCACCCGCCGCAGTTCCTCGTTCTCACTGACTGGCCGGGAAAAAGGCCGGGTGGATTCTCCTCCTACGTCGATTATGACCGCGCCGCAGGCTACCATCCTTTCGGCTTTTTCCAGAGCCGGCTTTACGGCATCTTTCCCCGATAAACCGGCAATCAATCCGTCTCCGCTGAAAGAATCCGGGGTGATGTTGAGAATGCCGCAGAGCGCGCATTTATCCAGCGGCATTTTTTTATCGCGGGCATAAAAAAAGCGGCGGTCCTCCTGGGCCTCAAGGTAGGGTCGCATCTGAAAAGCAAGTTCTTTCAACCCGAACGGCTGGTTCTCTATCTTTTCCCGGAAGCGGCGAAGTTGCGAAACAGTACCGAAAATAAGGATGTCGGTCTTCATCTTTTTGACCAGACAGGCCCGGCTCAAGGCCGCGTCAGCGCCCAGGGAAAGTAAATGCTGTTTGACGATATTGGCGGCATAAGAACTTATGCCTTTGATCTTAAACGACTTTAAAATTGCTTTGGGAGCCATTATAGTCTGGCCGGCAGGATCTACCTTTAACGCCTCCATAACAGCGCGCGCCTGTCGCAGACTATGAATCTGGAGAGGTATCACTCTCATTGTCCGGCTTTTTTTTCTCAAATCCCACTATCTCTTTTACTTCTTCGGAACCGAGCACTTCTTTTTCCAGAAGCGCTTCGGCAAGTTTTTTCAGCTGCCCCAGGTGAGCGTTCAATATCTCCTTGGTCCTGCCGTACGCTTCATCGACCATTTTTTTCACTTCTTCATCTATCAACTGAGCGGTCTCTTCCGAATAATCTTTATGTTCGACGATATCCCTTCCCAAAAAAAGCGGCCCCTGTTTTTGACCGAACGTCAGATATCCCAATCGCTGGCTCATTCCCAGTTCCGTGACCATTTTGCGGGCCAGCCCGGTGGCCTGTTCCAGATCGTTCTGAGCGCCGGAAGTGATCTCTTTCAGTACCAGTTCCTCGGCTGCCCGGCCTCCCAGAAAAACGCAGATCCGGTCCATCAGTTCGGATTTACCGTGTATATAGCGGTCATGAGAAGGCAGTTGCATGGTATAACCCAATGCCCCCACGCCGCGGGGAATGATCGAGACCTTGTGCAGCGGATCGACGTTTTCAAGATAGAGCGAGATCATGGCATGTCCTGACTCATGATGAGCAATGATATTTTTCTCCCGTTTGGAAATGACCTTGCTTTTGCGCTGCGGCCCGGCAACCACTCTTTCCATTGCTTCCTGAAGTTCTTCCATGCCTACCGCGCTTTTATCCTTGCGGGCGGCAAGCAAAGCCGCTTCGTTACAAAGATTTTCCAGATCAGCGCCGGAAAAACCGGGCGTCTGTTTGGCGATCGTGCTCAAATCGATATTTTTATCCAGTTTTATTTTCCGGGTATGGACCTTCAATATTTCTTCCCGGCCCTTGATATCCGGAGCATCGATCACTATATGGCGGTCGAACCGTCCCGGCCTGAGCAAAGCCGGATCCAATACGTCCGGCCGGTTAGTAGCGGCAATGACCACAATACCTTCTTCGGTCTGGAAACCGTCCATTTCCACCAGAAGCTGATTAAGGGTCTGCTCCCGTTCATCATGACCTCCGCCGATACCGGCAAAACGCTGGCGCCCTACTGCGTCTATTTCATCGATAAAAATGATGCCGCCTTTACCCCGCAAAGTCGAAGCTTTTTTGGCCTGTTCGAACAGGTCACGCACGCGGCTGGCCCCTACCCCGACGAACAATTCCACAAAATCAGAACCGCTGATACTGAAAAACGGCGCGTCGGCTTCTCCGGCCACTGCCTTGGCCAGCAAAGTCTTACCGCAACCCGGCGGCCCTACCAGAAGCACCCCCTTGGGGATCCTGCCGCCCAAACGCTGAAACCGTTTGGGGTCCTGTAAAAAAAGTATGACTTCTTTAAGTTCATCTTTGGCTTCGTCGATACCCGCTACATCGTGAAAGGTGACCGGAGGGATCTTGCCTTTTTCCAGCATCCTGGCTTTTGTCTTGCCGAAAGAAAAGACCCGGCTGCCGACCTGGGAACCGCGGGAAGCAAGATACCAGAGAAAAAGTATAAACAGGACCATCGGCAGTAAGGAATAAACAATGGTCGGCCAGGTCTTGGGCGGTTCGACCACGAACTCTTTTACGTTCTTTCTGATCAGAGGGATAAGGTCCTTGTCTTCCGCGGGGACATAGATATTGACCGGCTGGCCCGGCACCAGACCGCGGGCCCGCGCTTCTTCGGGAGTGAATTGCAGTGAAAGATAACTGTCGGTCTTTTTGATTTTGGTGATCGCAGGGTGTTCCCGGTTATTTTCCAGAAGCGCGTAGAATTCATTATAATCGAGGCTCTGCTTTTCGCGCAGATTAAAAACACTGACGAAAAACCAGAGTCCCAGGATAAAGACAACGATCATCAGGGAAAAATCCCTGATAAACTTGAATTGAGGCGGCTGATTCTTACCGCCTTTATTGTTATTTTTATTTCTGGAAGTATCTTCGCCGTTCATAGTAATATCATATTATAAATTATACACTTAAAAAAGCAAGGATTTGATTGTCAGCCACCTCTCTTCTTTGATCACGCTCAGTCCGGGCAGATCGACCACGCTGTGCAAAGGCCTGTGCCTGAGCAGATCAAGCACTTCCTCGAAATGCCGGAACTCCAGGCGCCGGGTATCGCCCTTGATCTCTTCCACTGCCAGGCGCAGAACATTCAACACCAGCCCGGGATGGAGCTGAAGCAGGCTTTTATGTTCGATCCTAATATACCCCCGGCCTTTTTCCTTTTTCAACCGCCCAAGCTCCTGCCGGGCTGTATATTCGATGCATTCATAATCAAGCGCCGACACCCGGCCCAGATTAAACAGGGCTCCGCTGATATTGGGATTTATCTTTTTCAGCGAGGGAAGCAGGGACAACCTTACTTTATTACGCAAAAAGACCTCTTCCTGGTTCGAGGCGTCGACCATATAATCGTATTTATTTTTCTTTAGCCACTCCACTATATCTTTCTTACTGACTTCCAGCAAAGGCCTCACTATTGTCAGGCCCTTGTTCCGGGACACGGGCAGAATGCCCCGCAGTCCTTTGAGGGCAGTTCCCCTGATAATCCTCATGATGACCGTTTCCGCCGCGTCATCTTTATTGTGGGCCAGGGCTATTTTCCTGGTACGGAACTGACGGGCGCAGGTATTGAAAAAATCGAAACGCATATTGCGCGCTGTCTGCTCCAGAGAATCGCCTTTAAAACCTTTTTTAACGTCCTTTTTTCCGGTAAGACATCTGACGCCCAGTTGGCGGCATAGTTTCTTCACGAATTTCTCTTCCTGATCGGCTTCACGACGCAAAGCGTGATTGAAATGCAGACAAATGAGGTCAAGTTTATGTTCTTTTAATCCGGAAAGCAGGCGCAGCAGGCACACCGAATCCGGTCCGCCCGAAACGCCGATCAGAAGGCGGTCTTTCTTTTTGAACATGGCATAATGCCTGACCGTATTGTTCAACTGTTTTTCGATATCCATTTACCGGCAGACCTTTCAGCAAGGGAAAAATTACACGCGGCATGACATATAAATACAGTGTATAATTATATCACAAAAAGGTATAATGGCCGGTATGAATATTCTTGCTGTCAATCCCTGGATATATGACTTTGCTGCCTATGATTTCTGGCTGAAACCCTATGGATTTATCGTTCTCCTGACCCTGCTCTGGCAAAAAGGCTGCAGCGTACGTTATATAGACTGTCTGGATAAAAAGCTGACCACTGACGATTACGGCCGGGGCAAATATGCTTCCGAGATTGTTCTTAAACCGGAAATATTGAATTCCGTACCACGCCGGTTCAAACGCTACGGTCTGACTATCCGGGAATTCGAGCAAAAGCTGGAAGGCCAGGACCCGGACCTTATCCTGCTGACTTCATCGATGACCTACTGGTACCCCGGCCTGAGACAGGCCCTGGACATCATCAGCCGCCGCTGGCCGGGAATAGCGGTGATGATCGGCGGCAATTATGCCACACTGATGCCTGACCATCTCCGGTCGATCGCCCCGACAGCGCAGCTGTTTTCAGCCCGGCAGTTGAACGCATTTTTCGCTGCTATCGGCATCGATGCCGACGAACGGATATTTTACGATACTCTTCCCGAATACAAACTTTTCTATTCCCGCCTCGACTACGCTGTACTGCGCAGTTCCTGGGGCTGCCCTTTCCAGTGCAGTTACTGCGCGATCAAAAAACTTTCTCATGGTTTTTACCGTCTGCCGGAATCTTTACCCTGCGCCTTTCTCGAAAAATATGCTGCTCAGGGAATCAGCGACTTCGTATTTTACGATGATGCTCTGCTTTATCCCCAGGAACAGGCCCGGACCCTGCTGAAAGAGATAAAAAAACTGCGGCTTAAGGTGCGATTCCACACTCCCAATGCCATGCACCTGCGTTTCATCGACCGGGAAATAGCTTCTTTGCTCAAAGAAAACGGATTTATCAAACCCCATTTCGGCCTGGAAACCCTGGATAAAGGCCTGCAGAAACAATGGGGCGACAAAGTATCCACAAAACATCTCGAAACCGCTATCGACAACCTGAAAAAAGGCGGCTACAAGAACGGGGAATTCTGCGTCTACCTCCTTCTGGGATATCCAAATCAGGACCTGGCTTCCCTTAAAAAAGATATCGATTATCTGCACAGCCTGGGGACGCGCGTTTCACTGGCCGAATTCTCTCCGGTACCGGGGACCGAATTCTATACCCGTTTCGGTCAGCAGCTGGCTGATCCGCTTCTCCACAATAATTCCATCTTTGAATTTTTCGAACATAAACCGGAACCTTTTTACGAAATCAAAAATTACGTGCGGGAACTCAATAAAAGCTTTTGATGCTCGATGCTCGCTGCTCTCTACTTCTTTGATACAAAAGGATTGTCGTTGATATAGAATCTGAGCAGTTTGTCTTTCCCCTGAACAGCATAATCCACGCCGACCCGGGGAACGCGCTTCACAGCGAACTTTTTCCCTGTCCCCCTTATCACGCAGAGCTCCGTTGAATCCAGACTTTTTCCCAGAAAGGTCCTGTCGACGCCGAAAGCCGATGTCCAGCGGCAGGGACCGCTGGTGAGCAGGGACATTTTATCTGTAGCGCGGCGGTGCTTCATCAGGTCTATTCCCGAAAGCGGTTCCAGGGCGCGGATAAATACTGCCTGAGGATCGTCTTTTTTCCCGGTTACGATATTAAAACACCAGAATTTTCCGTAGATGAAATAGACATAGACTGTTCCGCCCGCTGCGTAGACCGTTTCTGTGCGAAAAGTCTTTCTGCCTTTATGGGTATGTGAGGCATCGTCTTCTCTGCCGGGGTAAGCTTCGGTCTCGACTATTCTTCCGGTTAAAAGATTTTTCCCTTTTTTCATGACCAGAATATCGCCGAGCAGATGTTCAGCCACATAACGACAGTCTTTAGAAAAAAAAGACCGGCGACGCCTATGTGTTCTTATATACTTTTCGCTGAATTTGCTGGACAATAAATTCCCGGACATGGGTCGCCGCCTATCCGATACCGGCTAAAGTAAGAATAAAATTGAGCAGACCGCCGACTATTACCGCGGTAAGAAGCATAAGCAGGGTGGATTTCAGCATATCTTTGACCCCCAGTTCTCTGATCAGTACGATAAAGGTGGCCACGCAGGGAAAATACACTGCCAGCACAGTACTGCCGACGATAAGTTGACGCAGAGAAAGGCCCATGGGCCGCAGCATGCCTACAGCCACATCCTTGCGCAAAAACCCCACGATCAACGCTCCCACGGCGCTGCGGGGAAGACCCCAGACATTTTCCACCAGGGGAGAGACCAGACGGGAAAAGACATCTATCACCTGAGAAAAATAAAGCAGGTTGACTATGCCCACGCCCAGAAGCACGAACGGTACGGCTTCCAGAATAAACCAGTGGATGCGCAGCCAGAGTTTTTTCAGCAAAGCATGCCATACCGGTCGCCGGTAGGGAGGGATCTCCAGCAGTATCTCCGGACTTTCGCCTTTGAGAAATCTGTTCAGCAGACTGCCCATGGTCAGCCAGACCAGGAACAGGGCCGTAAACACAATCGCCACATACTGTCCGCCGAATCTTCCCAGGATACCGATGATCATCGCGGTCTGAGCCATACAGGGTATGGCTATGGCCAGCAAAGTGGCGGCAATGAATTTTTCTCTCCTTTCCTCGAACAAACGGATAGAAAGAGCACCCGGTACATTACAGCCCAGGCCCAGGACAGTCGGCACTATCGCATACCCATGCAGGCCAAGGCGGTGAAAAAGGCGGTCGGTCAATACTGCCAGTCTGGGAAGATAGCCCAGGTCTTCGAGGATCCCCAGAACAAAATAAAAACTCAGGACATAAGGCAAAACCATGGCCAGGGGCACATAAAGACCGGTGGTCAACAGCCCGAACGATAAAGAATAATCTATTTCTCCGGCGGCCAGATTACCGATAAGCACATCATGGAGAAAGGCAAAGAAGGCCCCGCCTGAATGCAGTAGTGAGCTCAATTTCATTATCAAGGGAGTGTAAAAACGCTGGAACAGAGGATCGCAGACATAATTGATCAACCCTTCGCCGATAAAAGTTATAACTCTGAAACAAGCTGCCACTGCCAGTACAGCTATACCGTAAGCCCAGGGCGGCCTGATACTGGCTTCGATCAGCAGGTCACGAAAAGTATGATGACGGTGGTATAATTTCTGTACTTTTTCCAGGATCGAACCGATCACGCACCATTTCTCCCGGGCTGGGAACTTCAGGGTCGGCGGCGCGGCTTTTTTTACTGCGCTGATCAGATCTTTTATCCCCTCACCGGTCAATCCGCATACCGGCACCACCTTTACTCCCAGCAATCTTTCCAGATGAAGAACATCTATTTCAATGCCCCGGTGCCGGGTCTCATCCCACATGCTCAAAGCCACTACCAGCGGCTTTTTGATAGTCTCGATAAGGTCCATGGTAAGCGAAAGATTCCGCTCCAGGCTGGTAGCGTCCACCACATTGATCACTATATCCGCGTCCTGGACCAGTCTGGTAGCTACTTCTTCGGCTTTATTGGTGGGTTGAAGCGTATAGGTGCCGGGTGCGTCGATAAGGCGGGCATCGATACCCTGCTGATGAAGGCGGCCGCTCATCATGCTTACCGTACTGCCGGGATAATTAGAGGCGATAACTCTGGCCCCGGTAAGGCGGGAAAACAACACGCTCTTGCCCACATTGGGATTACCTACCAACAGGACATTCATTCTTCCTGAACCATTATCTTTTCAGCCATCCCTCTGCCGATCGCCAGATGGATCCCTTTCATCTTCACCACTACCGGGCCTGAAGCATGACTGAGCTTTACCACTGTACTTCCTTCGCGAATACCCAGACGTTCGAGTTTACCGATAAACCCCATTCCTCCTTCAATCGCGATCACTTTCGCCGACACATCGTTTTTCAACTTAAGCAGCGTGGTTGCCATATTTTCTCCTTTGCGCTAGAGAGGACAAAGATCAAAGATCAAATATCGAATGCCATGCCGGTTTTTATGTCGATAAAATCTTTACCGAACTCCCGGCGTAAAATCTCCTGAGCATCGAATCCGGTGCAATGGGCAGCACCCAGGCTCTGCACTCCTGCTTTTTTCAACTGACCGGCTACGTATTCAATATAACGTTTTTCTTTATTAAGCATATGCAGACCGCCGATGACCGTGCTCACGGAGCGGGAAAACTCTTTTTTTACCGACTCCACCATCTTCATTATACCCGGATGAGCGCAGCCGGAAAAAAGCACCAGGCCGTCTTTCCCCTCACAGACCAGACCCTGTTCAGCAAGGTCCATTCCCTTGTAGTCCGCTATAAGCTGACCTGTCGAATAAAAAATTCCGGTAAGCCTGGCTTTTTCCTCTATCAATACAGACTGAGCCGCGGCATTAGCGAGCTTCTGAACAAACTCTTCCTCGGACTTTCTGCAGGCATAGACAGTACAGGAAGAAACTTTTTCCAGCACTTTCCATAATCCTCCGGTATGGTCCCAATGGTCATGACTGATAAAAACGTGTTTTACCGCCCCCAGGTCTATGCCCATAGCGCGGGCATTATGTTCCAAGTACTCGAATTTTTCTCCGCTATCGAACAAAAAATCTTCGCCGATAAGATAACACAATCCCCAACCGCCCTGATAGCGGTCATCGACCGTTTCTTTTTCGAATAATACCCTTACTTTCATCTTTATCTCTTTTATCCCCGCGGACCGAACAGTACCGTCCCCAGACGGACCATGGTCGCGCCTTCATCGATCGCCGTCCGGTAGCTCGAACTCATACCCATGGACAGATACTGCCATTGAGAGAGCCTGTCTCTGTACTCTTCTTTGACCGCGTCAAAAAGTTTTTTCATTTCCCGGAAATACGGTCTGATCGATTCTTCTTTTTCGCTCAGCGGGCCCATGGTCATGATCCCCTGCAGGCTGAGCCGGGGAAAAGCGGCTGATTCGGCGATAAAGGCTATGACTTTTTCCGGTATTATACCGCTTTTCTGTTTTTCCCGGGCGCAGTTCACCTCGACCAGCACCGGCATTACCTTATCTATAGCGGCGCATTCTTTATCGATTTTCTCGGCCAGTTTCAGCGAATCAAGGGTCTGGATCATATCGAACATTTCTACTGCTTTTTTTACCTTGTTTGTCTGCAGATGGCCGATCATATGCCAGGCCGGCGAGCTGTTCATTTCAGCCCTGACCTGTTCTGCTTCCTGCAGATAATTTTCACCGACGACCCTGACCCCGGCTCTTACTGCCTCATCGATCTCGGCGGCCCTGCGTCCTTTTGCCGCGGCCAGCACAGTCACGGTCTCCGGTATTTCCCGGAGGATTTTTTTTATCCGGAAAACGGTCATAAAACAGTTATTATCCTTTCCCCGGTCAATATCGTATCGCCGATGGCGCATTGCAGATGCGCGGCTATCGTCGGGCATTTAGCCCGCAGTAAAAAGAAAATGTTTTCCTCCCGGTCGGAAAGAGTCTCGTAATTACCCTGCCCTTTGGAAATGATCAGATCAGCCTTTTTGAACAGGGAAACGAATTCGTCGCTGCAGTCTTTGATGATCGTGCCCGGCGCGTCAGAACCGTTGGCGACTATCGTTGCCGCCCTGTCGATACCGCATTCCCGGGCATCTTCTGCCAGCACATCATTGATCACCGGCTCACCGCGCACGGCAAAATAAATATGTTTTTTTCCGAAACAGCGGATTATCTCCTCGATAAGAAGCCTGTCGCAGACGATCTCTCCGGCATTGTCGCCCAGGACCATTATCGACTTTGCTTTCTCGATCTGTGAAACGAACTGCTGATAATAAAACGTGTTGCCTTTTTGCTCATAATCGGACTGTTCGACAAATTTTTTTATTTCGCTATCGATATCCAGCTGATGTTTGGCCCCATAATCTACTATATTGCCCAAAATCGATAATAATACCGCGGTGCGCAGACCATCTTTTGATTCATATATCTTTTCCTTGAAAAACGGATAAAGACCGAGCATCAGCCTGTTGCTTTCTTTTTTCTGGTCATAATAGGGATCATTAAGCCCGGTCACCTGACGTATTATCCGGTAAATGATCCGGCCCATTTCCGGCGGAGTGGAAGTCATGGAGAACTGCGGGATCCGGCTGGCCACTGCGTCGATTATCACTTTCCGCTGAACAGGCGTGGCTCCGGCAGCTTCAGCCGCGCGCAAAGCCTGGTTAAAAAAACAGGGAATACATTCGAAATACGTTCTCATCTATCATGCTCCTTTTCTTCGCTGCCAAAGATTGGTATTATACCAGCCTTCAGTTTCTCTTCAACGTCCGCTGTAAAAAAACTTACCTTTATATTTATTCCTGCCGACCTTTTTTTCGCTCAGTAACAGTTGCAGGGCCTTGATTATTTCCTGTTCATGCGCGCCCAGGGCAACAGCCAGGTCCTGGACAGTGGCCGGCCGGCGCCGTATATAGGCCAGAACCCTGTCGTTCAGACCGCGCAGCGCTTTTTTCTGTTTTTTTCCCGGGAACACCGATATTATCTCGGCGCTTTCGGACAGGATAGCCTCTATCTTCCTGAGATTTTCCGAGCGGGGCACGTCTGCTTTTCCCGGCGAAGGCCGCACCGGGAGATTGAGCTGGACCTTATCCGGTTTTATCAGTTCGATGACCTTTTTAAATTTATACGCCTCCTCTTCCCTGTCGTTTATTCCCCGGACCAGCATGATCTCCAGCCAGATCTGTTTTTTGAATTCCCGGCGCAGAGCTTTCAATCCGGCAATAACCTTGTTCACGGTTATTGCCGGGCAGGGCCGGTTGATCTTCTTAAAAACAGCCGGAGTAACGGCATCCAGCGAAGGGATGATCAGATCGGCTTTAACGATCTCTTTCCTCACCTCTTTGCGGTAAAGCAGCGAGGAGTTAGTGATCAGGCATAGCGGGATCTTATTGCCCGATTCTTTTTTTAATAAAGAGATGATCTTATCCAGATCTTTGTGCAGGGTCGGTTCTCCTGAACCGGCCAGGGTTATATAGTCTATCCGGGGATGTTCTGCCAGGAGAGAGACGAACTCTTTTCGTAATTCACTTCTGTCCACATAAGCAAAACGGCGCAGGGTCTTTTTCCCGGTCTTGCCAAGCTGACAGTAACAACAGTCAAAGGTACAGGTCTTGGCCGGGACCAGATCCACGCCGAGAGAAAGTCCCAGCCGGCGGGAAGGTACCGGTCCGTAAAAATAACTCATATCCTGAATATCCTTTTTT
>CAZVRU010000013.1:16554-21893 GCA_964629785.1 uncultured Planctomycetia bacterium
AAAAAATCAGTCTTATTTTATCTTTTCCCAGATAGATCCTATAATATCCGAAATCCGGTCTTTATACAACTGGGGATAAGGACAGGCCTGCACCACCGAATCGACCACTTTTTTCGAAAAAGGGATCTCGGCCAGCAAATCCAGTTTTCTCTGCCGGCACCACTCCCGGATCTTCCGGGAATTATCCGGATTTATATCGCTCTTATTGATCACTACTCCGGCCGAAACCTTGAAATGGGCCACTACGGCCATGACCCGTTCCATATCATGGATACCGGAAAGGGTCGGCTCGACAACTACCAGGGCATAATCGGCTCCGGTCAAAGAAGCGATCACCGGACAACCAATGCCCGGCGAACCATCGATAAGAATATGATCATGCTTCTCCTGTTCTGCTCTGGCCCGGGCTATTTCCCTGACCCTGGCCACCAGTTTTCCCGAACTTTCTCCGCCTGGCTTAAGCCGGGCATGGATAAACGGTCCGTATTCTGTCCGGGAAGTGTAAATTATCCCGCTCACCTCATCGTTCATGGCTATCGCCTTTTCCGGACAGACCAGGGCACAGCAACCGCACCCTTCACAGGAAAAAGAATCGATCTCCGGCTTTTCCGAGATCGCTTTGAATCGGCAGGCCTGATAACATTTCAGGCACTGCCGGCATTTATCCCTGTCTATGACTGCCAGCCTTGATCCGATATATTCTTCCTCTTTAATCACTGAGGCCGAAAGCATAAGATGCAGATTGGCAGCATCGACATCGCAATCAGCCAAAACTTTATTATCCGCTATTGCGGCTAACGCCGCGGTAAGAAAGGTTTTACCTGTTCCGCCCTTACCGCTGATAATCACTATCTGTTTCATTTCAGTCCTTTATTTTCACTTATTCGCTTAAAAAGTTCTGAAAATTTATTTTTATATTCGGGCATAGCCTCGACCATGGAAATCCCCCTGGAATAAAGCTCGGCGATCCGGCGGTCAAAAGGTATTTCCAGAAAAACCGGCAGATCCTGTTCAGCACAGAACTCATGCACACTGCGATCGCCCAGATCTGCCCTGTTTATAACTACAGCGCAGGGGATCTTCATATCGTCAAGCATCTTTTTGGCCAGGCCCAGATCATTAAGGCCAAAAGGAGTCGGTTCAGTGACCAGCAGACAGAAATCGCTGCCCTGAACCGCGGTCACAGTCGGGCAGGTCGTACCGGGCGGCGCATCGACGATCACTGTCCTGTTTTTATCGATAAATCTTTTTTCCTGTCTGATAACTGCCGGGGTCAGAATTTCGCCGGGATCAATCACGCCCTGAAAACATTCGATATCCCCGGCTTTTCCCTGGTCGATCTTTCCGATAACCCGTTTCTTTTCTTTTATTGCCTGTTGGGGACAGACCTCGATACAGGCCCCGCAGTCGTGACAGATATTTTCGAAGACCATTACCTTGCCCGGCCGGTCCTGAGCGGGTTTGATCACGGCCAGAGCGTTGTAATAACAGATCTCGGCACAGCGACCGCAAAAAACGCATTCAGTATAATCGATATCCGGGACCGATATCTTTACCGGAAAGGTTTTGTCTATCTGTGGTCTCAAAAAAATAAAAGCATTGGGCTCTTCGACATCGCAATCGAAAAACTGGATATGCCGATCAAGGGAAAGAGCCAGATTGACTGCTACCGTGGTCTTTCCTGTACCGCCTTTTCCGCTGGCAACCGATATTATCATAATATTATCCTGTAATCCTGTCCTATCGAAGATCCTGCCTCGATCATCGAATTTTCCCGTGATCCTGGCGCAATCGAGTCTCCAGTATTTCTTATCTTCCCTCTACTTTTTTGATTATCTTAGCAATGATCTCCTGCAATACTTTTGCTGCCTGACTGTTTTTTCCGACAAAAGGCTTACCTTCGTCCGAAGCCGCGACTACTTCGCCATCCAGGGGGATACTTCCCAGAAAATCGACTTTGCTCTGCAAAGCTATGTTTTGTCCGCCGCCCTGTTTGAAAATATTAATTTTTTTGCCGCAATTGGGGCAGATAAATCCGCTCATGTTCTCCACTATTCCCAGCACCGGCACTTTCATCTCCCGGGAAAAAGTTACTGCCCGCCGCGTATCAAGCAAAGATACTTCCTGCGGAGTGGTCACCACCACTGACCCGTCGATATCCGGGATAAGCTGGCACACGGCAAGATGCTCGTCTCCGGTGCCGGGAGGGGCATCTACCACCAGATAATCAAGCTCACCCCATCTTGTATCACCGAGAAACTGGGAGATCACTTTAAATTTCAAAGGACCTCGCCAGATCACTGCGCTGTCATCCCCCATGTACAGGCCCAGGCTCATGAACTTGAGCTTGTCGTTCACTTCTGCCGGAACGATCTGGTCTTCGCCCTCTTTCTGTTCAGATCGTTCTTTACCCAGCATTTTTCCCGTGTTCGGGCCGTGGATATCTATATCCAGAAGGCCGGTTCGCAGACCTTTTCCGGCCAGACCATAGGCGAGGTTTACCGCTACAGTCGTCTTACCGACTCCGCCTTTGCCGCTGAAAACAAGTATCTTATGCTTTACCTTTTGAAGATTCTCTCTGATCTTTTCCTGTATTTCGCCGAACTGATCAGCCATTCAACCTCCCTTTCCTTAGTCGACAAATCGTTATCTATAGTCTATAGTCCGGAGTCAGGTGTTTGGAGTTCGGAGAAAAGACGCGTCCTTCGTCCCAGCGCAGCCTGAGTTTGTCGAAGGCCGAAGCGGTCGTCCCTCGTCCTCTCCTGCTCTCTACTTTCTACTCTCTACTCGCTACTTTTTTTGCGAGCAGCAACGCATCATTTGTCTTTGTAATCGACGATCAGCTTACCGTAGAGATGGTCGATCTCGTGCTGGAACACGCGGGCCAGAAGAGCTTTGGCCTTTATCTCTACTTTTTCGTTCTTTTCGTTGATCCCGTAAACAATGACCTCGTAAGGCCGCTCGATGCCTACTTTTTCGCCCGGAACGCTCAGACATCCTTCCTCGAAAGCATCAATACTTTTTGTCTTTACGATCACCGGATTGGCAATACGGTAGATCAGCGGTTCTATCTGGACCACGATAAGCTGTTTATCGATCCCTACCTGGGGTGCGGCCAGGCCGATACCTTCGTTCTGGACCATGGTCTCCACCATGACATCGAAAAGATGCCTGATCTCGGGAGTGATCTTATCGACTTTTTTGCACTCCTGACGCAATATCTTATCAGGCAAAGTCCTGATCTTCAGAACTTCCATAAACTCCCTCCTTAAAGACCGTGATGGCCGTTCACACTGGGCCCGGAACAGGGTTTAAGTTCATTACCGCTGAATTTCTGCAAAGCCTGCTGCACGCTCATACCCTGGACACCGGTGATCACTTTAATTCCGGCGGCATCAAGAACGCCAAAGGCGTTCGGACCCACGTTCCCGGTAAGCACCGCCTGCACTTTCCGGTCTGCCACCTGCTGAGCGCTGGCAATACCGGCTCCGGAAGGCGAAGAAGAGTTCTTATTGGCTATTGCCTCGAACTTATTGTCGGAAAAATCATAGATAATGAACCAGGCGCATCTCCCAAAACGGGGATCGACCTGAGCATCGAGCGAATCACCCTGGGCTGAAAGGCAGACTTTGCCCTGCAGTTGTTCCGGCTGAGGCGAATGCTGTTCACCACTGGCATCAATGCTGTCACAGACGCTTTTCGGCACCCCGTAATCTTTACCGGCGCCTGGTGAACAGGTGCTTTCGCCTGACTGCAAAACACCCCGGCCCAACTGCTCGATAACCTCATCGACCAGCCCGCTCACTCCGAGTATCGGCCTGATCCCTGCCTCTTCAAAAAGGGCCAGAGCCCTGGGCCCCATTCCTCCGGCAATGATTGCGTTTACGCCCTGCTGCCGCAGAAAAGAGGGCAAAAAACCCGGCTGATGACCGGGATTGGCTATCACTTTCTTTTCTTTGACCTGGTTGTTCTCGATAGAGACAATGGTAAACTCCGGACACCGCCCGAAATGTGCCGACACATATCCATTATCAGTAGAGATCGCTGCTTTCACTTCAGGCCTCCTCTTTTTTTTCCAGATCCCGGATACGGTCCTTCAGCTGTTTCAGCTCTTCCTGCATTGCCTGCGCTTCCTGCTTAAGCATATCCGCTTCCTGCTGAGGACTCATATCAGGATTATAAACAGGCTGACCGTAGTACGGTCCGTAAAAATATGAATTGGCTCTCCAGCCGAATCCCCGGCCCATGCCTCTGCCGAAACCGCGGCCCGGTCCTCTGCCCATACCCCGGCCGTAACCCATACCCCGGCCATAAGCAGGCTGAAAAGCACCCGGCGCGACATAACCGGCACAATAGCCGAATCCTCTTCCAGTCATCGGTCCCATTCCCTGTGGTCCTGTTCCGTCAAATCTTGGCATAACACACCTCCTTCTTCTTAATCAAATGCTGATCAATGATCTTCTTTTTTCCGGCATTCCTTGCATTTACCGTAAAAATGAAGCACATGCCTTTCTATCTCAAATTCATATTTTTTCTTCAGCATCTTTTCCATTTTATCCATCAATTCGGTCTCTTCCCGGGCAAAATCCGTATAATCGAGCACCTTGCCGCACTGGCTGCAGACAAGATGATGATGATGCCGGTCATTACCCTTGCTCAATTCATAACGGGCGCAGCCGTCGCCGAATTCGAACCTGGCCACGGCCCCCATTCTGACCAGCAGTTCCAGGGTCCGGTAGACAGTGGTCAATCCTATACCGGGATTGTCTTTATGTACCTGAAAATAGATCTCGTCAGCGCTTATATGCCCCCGGGCCCGTTCCAGCACATCGACCACCATCTGACGGGGCACTGTGACTCTCAACCCCTCGTTTCTGGCCATCTCATCGAACCATCGTCCTCTGCGCCGCCGGCAACCCTGCATTTTTCCTCCTTATTGAAAATGATTTTCATTATCATTTATAACACACTGGCGCCGTTTTGTCAATACCCTCTTCTTTGCTTAAAACCGCCTGATTGATGAAAATATCGAAACGGCTATAATAATATACAGAGGAATGATATGAAATACCGAAAACTGCCGGCACTGCTGCTGGGATTATTTTTTATTTTTCTGAGCACATCCCTGCCGGCCCGGGAAAAAGACTCTTATCCCCGGCCGGCCCTGTTCTGGGAAAAAACCGGGGAAAACGATGTCCGCTGCCTGCTCTGTCCCCGCAAATGCCTGCTGAAACCGGGAGAAAAAGGGTTCTGCCGAAGCCGCAAAAATATAAACGGCGCCCTCTACACCCTTACCTACGGTATGCCCGTGGCCCTGCATGTCGACCCTATCGAAAAAA
>CAZVRU010000013.1:21903-52360 GCA_964629785.1 uncultured Planctomycetia bacterium
TTCACGTCTATCCCGGCAGCCGTTCTTTTTCTCTGGCTACTGCCGGCTGTAACCTGCGCTGTAAATTCTGCCAGAACTGGGAAATATCCCAGCTTGACCCGGAAAAAGCATCGATCATGAAATATGTTTCTCCCGAAGAAATAGTGCGCCTGGCCGGAGATAACGACTGCCGCAGTATCGCCTTTACTTATACCGAACCGACTGTCTTTTACGAATACATGCTGGATATCGCCGAAAAAGCCCGCCAGTCAGGCATCGACTGCGTAATGCATTCCTGCGGTTTTATCAACGAAGAACCGCTGCGCCGGCTGGCCGATTATCTTACGGCAGCCAATATCGACCTGAAAGGTTTCAGCGAAGAATATTATTCCTCGATGTGTCAGGGGGAACTAAAGACAGTACTGAACACTCTGAAAATACTGAAAGAAAAAAAAGTCTGGCTGGAAATAACCACTCTGCTGGTGCCGGGACAGAACGACAGCCACGAGGACCTCTCAGCCCTCTGCCGCTGGGTAAAAGAAAATCTGGGCGAAGACACGCCGATCCATTTTTCCCGGTTCTTTCCCATGTATAAATTGCAGGACCTGCCCCCCACTCCTGTAGCTACCCTTAAAAAAGCCCGGGACATCGCCTTAAAGGCCGGGCTGAAATATGTCTATATCGGGAATGTCCCCGGCCATGAAGGGGAAAACACCATCTGTCCGGTATGCGGCCAGACATTGATCAGACGTCTGGGCTATACTATCCTGGAAAACAGACTTCGCAACGGGACCTGTCCGCAATGCGGGGCAGAAATACCCGGCCTCTGGCATTGATCTGCCTTCATCGTTTTCAATCAGCGTTTTTTTAATATTTCCCTGCCATGCAGGATACTTAAAAGAAAAACGATGAGCCCAAGTACCCCCAGGGCCGCGTTCAGGCCGAGAAAAGGAATGAGCAAAAGAACGAAACAGATATTGCCGAAAAACGCTCCGGCCAGATCAGCTGAATAAAGAGCGGGAGCGATACGCAGACTGTCTTTGCCGGCAGTGATCAGGCACCAGCTTGCCAGCGGATATACGGCCCCGGTAAGCATTCCGCAGATCATCGCGCCGCCGTAAAAAAACATTTCCCGGAAAGGCAGAAAGGGCATCAGCCTGATGAGAAAATAAAAACCGGCTGCATAAACGCACCAGGCGCTGAAAAACCATAACAACATCTGCCGGCTGAAAGGCAGCCGGGCCAGCAAATGATTCATCATAAAGGTCCCTGCGGTCAGGCCGGCCATGAACACACCGATAAGCAGGCCCATTTTCCAGAACAAAGCTCCGGAAAAAACCTGGAACAGGACCATGAGCAGGGAGACCATGCCGAAAGAACAGAATCCGGTAAAGGCGGTATCGCCCAGAACCGGCATTTTTCTCCCAAACAAAATCGCCGCCAGAAAGATCAAAACAACGGCCGCTATCCCATAGCAAACTGCCCGGCCTGTTGCCGCAACATCGATATGCAGATCAGGATAGAACATGGCCTGCTCCAGAAGGAGATAATATAAAAACGCGCGCGGCGAAAAATCGCGGTTAAGAGGAACGTTCTTATCGAGCATCTTGTCCATATAGACCCGGCGGCCTCCGCAAAGCATTATGTTCAGATGGGCCAGAGAAAAAAATTCCGGTTCTATGCCTGAAGAAGCAAAGGCCTTTTTCAGTTCTCCGGTTTCTATCGGCCCGCTCCGGGAAGAGATGACCAGCATCGAATCAGCCGGTACCAGCAAAACATGAGAAAATACCTTTTTCACTGTATTGACGATACAGGAATTAAAGCGCAGAAAACGGGGACTTAAAATATCCTCTTTGGAAGGCAGGCAAAAGCAGAATACTCCGCCCGGGGAAAGTTTTTCTTTGACCAGGCTGAAAAATTCAAAAGTATAGTAACGGTTCAGGGCCAGACTGGAAGGCGGCGGCAGACTCATCAAAAGGCAGTCATAAGTACTGCCGCTCTTTTCCAGAAAGAGACGCGGATCATCGACTATAAATCTGACCCGCCGGTCTTTCAAACCTGATTTACGCCCCAGCGAAGACAGTACCGGATTTATCTCCAGAACATCGATCTTTTCCAGAGGATAGGCAAGCATCTCCTCTATCTGACCGGAAAAAGAAGGACCGATGTACAGCACCTGCCGGGCTCCGGGAATTGCCGAAAATGAAGTATGCACGAACTCCTCGTTGAACAGCGCGTCCTCGCTGGTCGCGGCCAGCGAACCGTTAACGTATAATGACCGTACCCCGAACTGCTCGGCCACGATCACCGGACCGTATCCCGATCCTCTCATTTCCAGGATATGCGCCCCCTTAAATTCTTTATGCAGCAGGGAAGGGAACAGCAGATAACCAAGCAGGCTCAAAGCGATAATGGCAGCTGCCAGGCTCACTCTTTTTTTTCCGGTAAAACCCGGAAAGAACAAAAAAAGCAGCGGCAGACAGGAAAAGATCAGAGGATTGGTATAGGCCGAAAAAATAAAGGTGAAAGCTGCGCCGCCGAGCAGAAAACCCAGGGCTTCATAAGCGAAAAAACGGCCGAAGATATTTTCTTCGCTCACGCCCCGGGCCAGATAGATCCTGCTGAACAGGCAGAACGAATATCCCAGAAAAAAACTCAACGGTACGATGATGACAAGAGCAGCAATAAAAACAAAACCGATACCGGCAGCCTCGTAGTAATTCGATCCTGTCACTGTCTTGGCCAGATGGACCGCTGTAATACAGAGAAAAAAAGAAAAACTCACTGCCAGCGGCACAAGCCAGGGCCGTATGATCTGTTTTCTGATCCCGAAAATACTGCCGGCCGATGACCCGGCCAGCCAGAAACCGGCAGCCACGATAAGGGCCAGTTCATTCTTGGCCAGGGAAAAAGTAAATTCCCGCAGAAGTACCAGCTGGAATATTACCGCGATACCGCCCAATACCGTGAACAACCACACTGTCGGCTCCTTTTATGAAAAACCCGTCATTTTTCGCCGAATACTTCGGCAGTGAACACGAACATCTCGCAATGGCCTGTTTTCCAGGCATTTGAAGGCAAGCCGGCTTTATGAGCGCAAAGAGAGCTTAAAAACTGTTCTTTATCCCAGCCGGTTTCCCCGGCTACCTGCGGCAGATAAACACCGCTGCGATAACCGCTGCGTACCAGCACACCGTGCCGGCCCAGAACGATCTCTTCGCTGCCCGACACTTTTTTCAGGGGCGAAAGCACTGAAAGTTCGATATCAAGCATATCGATCTCCTCTTCCTTGACCGGCGGAAAACGCGGGTCTTCAGTGGAAGAAGCGATCGCCATATCCCGCACCCCCAGGTAAAGAGGCTGACTGCCGACGATATTACCGATACAGCCGCGCAAGGCGCCTTTTTTGTGCAGAGTAACGAATACGCCCATCACCTCTTTCAGCCGAGGATCGTCAGTCTGCGGTTCATAAACTTTTTTCTCCCGGATAAAGAGAGAAACAGTTTGCCGGGCGATCCTGAGAAGTTCTTTTTTCTGGGATAAGGTCAATAACTGTTCCATAATCTGCTCCTTCTGCTTGTTCTTTTTTGTCTGGACAAGAACTGCGCTCAGATATCCTACTACCTGTCTTTTGCCGGCCCCGGCCCGGGAAGAATCACCCTGTTTCAGAATACAGGCTCTGTCAGCACCCAGTCTGCGGCTCGCCTTGATTACTGCGGCCAGCGGCCCGGGTCCGCACATGCGGTTTTTTCCCCGGCAGGCAGAAAAAAGTCTGTCCGAATCCATCTGCCGTATAAGTTCCGCTGTCTGGCTGTCGATACGAACGGCTTCTTCTCTGGACAGATAATGGCTCAGATCAGTACTGGCGATCATCAGGAAATTTTTTTTATCTTTCAGGACATCGTACAAAGCCTGGGAAAAAGCTTCAATGTTTTCTTCTGTCTGATCACCCATTGCCAGAAAGACCGCTTTGGCCCGGGGCATTGCCTTCTGGATAAAAGGTATGATCATCTCGATTGAATTTTCCTGTTGAAAAGGAATATTATTAAAAACCAGTTTGCTGTTCGCAGCAGTCAGCTGCCGGGCCAGTTCTCTGTCCGTATTCAACACGCCCAGAGGTGTCTTTATGCCCCTGCCTTCGAATACGGCAATCCCGTCATAACCCATCCTGTGGCTGAACCCGGCCACGATCACCGTATCCACAGGCTGTTTCTGCACTGCTTTAAATCCCCAGGCCGCTATCGGACCGGAATAGATAAGGCCGGCATGAGGGCTGATCAGGGCGATGATCCGGCCGTCTATATCGGCCGGTCTGGCTTTAACCAGATACTCGTCTATCTGGCGGGAAAGAAGTCCCGCTTCGTTCGGATACCAGATACCGGCCAAATCGGCATCTTTGATATCATCGGCCAGAGCCGGCAAAAGGAACAAAAGACCGATTGCCGCCGCTATTATTTTTTTCATGATCTTACCCTCAAAAAAATCATACTCTTCTGCCCGGCAACAATCAATTTTAAAAATTATTCCTGATCACGCAGATTCCTATTATAATACTACCTGAAATGGACAGCGAAAAAAAATTCCAGACCGATAAAGTGATCACCCTCTCTCTGGCCCATATGCTCCATGATACCTATTCCCGCTTTCTGGCACCGATACTGCCTCTGCTTATCGAAAAACACGGGCTCAGCTATGCTGCTGCCGGACTGCTTTCGGTCATCGGAAGGCTTACTGCTCTGCTCAATCCGGCTATCGGCGCCCTGGCCGACAAACTTCCTTTGCGCTGGCTGGTCATCGTCGCCCCGGCAGTCACGGCCCTGGCCATGAGTTTTCTGGGAATAGCCCCTACTTACGGAATTCTGGCCCTGCTGTTATGCGGCATGGGGATCGGTTCCAATCTTTTTCACATACCCTCACCGGTAATGATAAAACTTATCTCGGGCAAACAGCTGGGCAAAGGTATGAGCTTTTACATGTTCGGGGGAGAATTGGCCCGGTCTTTAAGCCCGATCATAATCCTGGGCGCAGTTTCTCTCTGGGGCCTGGAAGGAACCTGGCGTCTTGCCTTTTTCGGAATAGGTCTTTCCCTGATCCTTTATTTCAAACTGCGCCGTATCACTGCCGCGCCTCAGACTTTGAAAAAGAAAAAAGAAAAAGGCGTTTTCCATACTTTTCTGATCCATGCCCCCCTGTTCTCGATACTGGCCGGATTTATTTTTTTCCGGGCTTTGCTGGCCGCCTGTCTGACTGTCTTCCTTCCCACCTATCTGACCCGGCAGGGAGAAACACTCTGGCTTGCCGGGATCTCGCTTTCCCTGCTGCAATTTTCCGGTGCCGTAAGCACTTTTTTTTCCGGAGCTTTTTCTGATAAAATAGGCCGGCAAACCGTTTTGTTTATCGCCGCCCTGACTTCTCCTCTGTTGATGTGGCTGTTCATCTTATCTTCCGGGCCCTGGCGTTTCATACTTATAATCCTTATGGGCATTTCCCTGTTCTCCCAGGGACCGGTACTGTTGGCCTTTGTTCATGATATAGATCATGAACGCCCGGCTTTTATCAACAGCCTTTACATGGCCATAAATTTTATTTTTACTGCCCTGGCTGCCCTGGTCATCGGCAAAAGCAGCGATCTTCTGGGTATGGAAACGACTTATAAGCTGGCGCCGCTGACAGCGGTTCTGGCCATCGCTTTCATTTCCGGCCTTACTCACAAGCCGCCGTCTGCGGCGGCGATAAGTAAGCAGTAGGCGCCTGGGGAATTGCAAATTGCAACCTGCCTCGACGGCAAGGTGGGATTTAGCATTTAGCATTGCAAAATGGTTAAACGGTTAAGGCGACGAAGCCCGTATCGTAAGAGGGTTAGGGTAACGTCAGCGCCTGACGGCGCAGAGAACCGAAAAACGATACGGGCATCGTCCTTCGATTCCCTTCGATGTTACTCAGGACAGGTCACTCAGGATTACCCTGAGCAACTTGTGCTGAGCTATGTCGAAGTCAGGTCGAATGGGTCGTAAACTTAACCGTAACCGGACTGCTGACTTGTCGACTTCAGGCTTGTCGACTTGTAACCTGTCACTTATCACTTTTGCCTATCGTCACTTCTTCTTTTTTGCTTTCAGCTTTGCGGAATGGGTCTGCTTTTTCTCGCGTAAAAGGCGGGAGATATTTTTCTGTCGCCGGGTTATCTGCTGGCGGGCCATTATTTTTTACTGATCTTTTACCGAGATCTGTTCCAGGGCAGTAAAAAAACGGGGATCGACTTTATACCCGCCCTGTTCGGCTTTGCGCGCGTCAGCCAGGGCACTCTCGTATTCTTTTTTTTCGAAATAACTGCGCGCCCGGTAATAATACAGATCGGCCCGGTTGGGAACTATTTTCAGGGCCGAGCTCAGATCGAGGATCGCTTCATCGAATTTCTCCTGCCGGAAATAGATCCTGGCCCGCAGTATATACGCTTCGGCGGCATCGGGATCGAATTCCAGGGCCCGGTCAAGGCTTTTCAAAGCTCCGGCAAGATCATCGGTCTTGATCAGGGAATCGGCATGATAAAAATAAGCCGTATGATCTTCAGGCCTTATTTCCAGATAACCGGAAAAATCAGCAGCTGCTTTATCGAATTCCCGGCGGGCATAAGAAATACAGGCCCGGTTAAACCGGGCATCGGCATTGCTTTTATCCAGGTCGATAACCCGGCTGTAATCGGCAAAAGCACGATTCTCTTCTTTTTCTCCGGCATAAAGATTGCCGCGGGCCAGATAAAAATCTGCCTTTTCAGGGTCTGATGCGATAAGCGCGGTATAATCGGCTATAGCCGCTTTTCTATCGCCTTTTTCCTGGCAGGCAATGGCCCGGCTGTGACGGTAGGCCGTTTCGTCCGGATAATTTCTGATAAGATCGTCAAAGAGAGAGATCGCCTGATCATAATTACCGGAATCTATATATTCCCAGGCTGTTTCATATATGGTTTTGGCAGAAATAAGGGCGAAAGGCAGGGCCGCGATAAGAACGGCCGGAATAAAACTGATAATTATCCTGTAAAATCCCCCTCGCATCATCTGCTCCTTAGATTATTCTATCAAACCGGACAGCCAATGCAAGGCTTTGTTGCCCTTTAAAACACGCCGTCCGCACCTGATTGCGAATAAACAGAATGACTTTGCTATTTTCCGGCCAAAGCGTATAATAAAAGGCTATGTTTACAGGTATTGTGCAGGAAACCGGGATCGTAAAACATCTGGAAAAAAGATCGGGCCTCTGGAAACTGGGCATATCTGCCGGGCGGCTTTATGACCAGGCCCGGGTTTCCGACAGTATCTCGGTCAACGGCGTATGCCTCACTGTGGTGGAAAAGAAAACACCTCTGCTCTTTTTTGAAGCAGTGAAACCGACAGTCGAACTGACCAATTTAAAACGCCTGCGGCACGGTTCTGAAGTCAATCTGGAACCGGCCCTTAAGACCGGGGACAGGCTGGGCGGCCATTATGTGCTCGGCCATGTCGATTGTGAAGCCCGGATAAAAAAGATCGGCCGGGGCAGTGGATTCCGGATATTCGACATCGAATATCCCAACTCCTGCCGGAACATGCTGGTCGACAAAGGTTCGATAGCCGTAAACGGCATAAGTCTGACCGTGGCTAAAGTCGATTTCGGCTATTTTACTGTCAACATCATTCCTCATACCTATGAACATACTGTTTTGAGGACAATGCGGGCCGGAGACTGGGTCAATCTGGAATTCGATTATCTTCTCAAATCAAGCCGAACGCAGTAACTAATGCTGAAGATTTTGCTGTAAACAGCTATTGCCTATTACCTGTTACCTGTATATAATAGAACCCGTCTTCGTTGAAACATGCTCAGTGAGGGATTACTGTTCTTTGCAATTTAAGGTGTTTTTTTTAATTTCGTACATATCGTCGGGGCGTAGCTTCCCGGGGGAATACCCGGGACTCATTCGACTACTTAACTTTTATGCGCCTTCGGCTTTAAAAGTTACAAGTCTCATGGAGCAGCTTGTTACTGTTCTTTGCAATTTAAGGTGTTTTTTCTAATTCCGTACATATCGTCGGGGCGTAGCTTCCCGGGGGAATACCCGGGACTCATTCGACTACTTAACTTTTATGCGCCTTCGGCTTTAAAAGTTACAAGTCTCATGGAGCAGCTTGTTACTGTTCTTTGCAATTTAAGGTGTTTTTTTTAATTTCGTGCATATCGTCGGGGCGTAGCTCAGCTTGGCTAGAGCACATGGTTCGGGATCATGGTGTCGGAGGTTCGAATCCTCTCGCCCCGATTTATTTTTACAATATGATACGAGGGCGGATTCAGGGCTTTCCCTGGAGGTCCGCGACGAAGGCTTTAAAAAAATGCAAATTGCAACCTGCCTCGACGGCAAGGCGGGAATTAGCATTTAGCATTTCAAAATGGAAAAAATTCACTTTTTCCTTTATCCTTTAACCTTCATCCTTTGTGAAATCCAGCATCTTATCACGGTTTTTGCGGTATAATATAGATGCGAGATAGATCGTTCTTTCTAAACCTGGGGGTGATCGGGTTCGACTTGGAAGTAGATGAAAGAGCTGCGCGCCAGCGGGATAGGCCAGCTGTGAGAGGCTTATCAAAACACAAATGCAAACACTTTTGCAGATTTAGAACCTGCTTACGCTTTAGCGTAAACAGACTTTTATGGTCCTTTTCCTTCGGGGGTCATAAGAGTTCAGCACAGAAGGATAGGAACAGGCTTTTCACCCCGGAAGCCTGTTTTGAAACTTATCAGGGTCGCTGTCTGGAAGATCCTGCTTTCCGGAGCTTTCAGGCCTAAGACAAAAGAAAAGCTACGCACGTAGATGCTCTTTAGGAAGCTTTTAGGGACGCGGGTTCGATTCCCGCCACCTCCACCATGTATTTTAAACAAACCCGGCAGCAAGCAGGGCTTTTTTTATTCCCTAAAGTCCGCCCCCTCTTTTTGGCGCGTCAGCGCACCTCTGGCCTCCCGCCTGCAGCAGACTGTCGATAGTAAGAGATACGGCATTTAAATAGACTGATTATCATGAACCATAGACCATTGACAATCGGCTATGTTTAAAAATAATGGCAGGAAAAACGATATTACGGTATAATGAATTACTATGAACACCACCGAGCCGGCCGACATTACTATTCTGGTCGCTATCGAAGACACTAAAACCCAGGATTTCATCTCGCTGATCCTGATGGGCGAAGGTTACAATGTCATCAGCTACTCCTCTAACGAAACTGTCCTGGCCCATCTCACCAAAGAACCGGTAGATCTGGTGATCTCAGAATTCCAATCGCCCAACATGGACGGCCTGACTCTCTGCAAGACCATCAAAAACACCTTATTGTACCGCCACACTCCCCTGATCCTGCTGGTACCTGACGATGAGCTTCTCCTGAAAACAAAATCGATCTTTGCCGGGGCTGACGATTTCATTGCCAAACCTTTTTCTTCCGAAGAACTGATCGCCCGGACCAGGGCGGCTCTTACCCGCATATACCGCTATCACGACGTCAATACCGTGACCAAACTTCCCGGAATGTCCACAGCTACCCGGGAATTACAGGCCAATATCGAATCTCTGCAGGAATTCGCAGTGGCCATGACCGATCTCAACAACCTTAAGACCTTTAACGACCGTTACGGGTTCGAACGCGGCGACCAGGTTTTGGTCATGACTTCCCGCATCATCCGCGACGCCCTGATCATCGACCATTCGCCCCTGGCCTTTCTGTCCCACCTGGGAGCCGATGATTTCCTGTTCATCTCTTCCTGCGATAAAATCGACGGGATCTGCAAAAAAATAATCGACATGTTCCAGAGTTCGATCATGGCCATGTATGACGAACCGGAACGATTGCAGGGCCATATCCTGCTCACTGACGGCCGGGGCACTAATTTCGAGGCCCCCATTCTGCGTATCAACCTGGGGGTAGTGACCAACGAAGAATATCCTTTCTTTTCCCCGGCCCAGGTCATCCAGATAACCACCGAGCTGAAAAATCACGCCCAGGCCAGCGGCATAAGCTCTTTTTCCAAAGAACGCCGCGCCTCTTATCCTTTTACCTGATTTTCCGGAAAATACACCAATAAAGATCCTGGGAAGGTTTTTTAAAAAAAAGAACCCCGCATGTTTCCATGCGGGGTTTTTAATTCAGATCACTGGGTATCAGTCGCAGATATCCATGCCCATTATAGCATTACCGCTTCCATCAACCGTATAATCGTCATCCCATGTATCCATGGCAGCATCGATAATGTGGGAAACGTCCGGCAATGTCCCGTCGGCAAAATAATTATTGGCAAACTCCGTGCCGTCTGCCGCTAACTGAGCGGCCACAGGATAACCGGCTGCCGTACAATTTGCTGCTGCGCCGGGGCAGGTATTGTTCAGATGATAGCTTGCCAGCCAATTGGCTATGGCCCCGCGTATCGCGCCGACATCGGCCTGGCAGGCTGCCTCTCTGGCCTGCTGGTTCAGATCCATGAATCTGGGGATTGCGATTGCCGCTAAAATACCGATGATAACGATAACCATAATCAATTCAATCAGCGTAAACCCCTTCTTCATCTCACTCACCTCCTTTGCTGGATTAGTTCTTCAACCATCCATTATACCTATAAAAAACACGAAAACCTTATATTTAGCCTATCATCTCCGGCCGGAAAAGTCAACAATCGCTTATTTCCCCCTTTGACGACAGGATTGAATAAAATGAAAAAGAACAAAAAAAAACCGGGCTACTACTGGTAACTTTACCGAGCAGACCGGTCTCACACCTTCCACTTTCGGCAACCTGGCAGCCATATCCTGACTTCAGCAGGACACAGGCCCATGGCTTTGCCGCGAACCCGGCTGAGTTCGCGTCCCTGCACTTGACAGTACAGGGCGTCCCCGTCTTTCGGCGGGTTTGCTATTATCGAGTAGATCGAAAAAAACCTTATTGTTTATGAGCTTTTATATTTATAAAGACTCATTTATTGTATACCATATCGGCACGGCTGAATGCAAGCATCCGGAAAAATATTCATTTTACCCTTCACTTGCTCATTTAATCCGAAAATACAGACTAATTGATATATCCGGAAGGCGGCAAAGAAGCTTTGTCCAGCAGCTGTTTCACTATATCCTTGTCGATCTCGACAAAACAGACGCCGATAAGGTACTGCCCTTTTTCGGCCAGAGCGCAGCGGACGACCTCTCCCTTTACCGTATGATCCGGGGCCAGGTCCGGAAAACGCAGTAAGACCACGCTTTTGGGCGGGAGAAAGACCATTGCCGAAATACCCAGGGCTTTACCGCTTCTGGAAATATCCGTAGCATTGGCCGGAAGATAGGAACGGGATATCAGCGTAATCCGTTCGTCATCCGGTTTTATTTCCACTGCCTCGTTCAGGACACAGCGTTCCGACTCTCTCCAGAAAGGGACTTGCTGCAGGGTCTGGGGAGGGATGATCAGTTCTTCCACATCGAAATATTTATCTTCCGGGCCGAAAAAAACGTCGATCTTCTGCCGCAGGGCAGTAACCGTGGAAAAAAGAGGCTGGATATCGCAGGCACTGTGCATGCGCAAGGTGTTCAGCACACTGGTATCCAGAGGATTGGCCATGGCGCAGTACAATACATTCTCGATCTTGCACAAAGGGAAAAAAACGAATTCCCGGTACAATGATTCCGGAAAAAGCTGCACCAGTTCTTCGTTATCCACGTAATCGGCGATATTGACAAAAGGGATACCGGTATTCTGGGAGAAAAAACGGAACACCCCTTCTTCGCTGATATATCCTGTTTTCACCAGTATCGAATACAGGGAACGGCCGCTTTTCTTCTGCTCCTCTTTGGCCCGGAGAAAATTATTGGGGCTGATCCAGGATCCCTTAACTAAAGAGCTCTCTAAATCCACAGCTGATCCTTTTATTCTTCTTCCGGTGAAAAATATTTTTTCTGGAACTGGTTCATCAGTTCGGAAATATACTGTTCTTCCAGGGCATAACCCGCCTGCTTATCTATTTCCTGGCCGGACATATTAGGATATTTGGCTTTAAGGATCTTTATCCATTCCTGCTGCTGCCGGGCGATCTGAAGAAGAAGCCGGTTCTCTTTGAGGATACGGTAATAATCAAAGGCCTGCTGAACCAGCATTTTCAGATCGTCGACTTCTACCGGCTTAAGTATATACCTCCAGATCGAAGCCTTGTTGATCGCGTCCATGGCGCTTTTCAGATCAGGATACCCGGTCATCAAAATGCGTATCGTGTCCGGATAAAGACGTTTGACTTTGGTTAAAAAATCGAGGCCCAGAGTATCGGGCATACGATTGTCGGAAATAACAACCTCTATGTCTTCATTGGCTTTCAATATATCCCAGGCGCTTTGCGCTGATTCGGCAGTAAACACTTCCCGCTCCTCGGTCTTCAAGACCCGTTTCAGGGATGAAAGGATATATTGCTCGTCATCCACCAGCAGAATAGCGTGCGTATTATTCATTTTTCTCTCTCCGTTCTTCGATCATTCTCTCTAACAATTTTATACCGTTCGAAGGGAACACCTTGACGAACTGCACTCCCATGCCCGGCGGCAGAAACGAACCGTCGTCACAGGCCCCGGAAGTGGTCCTGGTCCAGCGCACTATGGCCTCGGCCTGGATAACCCTGCGTCGTTCCCCTTCTATTTCGAAAGTAATCTCCAGTTTCGAACCCGGATTCTCTATCTTTTCCGTAGCCAGAAACATGCCTCCCTGGGAAAGATTATAACATTTAGCGCTCTGAAAAACAGTCTTTCCGCGGACCTCCGCGTTAAGCTGTATCGGCAGTCGGTGATGCTGTCTTTTCTCGATTCCCATTGGTGGCGAACTCCTTTCTACTTTTTCTGAGTCAGATCAATAAGGCTCAACGCAATACTGAACAAAAGACTGATCGTGGCAAAGATCACGAAAGGCTCGGCTTTGGCCGAAAGACCTATTTCCAGGGATTCACTGACCTTCAGCACGATACCGATAAAAAAACTGATAAATGCCGCCGCGACAAAAAAATCACCGCCCACCTGATAAACTCTTTTCATTACCCTCTCCTTCCCTATACCTTGTTCTGTCTGATTTTGCCAGCCCCTTCTACCTACTTTACCCTAAACAGTCTACTTTTCAAGATTTTCCTCTTTTTCCCCGCCAGCCGGCAGATCGCCGGTCTCATCGGCAAACAATATCCCGTCCGGAGGTTTGCCTTTCGGCAGATCGATGGTAAAAGTAGTTCCTTCGTCTTCTTTACTTTCCACGGAAATAGTCCCCTCGGCTCCTTCCACGATATTTTTGCTCACATAAAGCCCCAGGCCGGTACCGCCCTTTGAGGTATAAAACGGATCAAAGATCTTTTTAAGCTTATCCCGCGATATACCGCAGCCGCTATCGCTGATAATAACCGTTATTCCGCCGTCTCTCTCCCGGGTAGTTATCGTAATGGTACCGCGATCTTTTATGGCGTGAACCGCGTTAATGATCAGGTTCAGAAATACCTGACTTATCTTGTTGGGATCTATCCATATCTGGGAGGAAAGTTCATACTGGCGCACTATATCGACTTTATACTTTATTTCATTCCACAAAATACGCATTGTCGCGTCCAGCAGTTCGTTGATATCGACGAACTGTATCTTCCCCTGAGAAGGATGGGAAAAAGAAAGCAGGTCCTGCACGATCCGTTTTATCCGGCTGACCCCGTCGGCACATTCCTCTACGGTATCCAGTATTTCCCGCTCCTGTTCTTTGTCGGTGATACCGGCCATACCCACATAATCAGAGACCAGGCTCAGGTTGGTATTCAAAAACATCAACGGATTATTGACTTCATGGGCCACTCCGGCAGCCAGCATGCCCAGGGAAGCCATTTTCTCCATCTGAAGAAGATGCTGGTCCTCTTCCTTGAGTTTCATCATATAATCCCTTATTTTTCTGTCATAACGCACATGCAAAAACACTATGTAGGCCAATAAAACGATCAATGCCGCGATATAGGAGATCATATCAACCTGCTTTCATTACCGAAATAAGATTCCACATGGGCATAAATATGGCCAAAGCCATTACCATCAATGTACCGCCCAGCACCGAAGTCATGATCGGCTCGATCAGCGAGGTAAGATCGCGCAAAGCGACTTTCACCTCCGAAGCATAATAATCACATAGAGAATCAAGCATCGTGGACAGCACCCCGGTTTTTTCCCCGATAGCCACCATATAACCGACCAGTTTGGGGAACCGCTGACTGTTGAGGATCGCTCCGGAAATACCTTTACCGTCGGCAACGTCACGCTTGACCTGATCGATATCCTCGGCCAGCACTACATTGCCGATCGTCGCCTTTACTATATCCATGGTCTTCAATATCGGCAGACCAGCCTGATATAAAACATTGAACATCGAAGCGAACCTGAGCATTACGATCTTGGTATAGATCTTCCCGAAAGTAGGTACAGTGAATTTAAAATTATCCCAGCTTTTTTTTCCGGCAGGAGTATTTATCAAAAACTTGAACAGAAAGAATAAAGAGGGGAACGCTCCAATGACCAGCAGAGGATAACGGCGGAAAGCATTGCTGATGGTGATCAAAACCTTGGTCGGCAAAGGCAAAGTCACGTTCATCCCCGCATATATCTTGGCGAACTTGGGCACGACAAATACCGACAGGACAAATACCGCCACAAACAGGGCAATAACCACCATTGTCGGATAGCGCAAAGCGCTTTTGACGCTGGTCCGGGTAGCTTCCTCTTCTTCCAGCACATCGGCAAGCCTGAGCATGACCTTGTCCAGAACACCGCCCGATTCACCGGCCATGACCGTGTTGACATAAAGATCGCTGAACACTCCGGGATGTTTGGCCATTGCCTCGGAAAGTTTCAGCCCTCCTTTGATATCCTCGATGACCTGTTGTACTGCTTCTTTCAGCGCCAGGTCTTCTGCCTGTTCGCCCAGTATCCCCAGCCCCTCCACTATCGGTACCGATGCTTTGACAATAGTGGCGAACTGGCGGGTAAATACGATCAGGGATTTTACCGAAGCCTTTTTGACCGCTTTTTTGAATAATTTTTCGCCTAGGCCCGGCTGTTTTTCGCCTTTGAACCCGATATTGAGAGGCAAATAGCCTAATTTGGCCAGCTGAGTGGAAAGCTCCATCTCATCTCTGGCTTCCATTTCCCCTTTGACTGTTTTGCCCCGCGAATCGACTGCTTTATAAGTATAGATTGCCATGATCAGTTAAGATTAAACTCCTTGATCACCGATTTGATGAATTCCGCTGTCAGGTCCTGCTGCTGCTTGGCAAACCCGGACATCAGCACCAGATCACAGAGAGTATTTATGCGCCGGGGTATACCGCCGCTGTATTCGAATATGGTTTTGACTGCCTCACCACCGAACACCGGTACCAGCGCGTCTTCCGGAGCCGCCGAATCGACTGCTTTGCTTATCCGGCTCACTATATAATTGGCCACCTCTTCTTTGGACAAAGGATCCAGCGTGCAGCGTATCGGCACGCGCTGAGCCAGAGGTTTAAGGGCATCGACCTTGGACTCAAGTTCAGGCTGTCCTACCAGCATAAGGGTCAGCAGAAAACGGTCTTCCTGCTGAAAATTCAGTATGAGCCGCAGCTGTTCGAACACCCGGTTATCGTCTATGGTATGAGCTTCATCGATGACTACCAGATTCTCTTTTCCGTCACGCAGATTTTCGATAAGGATATTCTGTAATTTTTCCAGAAGTGAATCGGCAAGAAGCTCGGTCTTTTTTTCGGGAAGTTCCTGAGGACTTAAGGAACGGACAATGGACCGGACAAGTTCCGACGGCTCGGACACCATCGGATTGGTAACAAAAGCGACCCGGAACTTTTCCTCGCCCATATTCTTTACCAGAACCCGGGACAACAAAGTCTTACCGCAACCGAACACGCCGGTAAGCATCCCGCATCCCAGGTTCTGGGCAATGACATAGGTCAGTTTCATCAATGCCGCTTCATGCTGGGCCGAAAGATAAAGATAATCGGGATTAGGGGTGTTCTGAAACGGTTTATCTTTTAAATTCCAGTATTTTTCGTACATTATTTGCCACTCAGCCACCGGGTCATGCGTGTCTGATAATCTTCCAGGGCTTTATTATCCACCTTGACTTCTCTGGGCTTGATCACCGGTTCGGCAGTATTTATCTCTTCTTTGACTTTGACATTGGGAGTCACATCGGTATGCACTGCTTTCAATTCGACCTGTTCTTCGCAGACCCGGGCTACCTCTTCGAAAGTGGTCACGCCCCGCAGTACCTTTTCCCGCCCGTCCTGCCACAACAGCTGAGTGCCGTTTTTCTGCGCTTCTTTGCGCAAGGCCACCGTGGAACACCCCTGCGTGACCATTTCCCGCACGGCATCGTTTATCTCCATCAATTCATAGATCCCGGTACGTCCTTTGAATCCGGTGCCTTTACATTCATTACAGCCCTTGCCCTTATATACCACCAGGTCCTTTTTCTCTTCCAGGCCCCATTTTTTCAGGGTGGCTGCCGAAGGCTGATAAGGTTCCTTGCAGCGGGGACAGATCGTCCGCACCAGACGCTGGGCCATGACCCCGACCAGAGATGCCGCGACCAGAAAGTTCTCTATACCCATATCGACAAGACGTATGATCGCCGCGGCAGAATCGTTGGTATGCAAAGTGGAAAACACGAGATGACCGGTCAAAGCCGACTGAATAGCAAGGCGGGCCGTTTCCAGGTCACGGATTTCACCGACCATTATTATGTCCGGGTCCTGACGCAGAATCGCCCGCAGCCCGGCAGCAAAGGTCATGCCGGTACGGACATTTACCTCTACCTGACGGATAAGGCCCAGACGATATTCCACCGGATCTTCCAGAGTGATTATATTGCGATCGGGGGTATTGACCCTCATCAGTGCCGAATAAAGAGTGGTCGTTTTTCCGCAGCCGGTAGGACCGGTCGACAGGATGATGCCGTAAGGCCGGGCGATCATCTCTTCGAATTTTTTCAGATCTTCATGAGTAGTAAAACCCATTTTCTCCAGACCGATAGTCACCGAAGCCGTGTCCAGCAAACGGATGACCACGTTCTCGCCGTGTATCGTAGGCAGAGTGGATACACGAAAATCGACGACTTTCTCGTCCACCATTGCCTGAAAATGACCGTCCTGGGGAACACGCGATTCAGCGATATCCATGGAAGAAAGGACCTTGATACGGGAAATGATTGCCGATTCCCATTCCTTGGGCGGCGAAGGGATCTCATGCAGTACGCCGTCGATACGGAACCTTATCCTCAACAATTCGTCTTCCGGTTCTATATGGATATCCGAAGCCCGGTCCCGTACTGCCTGGGCCACGATAAGATCGACGATCTTAACGATAGAAGTAGTCTCGCTGACAGCCTTGCCTTCTTCTTTTTTTATCTCGGCCAGTTCGGTAAAAATATTCTGCTGTTCCTGCGGCGTATAAAAATGATTTATGGTCTCATCGATCTCCTCACCGCTGGACAAAAATACTTCGATAGGATAATTGGTAAACAGCTGGACCTGATCGATAAGCGAGATGTTGGTAGGATCCTCCATGGCGATATGCAGAACACCGTCCTTGATGAACAGCGGCACAGAACGGGTATGGCGGGCCAGATCTTCGGAATAAACCGTGATAAGGTCTTCGGTGATCTCTATCCCGGAGAGCGGTTTGTATTCTACGCCCAGCTTGCTGCCGATAGCCCGAAACATCGGCTCCCGGTCGATAAGATGCATGTCCAGGATCACCCGGTCCAGAGGGCGCTTGAGCTTTTTTGTCTGATCAAGAGCCTTCTGAAAATCGTCATCGGAAATCAGTCCGGCATTTAAAAGCGCGTCTCTTAAATCGTCTTCGTTCATACTGATAACTTATGTTGAAAGCAAGGGCCTGCGATCAGGATGACCTTCCCGCCAGCGGGAAACAGGTCGCGTATTAATCCACGACCTCCTGTTCGATGAATTTGACCCAACCTTTGACCTGCGGGGCATCTGCGGCATCAGGTGTCAGAATCAGATATTTCCGGTAATAGGCAAGGGCCTGTTTTTTATCATCAAGATGATTTTCATATATGACCCCGAGATTATACCAGGCATCGGCATCTTTAGGCCTTACTTTCGTCATTTTTTTAAACCACTCCGCAGCCTGATGATATTCCTGCTTTTTCAGATAAAGGACCGCGATATTATAGTAAATATCATGTTGCCGGGGAAAACTTTCCAGAGCATAGAAATAATATTCCAATGATTTGTCCAGCTGGTTTTTTTCGGCAGCCCGGGCCGCCTGTTCCAGTATATTGCGCGATTCGATCTCTTCGGCAAGCACTTTCTGCTCTACTTCGGAAAGAGGAAGCGCGGCAGGAGCATCGTCTACTGAAATAAGCTCTTCGGCTTTCTTAAACCACTCATTGGCCGATTCATATTCGCCCCGGTTAAGACACTCCCTGCCTTTCTCGTAACAGCTTTCCACGCTGGCCGGTTCTTTCTCTTCGCCCGAAGCATCCCCGGCAACAGCCGGAAAGGTCGTAAAGCCGGACAGGAAAGCCAGAACCACATAGATTTTTAACAGATTTTTTATTTCCATTCCCCCTCGCTCAGTAAAAACTTTTTCTTTACCGCCCCCTGCCTTCCGGCACCACGGAATTTATCTCGACTTCCACCTGGGGTTTTTTTTCTTCGCTGGCCGAAACTACCGACACATCGCTTTTTTCCTTATCGTTTACGTATCGGGTCGACGGTTCATCGATGACTGTCGAAACCCGGTCCAGTGAGTTTTTGAACTGACTGTTCAGATCGGTGATCCGTTTGATCTCCTGTTTAAAATAAGTCAGGGCAGCTTCTTTTTCTTCCAGATCTGATATCAGGGCCGTGTTATCTATCCTGACCTTTACCATGGTTTCCCTGAGCATAGCCATTTCTCTGTACTGATCTTCCAGGTCGCCCTTGACCGTGACCAGCACCCTGTCTTTTTCCTCCAGTTTCTCCTGGAGGCTCACGATCTTTTCGGCCCTTTTGGCAAGGTCCAGATTCAGCAGATCGGCTTTCCGGCTCAAAACCATATATTGCTTATTAATATTTTCGTATTCGTTCCGGGAGCGGGCCAGATCTTCCTGGGCCCGGCTGGCCGACTCTTCCCGGCTATGCAACAGTTCGGACAGACGGCTGACCTCCCTTTCCAGTACTGTCTTATCTTTTTCAGCCGCGGCCTTATCGCGGTCCAGCAGCGACGTTTTTGTCTTCAGTTCGCCGTTCTCGGCAGTCGCCACTGCCAGATCGCCTTTGATGCGGCTGATCTCTTTGCTCAGACCCTTTATATCGTTCAGATAACGGGCGATTTCCTTTTCCCGGTCGATCCGGTTCCGGTCATATTCATCGCGCTGCTGGATCACACTTTTTAATTCGGCGCTGAGCGTCGACGCCTCATGAGCATGTTTGTTCAGATTGACCAGCAGATCTTCTTTTTCCAGTACCAGCTGTTTGACCAGCTGGGTATATTCATCGAGTTTTTCCTGCTTGGCCTTTTCGGCAGCAAGCAGCCTTTCTTTCTCTTTTTCCAGGGAAGATATCTTCCCTTTCAATTCAGCCAGCACTGCTTCACTCTGCGCGGCCCGGGCCGCCAGCTGTTCATAACTTTTATTCAACATCTCAAATTTTTCCTTGTAGGTCTGATAGGCTGTCAACGACTCATTTTTCCGGGCCAGGGCTTCTTCCAGTTGTTTTACCGAAGCCGCGTATTCGGCCAGCTTTTCTTCTCCGGCCTGACTTTGCCGGACAAAACGCTGCCGTTCCTCGTTCAAGACTTTTATCCTGGCCGTAAGCTGCTCGTTCTCCCCGACTATTTGTTTAAGGCGACCGAATAATTGCTCTTTTTCCCCTGCCAGCCGGGTCATCTCTGTTTCATATTCACGGACCTTATTCTCTTTTTCCTGCTGATCGATCAGAAAAGCATTACGTTCATCCTGTAAAGTACGTACCATTGACGAGATCTTCTCCAGGGCCCGGGCATCCTGCTCGGCTTTCCCGGCCAGTTCCTTGTGCGAAGCCTGCAGCTCGTCGTATTTACTTTTATACTCCTGAACACTGCCGGCCTGACCCGCTGCCCTGGCCATTTCTTTTTCCATGGCATCGAGAGAAACGCTGTAGCGGGAGATCTCGCTCTGCAACTGTTTCTTTTCCTCAAGATAAGATTCTTTTTCCTGCTCTAAAAGAACAACTTTCTGAGAAAGTTGTTCATTTTTTTCCACTGAACAAGTCAATTCAGCGACCGCTTCTTCTTTCTCTCTCGTCAGACGGGCCACCTGGTCACTATGCCGGCTCAGCTGTTCTTCTCTTTCCCTGTCAGCTGACTGCGAAGACTGTATCAGATCGCGCAATTCCGTATTCTTCCGGACCAGAACTTCCTTCTCCTGAACCATTCTGGCCAGTTCATCGGCAAGCTGTTTTTTTTCTTTATCAAACTGTTCGATCCGGGAACTGTAACCGGTTAATTGCTGCAGAGTATCTTTCTTACCTTTCTGATAAACGAGCTTTTCCTCCTCTAAAGAAGCGATCCGGCGGTTAAGCTCATCGCTGTTGCGCGCTGCCCGTTCCAGTTCGGCAGCTATATCATCTTTTTCCCTGGACAACTGAGCCAGACGGTCATTGTATTCGCGCAGCTTTTCCTGAGTCTCTCGTTCGGCTTTTTGATACGATTCTTTTTCCTTTTGCAGACCGGCTATTTCCGACTGCAATTCCTCTGTCTTCCGGGTGTCGCTTGAGACTTTCCGGATAAAAACACGGTATTCTTTATTCAAAGCCTCGAACTTATCCTTATAGTCGGCATAAGTAGTCAGACGTTTCTCCTGCCGTCCCAGCTCTTTTTCCATCCGGCCGAGATCTTTTTTAAGCCGGGATATCTCTTCCCGGCTGTCTTTCAATACTCCTTCTTTTTCCCGGAGTTTTTGCTCATAAACCGGCTGTTGTTCAGCGATCCTGGCCAGCGAAGATTCTATCGACGAGAGCTCTTTATACATGGATCGAAGCAGCCTGGTTAACTGCCCTTCTTTTACTCTGCCGCTGCTCAGTCCGTTTATATCGGATGAAAGGTGATCCAGTTTTTCTTTTAACGATATCAGAGCAGGATCGGCGCTATCCCCGGCAGGCTGAGCCGCCTGCTTTGATTTTTCTCTTAACAGCTGTTCGTTGCGGGTCCGGAGAAAAGCGTTATCGCTTTCCAGTTTTCTGATCAGGTCCAGCAATTCGCTTCTGGCGTTATCTGCGTCACGGCCCGGCGCAGTTTGCACATTCATCGGCATACCACCTGAACCGATGATCCGGGTTTTCCTGGTTTCGCCCTGGAAGCGGTTGACAAAAACTCCCAGAAAAAACATCAGCACGATCATCGCCACAAGAAAATAAATACGGTTGCCTTTTTCGCTCATTCCAGTTCGACTTTTCTTAATTCCTGTTTTAAAGGCCGCGACGGAGAAGTACGCAAAGAACTTTCCAGGGCCAAAACTTCGCTTTCATCGGCAATTACAGTACGGGCAGTGACGAAGATAAGTAATTCGCTTTTACTGTCGGGATTGGTATTCCTGTGAGTGAATAAAAGGCCCAGAAGAGGAATGTCCCCCAGTATCGGCACTTTACGCACGATTTCCGTTTTTTTGCTTTCGATAAGTCCTCCGATAACGATGGTCTGGCCGTTTTTAATGATCACTTCGGTATCGGCATAGCGTTCGGAAAGGACCGGATAATCGAAATTCAAGCCGGAAAAACTCACTACCTCGCCGGTAAAATTGGTCACCTTGGGCTTCAGTTTCAACTTGATGAACACATCGTTGTCGTTGGCATAACTTATCTGAGGCGTCACCGTAAGGATCACCCCCTCTATTTTTTCATTAAAACCATTGATCTGATATTCCCCGGTATCCGAATTGAATTCGAACTGGGGGATCGGCCTGGCCTTGCCCACATACATCTCGGCCTGTTTATTATTGGTGGTCACTACCCGGGGGGAAGAAATAAGTTTGGATTCGGTCTTGGTCCTGAGCATCTGCAGTACTGCCTGAAAATCGGTAAAATCAAGGGTACCGAAGGAAAACTCACTGGCGGCCGCCGCCGGAAAAGAGGCAAAATCGATAGGAGTGGTCGGCCAGCCCGTAAAATCATTTCGCAATTCATAATCTGATTCTACGGTAACCGTGCCGCCGTCATCGGTCACCGTATAGGAAGGTGACGTATAATATGTCTGATCACTGCCCCAGTTATTGAAAGGAAAAGTAGTGGGCCGGGAAGCGCCCTGAGCCGTGACCGTCGAGGTCCAGTCAATACCCAGCTGTTCGGTGGTTCCCAGGGAAGTCTCTATGAACTTGGCCTCAATCAAAACCTGGGGGGTAAGACCGTCCAGGGAAGGCACCATATTCTGCACTTTGTTGATTACTCCCGGAGTATCGGTAATGATCAGGGAATTGGAACGGTCATCAGCCTCGATCGTGCCGTCCGAGGAAAGCATTTTTTCCAGGGATGTCTTCAATTTTGCGGCATCGGCATTGCTTAAGGTGAAAACTTTGGTCTGTTTGCCTTCCCGTTCCGATTCCTCGGGAGTAGTGACCTTGTATACCTCTCCTTTTCTGGTATAGACAAAACCGTTTATGGTAATAATGGAATCCAGAGCTTCTTCCACAGTCACACCGTGCAATTGCACCGTGATCAGACCGCTTACCGACTCGGAAAAAACGATATTAAGATTATACTGTCTGGCCAGCTGGCGTAAAACATCTTTGATATCGACTTCCCGGAATTCAAGATATTCGATGAAGCTGGCGGCGGCAGGCTGAGATTGTACGGTGCCGGAAAAAAATCCCCCCCCGGAAAAGCAAAGCCCCCAGATCAAAACAAGGCTGAAGACATATTATAACGTAAATAAAATGATTTTCAAAATAGTAATTTTTATATTATTTAGGAGAGAAAAGGAGGACATTATTCCTGGGGCAGAGCGAGATAAAATGATTCGTCTCCCCTGGTGATCAGCACACGATCTTTGTTGATCTCGGCCACGGTGTAATCGAAGATCATATCCCCGACCGTAAGGATCTCGCCGTTGATCATGACATAAGACTTTTTATTCCTGGCAAAAGATATACCGTTAAGTTCCAGAGTGGCGCTGGTAAACATTTCCTTCCCGGCCACGCGGCTGAAAGGGTCTCTGCCCCATTCCATTTTTGCCCGCACCTGCTGAAAACCAAGGTCAGAGGCGTCGGCAATGCTGCTGCCCGGGACCTGCCCCTGGGCAGAACCTTCTACTGCCGGCAAAGCCGGCTGTTCGACTGCCGCCGGTTTAAGCTTCTTTTCAGGCTTTTTTTTGGGCGCCAGATTTTTGATCAGAAAAAAAATAAGCACCGGAACGAGAAGAGCCGTGACCAGTATCTGCGTTTTCTGTTTATCCATAATTCAGATCTTCCATACCGTATAAGTGCTGATAATAAGCGTGGCAATCACTTTACCGTCTTCTTTAGCTTCATCTTTCTGGCTTTTCAGATCGACAAAACTCCGCAAAGTAACTGCTTCTACCGTGCATAATACCGGAAGTTCTTTTATCTCTCCCAGATATTCTCCGATAACCCGGTAATTCCCTTTGATCACCATTTCCAGATAAGCTTTACTGACACCGTCGGGCAGTACGGCCTCATCGTCCGGCGGCCGGTCGATCTGTTTAATGGAAACAATCTCGATATCCAGATCACTGCTTTTCTGGGTCAACTGCTGAATGATGCGTGGCAATTCGTTACGGGCATCGGCCCTGGTCTTGAACTCTTCCCGCTGTCTCATGATCTCCTCCATCTTCTCGCGGGGGTTGGGATTCTGACGCACCAGGGTCTCGGTTTCCAGCAGTTTTGTTATGGTTTTCCGCCAATCCTGCCGGGCGTTTTCGGTCTTTTTTAAGATCGGCCTGCCGGCCAGCAAATGAAGTATTACAACAATGCCCACATAAACAAAAATGTTGGCGATGATCTTGAAAAGATCTTTTTTATTTTTCAGGCTGTTGAGAGAAAACTTTATATTCATAATTTCAATTCACATATTATTTCGAAAGTAGCCCTGGGTACGGGAGAATACTCATCGCGTTTGGACTTAAAATCCACTTTGCCGAAAAACGGCGAATCTTTTAAATTAAGGATATACTGGGATAAAGCCAGATCGAGATTGGTGTATTCACTCATAACCTCACCGGCCAGAATCATTTTACGGGGAACCTGCCCTGAATCGATCTCCAGCCGGGACAGGGTCACCTCCCGCGGAGTGATATTGCTCAGCTCTTTTAAAATCCCATGCCAGGCCGGCTGTTTGCCGATCGCTTTGGCCAGCAGGGACTCACCTTTCTGCAATTCGGCTTTAAAACTGTTATATTCTTCTATGGCCTGGACCACCGGCCGGTATTCTTCCAGGTTCCTGACCGCTCCGGCAGTCAGGGTATTATAAAAAACAGCCTTGCCGTAGGAATAAAAATAAAATGCCAGAAGAAGGACCAGGATCAGAGGGAAAGTAAGCCTGGCCAGGAACATCATGAACACGGCTTTTTGCTGTATCTTTTCCTTGAGCGGGATAAAATTGAGCTGTCCGCCTTTTTTCAGACTGACGCCGAAAGCTACTGCCAGATGGGGAGCCGCCTCTTCCAGAAGCATTTCCTGACGCACCACGCCCACGTTCTCCCAGCCTTTCAGGGCCTTGGCAGGATTGAGTTTTTCGATCCCCCTGACCATGGCCGTACTGATATTGGCTGAAATAAACCGTTCGATATTCTTGAGCCGCGCGCCTCCGCCGGTAATATAAAGCGCATCGAGTTTTTTTACTTTATAGGTACGGAAATAAAAAGAAATAGTGCGCGAAACTTCGGTCATCAGCCGCTCCAGCACCGGCCTTACTGCGGTAGTGATCCGGCTGCCCTGCAAAGAACCGAAATCAGTAAAAAAAGTCTTTTCGGCGTCTTCCTGCAGGGGCACACCGCATTGCCGCTTAAAGGCCTCGGCTTCTTCCATGGTAATATCACCCTTTATCATCAACAGCAGCTTAAACATGCTCTGAGTGACCTGTTCACTGCCCACGGGTATTTCGCGGGTAAACCGCAATTTACTGTCCTTGTAGAAATTAAGATAACTTTCCTTTACTCCCATCTCCAGAATAGCCGAATCAGAAGGCGCTCCCAATGCCTCCAGAAGGTTTCCCAGGGCATCGGCCGCGGTATTGATGGTCATCGGCCGCATCTTACAATCTTTTAAAAGGCGTAACTGTCGGTCGAGAAGTTCGTTGTCTACGGCAACGCAGGTAACCATGATCGTGGCATTATCGCCCTCGAACCGGTCGGTAACAAAATAATTGAAGGTGACCTGATCTATTTCCATCTGGTGGGGAAGCCTTTTCTTGAGCTCGATCGACACTGCGCCTCTCAGGTCTTTGTCGGCCAGGGCCGGAAGAGAAAAAGAGAACAGAAAGACGCCTTCACCTTTGACCGCGATACGGCCCAGGGAAGATTTTATCCTGGCCTGGGAAAGGTATTCTTCGACGAATTCACGTATGAATTTATCGCGCTCGCGGGGAGTCTCGCGCAGGCTTACCGGAACTGCCCGCACCTTGTAATCGACCATACGAAAACCACTGCCGCTTTTCTGCATCTGGACGATCTTCAGGTATCCTTTTCCGATATCTATGCCGATAGTACTCTGGGCCGGAGAGAGAAAATGGCGGAAAAAAAGAAGATAATCCTGGAATGTTTTCTTTGATTTTTTGTCTGAAGAAGTATCCTTACCCACCTTGGTTCAATTCTACAGGCCGGTTTGGGCAAAGTCAAGAAAATTAAGGGCAGTGTTATTATATATGATTTGATACTACGCAGACAAGACAGGGAGATTTCGGGGAAAGCTGCGGGAACAGTAAAAGAGTAGACGCTGTTTACTGTTCAGACCAGGTCCAGGCAGAAAGAGAGCTCACGCCGCCGTTGCCCGAACCGCCGCTGCCGCCGGATATGGTTATATCCTCCAGCCCCTCGATATCTGCGACCGAGTCCGGATCGGGATTTATGTTGTCATTCCAGACCATAAGCCCGGCAATGTGGTTGCCGGCGATAATAAGCCCGTTGAGATTTATATTGGCTATGGCCAGAAAGGTTACGGATTTTTCGGAATAGACAAGTCCTTTGATGGTCAAAGTATTGATACGGGAGAAAAAGATGTTTTTCTGGGAAACAAGGGCCGGCATATTCTCGTATGTCCCATCATCATCTATATCAAAAGACACGCAGATAAAGGTATTATCGCCCCATTTCCAGGGAAGCAGGGATTTGGAATGAACGTCGATAAAATTTTCGGCTATGATCGTTCCGTAGATCACCGTATTTTTTTCGACATTGACTTTACCGGTCACATAATAAAAAATACCGTCCCCGGGATTGTCGATGCCCAGGATCTCTCCTTCCTCGATATCGAGATTGCCCTCTATATACCGCACATTGGCGCCGTTATCCAGGTCCTGGGCCCTCTGTTTATAATAATCAAAATCAAAAGCAGGGATCTCATCCAGCGTTTCCTCGCTATCGCCGGGATCGAAGCCTTTACCGATTATGTTGCCGCCGGTCAAAGCCGAAAACTCTTCCAGGGGCGTACCGGACTTTTCGATATGCAGCTTCACTTCCCGGGTATAGGTCTGGCCGCCCCGGGTGATCTCGCCGGTCACGATAATATCTATGGCCGAATCTTCCGCGTTCGCGTAGCGCACCGTAAAACTTCCTTCGCCTAAAGATACCGGGGCAGAATAGGCGCTGGCATCGAGAAAACTGGTCAGGGGAGTATCCGGATTAAAAAACTCTTTTTCCAGTACCCATTGCAGGCCGGCTTCGGCGACATAGAACGCTTCGTCAGCCAGGGCCACTGAGCCGGAAGCGATCGTGGAAGTCGTATTTATGGTCATCACATAGCTGGCCAGAAGGCCCAGCAGAGAGATCATAATGATCACGAAAATAAGGGAAAATCCTTTTCTCATGGCTCACCTGAAACTGCGCGGGTATACGACCGCGCTTAATTTCTTCTCTTCATTGCCCTTTACCAGGTCGAGATGGACTTCGATAATACAGACATCTTCTTCCTCACCGAGAGACGCATCTTCGCCCTGGCATGTTTTATAGACAAAAACCTGATCATTCGCCAGGTTGGCACAGAGCGTGTTGGTCTGTCCGCTGGCCGACCTGACCAGGTCAGTACCGCTCTTGGCATAAGTCACTCTGGTGCCGTCGGCATTATCGAAGACAAAGCTCTGATCACCGATAGTATGAATATCTTCATGGGCCCGTATCATCCTGATCTCTCTGGACACCAGGATCAGGGTGCTCTGAGCACTATCGGTCAGTTCGCCGCGGTAATCCACCATCTGAACGCTGTCCAGAACGATGCGCTGACTGAAAATACCGGCCGAAGTGGCGAATATCCCCATTATCACGATCACCATTATCAGTTCGATCAGCGTAAAACCGGTTTTCCTCATGGATTTTCAAATATTACCAGGGGCGTTTTTACCATGCCGGTTTCCACGGTTATATCCGGCACATGGGATACCCGTACCACCACTCTTTTATAATGGGTCCCGGCCGCCGCGACCGGGGTCTCGAAATCAGGCGGATCATTGTCGCCATCGACATAAAAAACCTCTACTTCTATCTCATAGGATGGATCATCGTCATAGGCAGCACTCCATCCGTCATAATCGTCGATATCGTCCCAGTTATAATGGTCAGTGGAATTTTCCGCACTTGTCCCGTTCAGACCGTTATTGCCGTCGATACCCAGATCGTCCGGATCGGTCAGAAGTAAGTCGGTATACGTGGTACCGCCAGGATCGTCGGGATCGGGTATATTTTCATCGAACCGTTTGGAAGATATCTCTTCCAGGACATTTCCCGCCACCCGGGAAGCAGTAGCGATCACTTCTCCGGTATGGGAAGAACGCACAATATCGGAAAAGAACAAAAACAGAGTAGGTACGGCAATGGCAAAAACCACGATCGCCGCGATAAGTTCGATAAGAGAGATCGCTTTTCTCATCCCACTATCAAGTATAACTTATCCAAAAATAAAATAAAAGTATTTTAAACTTATGAAAGCGCTTTCAAATATATCAGGCAGATAATACGGCAGGAATTACTGGACAGCCACTCTTCCCGAATAGGGGGTGACCTCCAGGGTCAGGGAATTACTGTTATAGCCCAGGGTCACTGTGCCGGCGCTGTTCAGAGGCGTATCGCTACTGTCGCGGGGAATGCCTTCCCAGTTGAAATAAAGCTCCGCAGAACCGCCGAAATCGGCTGATGAGACATCGACCCCCTTGTATTCATGATCGTCGTCATAATCGACTTCCAGGCTGCTGCCGGTAACCGGGTCAGGCAAAGCCGTCCAGGGCCCGCTGATATCGTCGGCAATAAACGCCGCATAAGTATCGCCGGCCGGACTGAAGACCACTCTGACAAACTGATGCCGGGCAACGGCGATATTACGCACATAACGCAGATGGGCGATCATACTTTTGGCCGCGGCCCCCAGTTTCATATCGTCTACTGCCTGAAAACGGGGCATCGATATTACGGCAATAATACCGATAATAATGATGACCATGATCAATTCGATGATAGTGAAGGAAAAACGGCAGGTATCAGGCAAAGCGCCGCGCCGGGCCATGTTATTTAGCCGAAGCCCCATAAAGCGAATCGATACGTTGTGATATATTTTTGATACTTTCCTCAAGACGGGCGATTTCTTTATCTTTAGATCTTATCTCTTTCTTTAAGGTCCTGACTTCGGCCGCGTCCCGGGCCGCTGTCTCCGCTTCCCGGGCCAGAAGCGACTTCTCTCTTTCCAGGGTTCTGATCGCTGACTCTTTATCTCTGAGCCGGCCGGCTATTTCTTTTTTCTCATCGGCTAAGGCAGCCAGTTCCGCTTCTATTTTTTTCAGCTCTGCTTCAACCTCCTGGCGCCGGGCCTGTTCTTTCCGGATATCTTCTTCTGCCTGCTGATAAGCTTTTTTCAGCCGCATATGGGTCTGTTTATTTTTATCAAAAACACTTTCCATCTTCTTGATCCGGTCTTCCCGGGTACAGACCTCTTTCCGGCATTCGGCAAGAGAAGCTTCATCCTTTTTACGCATCTCTTCCTGCTCCCGGCGCAAAGCTTCCCCATCTTTTTTCTCTTCAGCCAGAAGGGCAGTCAGATCTCTTATCTGTTCCAGATCAGCCGGCAGTGATTGAACGGCTTTCTTTTCCAACGTGCCGATCTCTTCGTCTTTCTGCCGGAGCCGGGCCAGCAGCGATTCTCTTTCTTTCAGCAGCTTCTTGTTATCGCGGTCCATCTCGGTCATCATATTCTGGGCCTCTTCCAGCATGGCACTTAACCGGCGCGGCATCTCAATAAGTTTTTTTATCTTCGCCGCGTCAGCCGCCGCCTTTTCTTCCAATTCTTTATTTCGGGCCGCGTTTTTCTGCAAAGCGGTTATCTGTTCTTCACAACGCTTTGCTTCCCGCCGCAAAGATACCAATTCATCTTCTTTTTTCCTGAGACCGGCAAGCAGCGATTCCTTTTCCCGGGACAGAGACGCCGCATCTTTTTCGGCTGCCTGCTGCGCTGCCTGAGATTCTTTAAGCCGGGCGCTCAATTCCCGCGGCGCTTTTACTGCTTTTTCCAGTTTTGCCTCATAATAGGCTATCTTTTTTTTCAGTTCAGCCAAAAGCCGGGAATCATTTTCAGCCCGGTCAACACGTTGGGATAACTGCCGGTTAACTTCGTTTATTTCCGATAAAGCTTTCTCCTTGTCGGCCAGAGCCGCGGAAAGCGAGACTTTTTGTTTTTCGTTGGCACTTATCGCGGCGACAAGATCTTTTACCTGCGTTTCAACAGCAGTCTTTTCTTTTTCCAGTGAAGCAAATGCCTTCTCTTTTTCCTGCAGCTGAGCAGCCAGTTGCTTTCCGGCGGCAGTAGATCCGTCCAGCTCATCTTTCATCTTGCGCATAAAAGCAGTTGCCTTTTCCAGTTTTTCCGCCAATTCTTTATTTTTCCGGGAAACAGTTTCCAGTTCCCGGCCTTTCTCAACAGACAGCTGTTCGAACTGTTGAAGCCGGGCCTGCTCTTTTTCCAGAAATTTGATCGCCGAATTTTTTTCCTTGAGCAAAGCAGTAAGCTTTTTTTTCTCACCGGCTGAAGCAGCCAGTTCGTTTTCCCGTTTCGCCAGATCCGACTCAATCTCCCGGCGCCGGGCCTGTTCTTTTTCCCGGGCCGACTGGCACTCCTTTTCTGCCTTTTCCTGATCCCGGATAAGGCCGTCTTTTTCGCTCTGCAGAGACTCGATCAGTGATTCTTTTTCCTTAAGAAGAGCCGCCAGGGCTTTTTTCTCCTCGGCTGAGGATGCCAGTTC
>CAZVRU010000014.1:0-22466 GCA_964629785.1 uncultured Planctomycetia bacterium
GGGTCCTTACCATGGGGGTTTGCCGAGGGTCGGGCGAGGCGCGGTCTGTCAGTGACCTTAAAATAAAAAATCGATGTCGTGGTCGTATAGCCAAAACCGTCAAATAGGCAAAAATGTCTTAATGCTTTGTATTTATTGGTGTTATGACATATTTTGAGCTTGATTTTAGACCCAAAATAACCCAAAAACCGGACATTGGCGATGTCCTATTGTCCTATTTTGGCGGTTACACGATATGTGTATGAAATTGACTGAGAGGCAATTATTTGCACAATTTGTATAAACGAAAGTGATAATAGGAGAATCTCTTATTATCATTTTGAGCCATAAGTGGCAATAAGAGTTTTTCTTATTGCTATTTTGGTTGTTTTGCTCTGTTTTGCGATTTAAATAATAATAAAAAATTTCCTATTGACATTTAACCGAATAAATGATAACATGTGTGCGTATTTAGGCATGAAAATTAATAGCGTAAATCTGTTAAGAATAATCCGAGGTGAATTATGTTTAAAGCCGGAACCTATAAGCAACAATATGAATATAAAAGTTTTTTGCCGTCTTTGATAAACGCTGATTATCAATGGACGGATCAAAAAATTGTTGTTTTATTAGAAGACGCTGTGCGTTATCTAGGTGAGCTGAATGCCTATTCGACACTTGTTCCAGATGTAGATTTTTTTATTCAAATGCACGTGGCAAAAGAGGCTACAACATCTAGCCGGATTGAAGGGACAAGAACAAATATCGATGAAGTTGTTTTACCCGAAAATGAAATAAGTCCTGAAAAACGTGATGACTGGGCAGAGGTTCAGAATTATATTAAAGCGATGAATTTTGCTATTAGCGAGCTTGATAAGTTGCCGTTATCCATGAGGTTGCTTAAAGAAACGCATAAAAGATTGCTTGCAGGTGTACGAGGGCATCATAAGTTGCCGGGAGAAGTCCGCAGAAGCCAGAACTGGATTGGCGGCTCAAGTTTGAAAGACGCTTTTTTTGTTCCACCGCATCACGAAGATTTGCCGGACTTGTTAACCGATCTTGAAAAGTTTTGGCATAATAAAGAGCTTAATCTCCCTCATTTAATTCGAGCCGCAATAAGTCATTATCAATTTGAAACAATACACCCTTTTCTGGATGGTAATGGAAGAACAGGACGTCTGTTGATAACTTTGCAGTTGGTAGATATGGGCATATTGAACAAGCCTTGTCTGTATCTTTCAGACTTTTTTGAAAGGAACAAAGGGTCTTACTATGATTCATTAAGTGTTGTGCGGGCTTCGAATGATCTTGATCAATGGATCAAGTTTTTTCTTTCTGGTGTTATTGATACAGCAAAAAACGGAAAAGCAACGTTAGAAGCTATTGTTAGGCTTAGAAAACAATATGATGAGAAGATTATAACAATGGGTAGAAAAGCTAAGTCGGCTCAAAAATTATTGCTGTTTCTTTTCTCGCACCCTATTGTTTCGATTAGTCAGGTTTCAGAGCATTTGGGCGTCGGGTTTGCCGCGGGAGGAAGGTTAATAGCTGATTTTCAAAGAGTCGGATTTTTAAAAGAGGTGACAGGGTTTTCTAGGAACAGGTTGTTTGCTCTGTCAGAGTATTTATCGTTGTTTAAGTAGAGGTATTAATGATAACTAAATATCACGCAAAATATTTTGCTCATGAATTAACCAAGAAGTGTCCGTCAGACAGTATTCAAAAACTGATGGTATCTCTTGCTGATGCCCAAGTGGATCTTAACCCGCATCAAGTCGACGCGGCTTTATTTGCATTTTGCTCACCTTTTTCAAAAGGTGTTATTCTGGCTGATGAGGTTGGGCTAGGTAAGACAATCGAAGCTGGCATCGTTTTATCTCAGAAATGGGCAGAAGGAAAAAGAAAAATTCTAATCATAGTTCCTTCTTCTTTGAGAAAGCAGTGGATGCAGGAGCTTGCTGACAAATTTTTTCTACCCTCGGCTATTATAGAAACCCCATCTTTCAATAAAGCCGTCAAACAAGGCAAGGTTAATCCGTTTGATCTTAAGGAAAATATCGCAATATGCTCATATCACTTTGCTCGTAATAAAGAAGAATATGTTCGCATGGTAAATTGGGATCTGGTTATTATCGATGAAGCGCATAGATTACGCAATGTTTATAGAACAGACAACAAAATTGCTAAAACTATTAGATCGTCAATCGAAACTGTTACAAATAAGGTTCTACTAACGGCAACGCCCCTTCAAAATTCACTTATGGAATTATATGGACTTGCGAGTTTTATTGATGAGCATATTTTTGGGGATATAAAAAGTTTCAAGGAACAATTTGTCCGCATAACGGATGATGGCGTGTTTTCAGATTTAAAAGAAAGAATTAAGCCTATTTGTAAGCGAACTTTAAGGCGACAAGTACTGGAGTATATTCAATATACGAATCGCTTAGCCTTAGTGCAAGAATTTGTTCCGGGTGAAGAAGAACAAAAATTGTATGATCATGTTTCAGATTATTTACGTCGGGATACGCTTTATGGCCTTCCGACAAGCCAACGCCAACTAATCACGCTTATTTTGCGGAAATTATTAGCGTCATCCGCTTATGCTATTTCAAAAACTCTTAGATCATTGGCTGATCGACTTGAAAGAATGTTGAAAAAAGATAAAGAGTTAAAGAAATCTCTTAAGGAAGAAATATCAGAAGATTATGAGGAATTGTCGGAGATTGAAGATGAATGGGATGAAGGCGACAATAAAGAAGATGGTCTTTTAACCGAATATGAAGTTGAGGCGGTTGAAAACGAAATCAAAGACTTAAGAGATTTTGTAAAACTTGCCGAGAGTATAACCCATGATGCTAAAGGTAAAGTTCTTATTCAGGCTCTTAAAATGGGCTTCAAAAAAGCACAGGAATTGGGGGCGCAAAGAAAAGCGTTAATTTTTACGGAATCGAGAAGGACGCAAGAATATTTATACCGTCTTTTATCGGAAAGTGAATATTCGGGCAAAATAGTTTTGTTTAACGGAACCAATAGCGGTGAGCAGGCAAAGCAAATTTATAAAACATGGCTTGAAAAATATAAAGGAACTGACCGAATTTCAGGATCTGCAACATCTGACAAACGAGCATCTCTAGTAGATTGTTTTAAAGACGAAGCGGAAATTATGATCGCTACCGAATCCGCGGCCGAAGGGGTTAATCTTCAGTTTTGTTCTTTAGTTGTTAATTACGATCTTCCTTGGAACCCTCAACGCATAGAACAGCGTATAGGACGATGCCATAGATATGGACAGAAGCATGATGTGGTTGTCGTGAACTTTCTGAATAAAAAGAATGCCGCGGATCAGAGAGTATATGAACTTTTAGATGAAAAATTCAAATTGTTTAATGGTGTTTTTGGCGCAAGTGATGATGTGCTGGGCGCAATAGAGTCAGGCGTTGATTTTGAAAAAAGAATTTCCGATATTTATCAAAAATGCAGACGCACCGAAGAAATCGAAAAAGAATTTTCTATTCTCAGGGCGGAATTAGAAGAAAAAATTGATGAGCGGATGAAGGTAACTCGCCAGAAGGTTTTCGAGAATTTAGATGAAGAAGTTCATGAAAAGTTGAGGATAAGCCGAGATGAAGGGAATTTATACCTCAATAAATACGAACAATGGCTGTGGGACATTACAAAACATGCTCTTGATAATTATGCCGAATTTCACCAAGAAACTGACGGATATTCTTTTTATTTAAAAAAGAATCCCTTTGAGCATTTAGGCGAGCTTCCGACAGGACCTTATCGTATAGCTCGAAATGTTGATACGTCAAAAGAACACATCTACCGGCTAGGTCATCCTATTGCAAAAGAAATCATAAAACAAGCGAAGAAGGAAAGCCTAAATCCCGCCGAAATATCCTTTGATTACTCAAATTGCGGAAAACAGATTACCGTTATTAAAGATCTTGTGGGATCATCCGGGTATCTATTTGTTTATCAGGTAACTGTGGAAGCCTTAGAGATAGAAAACCATATTGTCTTTTTGGGATATAAAGATTCTGGAGATCGTTTAACGGATGATCAGTGTTTTCGTTTATTTTCGGTTCCGGGTGATGTTGTAAATGAAAATATACCCATAAAAGAGGAAGATCGTTGGCAGAATGAGTTTGAAGTAGAGAAAAACGAAATTATTCAGGATATTGAAGAACGCAACAGTTCTTTTTTTGACGATGAAATTACAAAACTTGATAAGTGGGCTGATGATTTAAAAAAAGGATTAGAAACTGAGATAAAAGTGCTTGATAGAGAGATTAAGCAGCTAAAGCGGGAAGCAAAAAAGATCCCCGTTTTAAATGAAAAATTAAAAGCCCAAAGGCATATCAAAGATCTTGAGAAAAAACGAAAAGAAAAGCGCGCTCGGCTTTTCGAGGAGCAGGACACCGTGGAAGAACGTAAGGAGAAGTTGATCGAAACGATTGAAGAAAGATTGAAGCAGAAAACTACAGTTGATCAATTGGTAAAAATAAGGTGGAAAGTCGTATGAGCCAAAAACCCTTAGATGAAAAAATATTTGAAGAATTTGTGAGCAGTGTCAGCAAAAAAGCGATTTTGTCTGATGCTTCGGTCAAAGATCTGAAGAAGTTTATTACTAAACAAAGCATCTCTGAAGAAGACTGGTCCTTGTTAGTTGATAAGGACTGCTTCCCTCCCCAAAAGGATGGGAAAGAAAAATGAGTAAAATAAAACAACTAAAATTAGTTAAATTCCGTGGCGCAACAGATGAGACAACCATAGATTTTGATAGTCAGAAGCATATGGTTGTAATATTTGGGGAAAATGGTACGGGAAAAACAACGATTTTAGATGCCATTGATTTTGCCTGCAATAAGTGTTCTGATGTTTCTCTAAAAAATAAAAGTGTCGGCAAAAATAAGCACAAGTATCTAAATTCTATATCATCGAAATTAAATGAGCTGAAAGTTAATGTTACTACTCAAGATGACAATAGCTGTTTAGCTACGTTGGGTAGCAACGGTGATGTTTCTCTCTCCGGGGTATTGCCTATCGCTGAGATCTTACGGAGAGATTCTATCCTGAAAATCGTTGCGGGGCAACCTAAGGTACGGTTTGATGAAATCAGGAATATGGTGTCTTATCCGAAAATAAAAAATATCGAGGATTCGCTTAGGCTTGCTTATAAGAACAATAAGCAAAGTTATGATGATAGCATCAAGGCTTATCAGCAGGCAGAAGTGGACATAAAGAATGCTTGGACTGAAGCAGGCGACCAGAAGACAGATTATCTTAAATGGGCTGAAGAAAGAGCATTAGTTGTTACGGACGATTTAGAAAACGAAAAGAAAGACTGGGAAGCCAAGTGGAAAAAAGCAGAGAGTCTGAAAGATAAAATAGAAACTTTGGAAAAGCTAAAAGAGAATCATAAAAATACTCAGGCATCGTTTGAGGCGAAACAGAATGAGTTGCAGGATAAGTTAAAAAATGAAGCGGAAAAACAAGGGCTTGTTCCTCTGCTTGAAAAAGCAAAGAACTATATTGAAGGCAGGGATACTTTGTCCGAATGTCCGGTTTGTTCGTCAAAAGTTAAAAAAGAATCTCTGTTAAAAGATATCGGTGACCGTATTGATCAAATGAAAGATTTAAAAAAGATTCAGGACGAGCTTTCTGCTTTGAAAAAGCAAACTGATACTCAATCGGCTCAAATAAAAGATTCAGAAACAATAGTGGGCAACTTGACTAAAGAAATCCAATCTTTGTTTGATCCCAAGGAGCAGGAAACGGTAAAAGATTCCAAAGCTATTGTGGATCAAATAGCTGTTTTTGAAAAAAATGCCCTTGAAAAACAAAAAGAATTTAACCAACTTGCGCTTATTCAGCGTACATATAAAACTTATGCGGAGAAGAAAGATGACGCTGAAAAAAGCGATAAAAAGACAAATAAGATTAAACGGTTACTCGAAGAATTGGAGCTGGTTAGGAAAAACAATGTCGATGCTGTCCTAAACACGATTTCAAAATCTGTTGAAAGGATGTACTCCAGAGTTCACCCTAATGAAGGGATTGGAGCTGTTAAGTTTTACCTGGATCCCCAAAAAGCAGAATCACTAGAATTTGATGGCGAGTTTCAGGGAAAAGAAGTTCCCCCTCAGGCTTATTATAGCGAGTCGCATTTAGATACACTCGGTGTCTGTGTGTTCTTGGCGTTGGCTCAAAACAAGTGTAATGACGGCATCTTGCTTCTGGATGATGTTTTTACTTCCATTGATCAGCAACATATGTCACGGTTTATTGATATGTTGGAAGAAGAAGCAAAGAGCTTTGGGCAAATTATAATCTCGACTCATTATCGGCTATGGAGAGACAGATACAGGTTACCTATTCAGCAGTCGAATGACATTCAGTTAATAGAGCTTTTGCCGTGGACTTCGGATGCAGGTGTGCGTCATACCAGAACAAAGTTTTATGTTGAAGAAATCGAGACCGCATTGAATGCAACAAATTTTGACAGGCAACAAGTTGCTTCAAAGGCAGGAATTTTATTGGAGCATATCTTGGACGAATTTGCTCTGAAGTATTCGTTAAATGTTCCGCGGAAACCAGAGCATAAATACACTTTAGGAGAGTTGTTCAGTGCCAATTCGAAAATGAGGGATAAATTAAAAGTTGATAAAAATGGAACATCTTATGACTTGAAGCAAAGCATGGACGATTTACACAATTCGTCTTTTGTCAGAAACGAAGTTGGATGTCATTATAGCGAAAAAGGTTCTTTGTTGTCAGATGATGATGTGCGTGATTTCGGAACAAAAACGGTCGATTTTTCCAACATTATCTTATGTGACAATTGCGGAGCTTTTCCGAATAAAAATAAATCAGGATCATACTGGGAATGCCGTTGCGGTGGTCTAAAATTATACCCTTTAAACCGCCCCTGATTTTTAGTGAGTGGAGGAATAAATGCAGAGAAAACAAAAACTTGAATTAACATGGATCGGTAAAGACGAGGAGCCGAGGCTTGAGCCTCGTATTTTGATTGAAGATCCGGATAAATCATACGGTGCCAAAGATGCACAAAACATGCTTATCCACGGTGATAATCTTCTTGCGCTTAAAGCGCTTGAGCAGAATTTTGCCGGCAAGATTAAATGTATTTATATCGACCCCCCTTATAATACAGGCAATGCTTTTGAGCATTATGATGATGCTCTAGAACATTCCCTGTGGCTATCCTTAATGAAGCCCAGATTGCAAGCTTTACGGTCTTTATTAAGTCCAGATGGATTTATTTGTTGTCAAATTGACGACAGCGAAGGTCACTATTTAAAAATATTATTGGATGAAACCTTCGGCAGAAATAATTATTTAACAACAATTTTTGTTCAGGTTAGGTATGCTTCAAAAACATTGAAACAGGATATGGCTTTTCATAAACAGGTAGAACAGGTGCATGTGTATAGAAAAGAATATGGTGCAAAACCGAACCTTGACAAGGTTGATAGTTCATTGGATAAGTTCTGTTTTTATGTGAAAGAAAAAGACTCAGGGAAAGAAATTGAGCTTGGAGGCAAAAAAGTTGTTGTTTTTAATGCAAAGGAATATGAAATAGTGAAAGGGGAAGGCTCTGAAGATGGGTTAAAAGAAATTTGGGCTTCTGGAACTATTTTAGATGGTAATTCTTCGGGAAGATTTTTTCGGGACTATTTGTCAGGGCGATTTGAAGAAGATGGATTGGGAGTTCTGTATAAGGTATATGGAATCGGTGATGATAAATTTGACTATCGTTATTTTACAGGACCTAAGCGAAGCGGTGCGACAAAAGGAAAATATTATCAAGGGGTTCCTGTTGCACAGTTAAATGAAACGCAAGAAGATAGAACAAAACCCATTGAGAATTTTTATGATATGGCAGGTGATTTTGGTAATTGTCGTTTAGAAGGCGGAGCTGATTTTAGAAGTGGGAAAAAACCGGAGAGATTATTGCAATTATTGTTGAAGCATTTTTCTAATAAAGATGATTATGTTTTAGACTCTTTTCTTGGTTCTGGGACAACAGCCGCAGTTGCTCACAAGATGGGCAGAAAATGGATTGGGGTAGAGCTTGGCGAACATTGCTATACTCATTGCCTTCCACGACTGCAAAGTGTTTGTGACGGAACAGATCAAAGTGGTATTTCTAAAAATGTCAGTTGGAAAGGCGGAGGCGGATTTAAGTTTTATGAGCTTGCCCCTAGCCTGCTTAAAAAAGATAAATACGACAACTGGATTATTGATGAGAGATATAATGCGGATATGCTTGCCTCGGCTATGGCAAAGCATGAGGGGTTTAAGTATTCTCCCAGCGAGGAGCTTTACTGGAAACAAGGGCAATCCACTGAAAAAGACTTTATTTTTACCACAACGCAGATGGTAACAGGGCCCTTGATTGATAGGATTTATGAAGAAATGAAGCCCGATGAAAGCCTTTTGATATGCTGTAAGTCTTATCAAAAAGCCTGTGACAATAAATACACAAACATATCGATTAAGAAAATTCCGAATATGCTTTTAGGGCGGTGTGAGTTTGGTAAAGAAGATTACAGCCTTAATATTATTGATATGCCACATGATGAAGATGAACCTGATTTTATTCCTGTAGGACCTGTGGAAGAAAAGAAAACGAAGAAAAAGAAGAAAAAAGATGATGAGCCGTCATTATTTTAAGAGGAGTTTTCATGGATAGAATCGCACAGATGATTTCAAACAGGCTAAGCCTTCGGGATCCCCAAAAAAAAAGCTTAGAAATGCTGGGTCAGCTTACAGGTGAACTCAACCTGCAAAAAAAGCCGGATCTTGGCAGTGCTTTAGAGATAGTCAAAAGAAGTTATCCGACTTGCAATGATTTTGAGAGAGATTTTATTTCTCTTTGCTTTGCTCTGGCTACAGGTGTTGGGAAAACTAGATTGATGGGAGCATTTATTACGTATCTTTATCTCGCGAAAGGGATAAAGAATTTTTTTGTACTGGCGCCGAATCTTACGATTTACAATAAGCTCATAGAAGATTTTTCAAATCCTTCTCACCCTAAGTATGTTTTTAAAGGTATCGGCGAATTTGCCCAGAACCCGCCTCGGGTTATAACGGGAGATAATTATTTGCAAGCCTCGCAGATGATATTGTTTCACTCAGAAGTTAAAATCAATGTCTTTAATATTTCAAAAATTAACGCTGAATCCCGCAAGGGATCTGAGCCACGCATAAAAAGATTATCAGAATATTTAGGCGAATCGTATTTTAATTATCTTTCTAACCTCGATGACCTCGTATTGCTTATGGACGAGTCACATCACTATCGCGCTGATAGAGGCATGCAGGTTATAAATGAATTGGATCCGATTCTTGGTCTTGAATTGACCGCTACGCCACAGGTTGAAAGATCCGGCAAGGCGGTTAAGTTTAAAAATGTAGTTTACGAGTATTCCTTGGCACATGCTATTGAAGATGGGTTTGTAAAGGAACCTGCTGTTGCAACAAGAAAGGATTTTGACCCTGCGAATTTATCTTCCGAGGAAGTTGATTTAATAAAAATCGAGGATGGTATCCGCATACACGAAGATACAAAAATAGAGCTGGATATCTATGCGCGTGACAATAAGTACGAAATGGTGAAACCTTTTGTTCTTATTGTTGCTAAAGATACCCAGCATGCAGGGGTTCTAAAATCGCTCATACAATCAAAAGCATTTTTTGACGGGCGTTATGCAGATAAAGTTATGGAAATCCATTCTAATCAGCGAGGATCCGAGAAAGAAGAAAATATCGCTCAGTTACTTTCTTTGGAAGATCCAAGAAATAAGATCGAGATTGTTATTCATGTAAATATGCTCAAAGAAGGTTGGGATGTTACGAACCTGTACACGATTATTCCATTAAGAACAGCCGCTTCTACTACGCTCAGAGAGCAAACCATTGGAAGGGGGTTACGGTTGCCCTATGGAAAGCGAACCGGAGACTCGAAAGTCGATACACTTACTATTGTTGCCCACGATAAATTTCAGGAAATCATTGACGAAGCAAACAAGCCGGATTCAATTATAAAACAGAAAAATATTATCGAGATCAATGAAGAAGAATTGCAGGGAGAAAAGGAAGTTGTTACGAGCGTTACTTTGCTTGAACAGAGTTTTCAAGAGCGTGAGGAACAGATCAAGTCTATTCATGACCCTGAAGAAAGAAAGACAGCAGAAAATGTTTTGCAGGCTGAGCGGGATGTTGCTGAACTTTTGCCTACGATGAATACAGCATTCAAAAGCGTTGATGAATTAAAAGGCAAAGAGGCAAAAGAAACATTTATGAAAAGCTATAAAGAAAAGTTGTATGCTTTGCCACAACAAGACCTTTTTGTCGAACAACGTATCGCGGAAGCAGAAGCCGTCTATGAACGAGTGACAACTGATTTCATTAAACATATTATTGAAATTCCTCGTATGGTTGTTCAGCAGACGGATGAGATAAAGTCCGGATTTAATGATTTTGACCTTGATGTAAGCAGGTTAAATTATCAGCCTGTTTCTGAGGAGATATTGGTTCAGCGGTTACGCGAACAGGATGACGGGATCAGTTATATAAAGGGTAAGGGCAGAATTATTCCAGATCGGCTAGACAATATCATAGTCAATGAATTAGTTCATCTGCCTGAAATAGATTATGACAAACAGTCAGACTTGCTTTTTAAGCTGGCAAGGCAGGCTATAGAGCGGTGTAAATCTTATTTAAAGACAGAAGATGATGTTATTAATGTTATTCAGTACAATAAAAGAGAGATTGCTCGTTTTCTCTATGCGCAGATGATGGAAAATTTCTACTGTGAAGCCCCGAAATATGAGGATGTTACCGTTCTTCCTTTTGTGGCGATAAAAGAGCCCAATTTTTCAAAATATACCGCAGATGATGTCTATCCGTATACAGATACAATAGAGCCTGCATCAGCAATCCCGAGTAAAGTTTTTGTCGGGTTCCAGAAGGCATGCCATGTTAAGTATAAATTTGATTCAAAAACTGAAAAGGATTTTGCGATTATTTTAGAAAAAGATACCGATGTGTTGAAATGGCTCAGACCTGCGGATGGGCAATTCGAGATATGGTGGGCGCATAATTCAAAAAGATATAATCCCGATTTTGTAGTTGAAGCATCAGAATATATCTACATGGTCGAGACAAAAATGCAGAAAGATATGGATTCAGATGAAGTAAAGGAAAAGGCTAGAGCCGCACTTCATTATTGTGAGCATGTTACACGGTTTGCGACCGAGAATAACAAGAAACCGTGGAAATATGTTTTAATTCCGCATGAAGCGGTGCAGTTTAACATGAGCTTCAAGAAATTAGCAGATCAGTTTGCGGTATCGAGTGTAGATTAACGAGGTTTTACCTCGCATTTAACAGTTTTTTTGATAGAATACCTCTTTGATAAGGTAACGAAGTATTGATCGGTTGACCGAGGGACATCAAAGTTCCCATCGAACGCTTTTTATAAAGTTTCACAAGTAGTTGTACTGATTGGACTTGCGTAGTTTGAGTAGTGTCATATTCGGCCCGCCATCCGCCACAAAAGTGGCGAGATGGCGGGATCTCGCCCGCCTAAATTATGATATAATTATGGCGAGGCGGATCCGCCATACAGGTGCAAAATTGTATTACGTATATATTCTCCTAAACGAAGCTAAAACTCGCACTTATACCGGAGTTTCCAGCGATGTTGATAAACGTTTGGCTGAGCACAACGCCGGTCGAGTAAAAGCTTCCAGCGCATATCGGCCCTATAAAATAATCCACACCGAATCATTCAAAACATTGCGTGAGGCGCGGCAGAAAGAGATATTTTATAAGTCGACTACTGGACGACGAAAGCTTAAAGAGATAATTTTTAAGTTTAATAAAATCAACTCGATTGCGGTCCATTGATCTATTGTTCTATTGTTCAAAAGTCGATCAAAACATCCCGCTCTCGAAAGAGGGCGGGATTTTTTTTGTCAAAAGAGGCTGAGGCAAATGGTATAATAAATACGTTTGATAAAGAGTATAGCAAGGGCATATTGGGAGTTTTTATATGCGATATTATATCCTAAGCGGAAAGGAAATGTTTATGAAAAAAGTAACTTTGGTGTCGGTCGCTATCCTTTTTCTTTTCCTGTTTGCCGCTTCGGCAGATGCCCAGGAGCAGGAAAATATAACCATAACCACGTATTATCCCTCTCCTTATGGAGCGTACAAGACATTGCGCCTGTTTCCCAGCGATGCCTTTACTCCGGGAGGATCATGCGACAAAGCCGGAGAGATGTCTTATAATGCCGATAAGAATCAGGTATATGTATGTAACGGGATTAACTGGGTCGGGTTAGGCGGAGACACGTTTTCCCGTTTTGAAGTGTTTGATATGAGCGGTACTTTTACGGTCCCTGACGCTGTTTCCAGGATAATGGTCGAAGTCTGGGGCGGCGGAGGCGGCGGGGCATGGGCAGATAAGCATGAAGGAAAAAATGTCTGCTCAGGCGGAGGTGCCGGAGGAGCCGGGGGGTATGGGAAAGGTATTTTCAATGTCCAGCCCGGGGACAGGTATGATGTCGTAGTAGGAGCAGGCGGAGTAGGCGGCCAGAACGGTCTTCCCGGCGGAAATTCCAGTTTTGCTGACAAGATAATCGCCAACGGCGGATCAGGAGGCGTTTTCCCCAGGTTGTATACTACAATTACGATTACCGGCGCAGGAGTTGCCGGAGGATGCGCAACGGTTAATTACAATTCTAATGAAGGAGAAAGCGGCGAGGCTGTCTGCGGTTCAAACGGCCAAAACGGTGCCTACAACTATAAATATTATTACGGTGCCAATGGCGGGGTCGGCGGGACTGCGGCAAGAGGCGGCGGTCATGGCCGGGCACCGGGCGGCGGCGGCAGTGGGGATTCAGCTTTTATGAGCAGTTTTCCGCCCGGAGGTGTTCACTCTCCAGAATCCGGCGGAGCCGGCAGGGTCATTGTCTGGTATTAAATCGAACCGTTCCGGTTTTCAATGGTTATTTACTGTCTGGGAAAAGGAGGCAAGATGAGAAAAAATGCGGTAAATTCAGCTCTTTATACGGTCATAATGATCTGTCTATCATTTGGAATAGTAAGAGCGGAACCTCTTACGCCGGAAGCTGCGTATAAAAGGGTCCAGGGTTATTCAGCACAAAAGCAATGGGGAATGGTATATGACAGCTATGATAAAGAATCTCAGGAGATCCTTGATGCCGTAAACCAGTATTTTTTCGAATCCGAAAAGCTTTCTCCGCGCGAGAGGTATATTGAGATATTTACCAAATACAAGGAAGAAGCTGCTGATGCTAATTCCAAGGGAGAGGTAGTTTCGACTGAAATAAAGGGTGACCGTGCACTATTGTCTATCAAATATCCAGATCAGGGCTATCAGCCCACTATTATTATGCGTCTGGAACAGGGGGAATGGAAGTTGCACATAAGTGAAGATTCCCAGGAATATAAAATAGCCCAGGAAATTCGTGCTAAGAAAAATAAAAAGTAGCTCTGTACGCACAGGCTGTGTTCATACGGGGATAAGAGGCCTGTAATCAGGGGAAAAGAGGCAAAATGAATCGAGAAATACCTGCCGGGATAAAGGTCGTTGCGTTTTTTTCGATTATTCTGAGTCTGGAATCACTGTTTTTTACCTGGTATATGTTCAAAGTGCCAAGCCTGGCCAGTGTGATGGTACTGGTTACTATTCCTTTGTTCTTTATGTTTATTCTGGGAACTGTGCTTACGATAAGGCTTCAGGAAGCAGGAAGATTGATCCTTTCCCTGTGTAGTCTGGCCGTTGGCGCATTTGCCTTATTAAACCTTATTCCCGGTATAGTACTTATGCTCATTGAAAAAGAAGCGCCTTCCTTCGCATCTTTTTTAGGCGCTCCTTCCCACACCATCATCGGGCTGGGTAATGCTGTGTATCTCTGCCTTCCTAAAATAAGAAAGCAGTTTAAGTGATTTCTTTATACAGCCGGAATCGTGCTTTTCCTGCCGCCTTTACTTGGTCCCCGCCATTTGCTACAATAACAGAAAGAATTAAGACAAATCATGATCGAAAAATTCAATAAATTAATCGGTTTTGTCGCTTTGTGCGCTTTCGGCGTACTGGTGGTCGAAGTAAGTCCTTATTCTGCCCGCTACAGCCGGATGATCTCTGTTTTGAATATAGGTGTCATCAGTCTGTTCATTGCCGATGTGCTTCTTAATTTTCTGGTCAGCCGGGATAAAAAAATGCATTTGCGCCGTAACTGGTTCGATCTTATCGTGTTTATTCCTTTGATCCAGTTTATCCAGGGCATAGCAGCTACGCCGGTTTTCGTTATTATCCGGCAGGTCGTTATCGTGACTATGCTTCTTTCCCGTTCCCGTAAAGCCCAGCGGTTCCTTTCCCTGCTCAGCCTGAGGCCAGCCCAATTGATGGTCGCCAGCTTTGCCTTTGCCATCACTATCGGCTCGATATTGCTGATGCTTCCCATAGCTTCACAGGGGGCTCAGACCTCGCTGGTCGACGCTTTTTTTACTGCCACTTCGGCAACCTGCGTTACCGGGCTGGTCGTGCAGGATACGGCAACCCATTTCAGCCTGTTCGGACAGCTGGTGATCCTTGCTTTGATCCAGGCCGGCGGTCTGGGGATCATGACCTTTTCCGTATCCCTGGCTTTGCTGTTCAGAAAAAGAGTCAATATGCAGCAGCAGCGGGTAATGCAGGATGTACTCGACAATGATACCCTGTCCGGCGTCAAAAATTTTATCCGCTTTATTTTCGGTATGACCTTTTTGATCGAGGCAGTAGGAGCCGCGGTATTGTTCTTTATCTGGCGCGATCTTTTTCCCGGCCCGGTCAAAACTCTGTACCATGCCGTGTTCCATTCGATTTCCGCCTTCTGCAATGCCGGTTTTTCGACTTTCAGCGACAGTTTGGTCAGGTTTTCTTACGATTTGATGACCAATATCACTATCGGCGGCCTGATCATCCTGGGCGGACTGGGATTTATCGTCATTAAAGATATGGGCCATACCTGCCGGCTCAAGCTTACCCGCAGCGAAAAACGACCGGTCAGGCTGCGGGTCCAGAGCAGGATTGTGCTTAAAGTCACTTTTATTCTTGTTCTGGGCGGTGCCGGGCTTATCTATGCCATGGAAACCGGCCATCTTTTCCGGGATGCGGCATTGAACAGTAAAGTGCTGATGTCTTTTTTTCAGTCGATAACCACACGGACTGCCGGCTTCAATACCTGTGATATCGCCCGGCTTTCTTCTTCGACCCTGCTTTTGATGATCCTGCTCATGTTTATCGGAGCTTCCCCCGGTTCTACGGGCGGTGGTATCAAGACCACCACGGTTTCGGTTCTTTGGGCCACGGTGGTTAGTGCCATGCGCCAGAAAGAACACGTGGAGATCGGCCGGCGCACCATACCCTATGACATAATCCAGAAAGCGGTCACTGTGCTTATTTTTTCTCTGATATTGATAGGCCTTTTTACCGTGGCCCTGCTTTACGTGGAGCAGAAACCCTTTCTTGACGTTGTTTTTGAGAGTGTCAGTGCTTTTGCCACTGTAGGATTGTCCACGGGCATAACCCCGGCCTTGACTGTTCCGGGAAAAGTCTTTATCATGCTTTTGATGTTTATCGGCAGGATAGGTCCTCTGACCGTGGCCTATGCTTTTGCCCGTTACCGGGCCGCGAATTATGTGTACGCGGAAGAGCGGGTTTTGATCGGATAAAAAAAGGAGCGCACAATGAGACAGATCGCTGTTATCGGTTTGGGAAATTTCGGCAGTGCCGTTGCCCGGGAACTGACAGACCGGGGCGTGCATGTCATTGCCATCGACCGACATAAAGAGAGAGTGGAAAGCATCAAGGAGTCGGTGACTTACGCGGTGACACTCGATTCCACGGATATAAATGCCCTGCGCTCCGTAGGCATGCAGGATGTGGACGTAGCTGTAGTCTGTATCGGCGACGATATCGAAGCCAATCTGCTTACCACTATTCTGCTGAAGAAAAGCGGCGTCAAGAAGATATGGGCCAGGGCCATAAGCCTTTTGCAGAAAGAAATACTTAAAGCTCTGGAAGTGGATGAGATAATCGCTCTGGAAGAAGAGATGGGCAAGGTTATTGCCAACGGCCTGGCCTCGGCGAATATAACTAAACATATTCCCCTGGCCCTGGGCCACAGTATTGCCGAAATAAAGGTCCCGGAGAAATTCGTGGGAAAGACCATGCGCCAGATCGATCCCCGTAAAAAATACAGCGTCAATATCGTGGCCGTAAAAAAGAACGTTCCCGGTATCGACGAATACGGCGAACGTACGACAACAGAACAGATCGAGGATGTTCCCTCGCCGGACGCGGTATTTTCCGGGGACGAGATATTGTTCGTGGTGGGCAACGACGATAATATTAAGAAGTTTTCCAATGCCTAGGTAACAATGCTGCGGATATGCCTGTTATTTTTTCTGGTCTGTTATGCCGGGGCCTATGCCCTGTTATTTTTCTATGCGCCGCTGCCCCTTTACGCGATGTATGCGGCTGCCGGCATTTGTCTGGCAGGAGCTGCGGCTTTATTTTATGTGCTGGTCAGGCTGGTTTTGTTCAGACGAAGACTGGTCTCTTTTTTGCGGCTTGTTTTGAGCGGCAATTACAAAGCAGCTATCCCCGGTCCCGGCCGTCCGGCCGATGAACTGGCCTATATGGAGAAAATGGTAAATAAATTCGCCCGCCAGCTCCAGGATATAGACCGCCTGCGCGCTTCTAGAGTAGCTCTTATATCGAGGGTGATAAGTTATATCAACCGCAGTATCCCCCAGGCGATAATCATGGCTGATATCGAGCGCAAGACTTTTTCCTTCAACCCTGCGGCCCAGGCCATGTTCGAATTCGAGCAGGAGGCCCTGAGTTTCGATTCTATCCGCGGTTTGAAAAGCAATAATGAGTTCATGGAGCTGTTCAACCGGGCAGTGACCAGAGAACGCGTGCCCCAGGCCGGATACGCGAAGATCGAAGTCCCGATCCGCAACGTCAAAAAAGAAGTGTTTGTCAATATCATGCCCTTTAAAGATAACGAGGAAAAAGTAAACCTCGCCGTGATCCTTGCCGATGCCGATCTTCCGGTGGACAAACCGGATCCGCGGTAGACATTCTCCTTTCCCTTGTTTTTCTTTACCGGAAATGATGATTTTGATACAATAAGCCCTTATTGCAGAGGAGGAACGTCTTGGCTGAACTTAAAAGCGAATTGACCTGGTCTTTTTCCCGCGACCGCCTTTTTCGGGAGTGCCGCCGCGCCTATTATTTCAACTATTATGCTTCCTGGAGCGGCTGGGACGAAAAGGCCGACCTTTTTGTCCGCAAAGCCTATATTCTGAAAAATATCCAGAATGTCGACGCCTGGATCGGCGATATTGTTCATCAGTTGTTGAAATGGATCATCGAAAACCGCCGGCAGAAAAAGATCGTTACTTATGAAGAGGCGGCGCGTAAAGCAAAAGCCATGCTCAGACGCACCTGGGAGCAGTCCCGTTCCCGGGCCTGGATGAAGAAGGTCAAGCATAACCTTAATCTTTTTGAGCATTACTATGACCGCGAGCCAAGCCGGGAAGAACTTGCGCCCCGGCTGCAGAAGGTGGTTACCAGCCTACATTCTTTTTATGATTCGGGCCTTCTGGAAAAGATCGACAGCCTTCCCAGAGAAAACATACTGGCTGTAGACGTCCTCGATTTTTTCGAATTGGAAAAAGTAAAAATATTCGCTGCTCCTGATTTCGCTCTGCGGGACAAGGGCTGTGTGCTTTACGACTGGAAAACCGGCAAGCCTTCGGACAAAGATATCCAGCAGCTTTCCTGTTATGTGCTTTATGCCCTGGAAAAATGGCATGTACCGCAGGAAGAGATAAAGGTAGTACCGGTTTATCTTGCCGAAGATAATTGTTCGTTGTCGCCTGTTCAGCCGCACAGCCCGGCTGAAATGAAAGAATTCATTCTTGAAAGCATCGGTCAGATGCGGGCTGTTCTCTATGACCCGGCTGTCAACAAAGCCGATCCTGAGCTCTGTCCGAAAACCGAAGAGCCCTGGCGTTGTAAAAATTGCAGGTTTCAGGAGATATGTTCTTGATATTCAACGCTTTACAATAAAACAAAAGTTTGTTTTTATATTGACTTTAGTTGCCCGGATATGCTATATTTATATGCTACAGCTCTGTTAAGCCGCGGAAATATTGAAAAATAAGTTGTGATCAAAAAAGTATCCGCAAGGGGACGCGGATATTTCGAACGCATGCGGCCTGATAAAACGCGGGATTAAAGGAGTCGCGTTTTCCGGCCACGACAAACAGGTTGATTTCACGGGTTGCTCAAATGAGGGCAACCCGTTTTTTATTTTTAGCCGGATAGAAATAAAAAAGGGAGATAGTGATGAACGCGTACAAAAAAATGATTTTGGCCGGTATGACGGTAATATGTCTGAGCCTGCTTTCGGCAGCTCCGCTGTTTGGCGCAGAAGTAACGATAAAGGGATATACGGTCACTGTTTCGGACGCCACCTCGTCGAGCTCAGGATCGACTTCCGGTTGGCGTTCTGCGGCTGCATCTCTTTCCAGCAGTTACCCCACAAAACAGAGTATAATCGACAAGGCAGTAAGCAACTGGACAGAAACGACGGTAAGCACACCTGCTGCCAATACTATTACCGCTTCTTCTTTTTCGGGATTTACGGGTAGCGGATCTGGAGGCGGTACGGTAAGTTCTTTTTTCTCTTCATCTTCCGGTCTGAGCGGAACAACAACCGTTACAGCAAGCCGTCAGGATACACTGAATGATTTTCTGGACAACCGGGGCATATCAACAGAAGGGGTTACGGCGTTATCTTCGCAGAATAACAATTTTGCAACTAATACCGCGGCAGGTCTGTTCTCATCTCTGTCTGCAGGTATAACCGAGAATACCGGCAGTCAGGCAATTGCCGGGAGTTTATCTGCCGGCCAGGGGACGATTAATGAAAGTAGTCTGAGTTATACTGCCAGGCTGAACGAGTTTCTTGATGGATTGTCGGACAATCAGCGGGCCGCGATAGAAACGATGATGGCCGGGAGCCTGAATGATGTGCGGGCAGCCGATTCTACCAGCCTGAACGGCGAAATACATATTTTCCTGCGCGATAACGCAGCGGTAGACCCTGATATGTTTGAAGAACTGCGGGCCACAGTCACTATTACCGACCAGGACGGAAACAGCGTGGAAGAGGATTGGGCCCTGGATACTTCGATGTTCTCGTATGACGGAAGAGGGATCGACCTGGTCCTGCCTCCGGAACTGAACGGTCAGATCGTGACTTTTGAATTTTATGGTATCACCGCGAGCGGTGAGACTATAGACATAGGCAGCAACGCGGTAACCTTTGAGGTGAATACCCCTGAGTTTTTCCAGACACAGATACCACGCGTGGTTATGAGCGGGCTCAATGACGAAGGCGATCTGGTGGTAATATTCGATCCTGATCAGGAAAGTATTGATCCTTCTCATCTGACTGAATTATATGCCGTTGTGACTTATACTGACGATGATGGCGTAACACAGACCGAGACAATTCAATTGGATCCTTCGATGATCGCTCCGGACGGCAGCTACGCGGTATTACCTAATTATGAAGATGCCGTGAACTATGAACTTTTTGCCGTGAGCTGGGACGGCAGCCTGACGCCAAGACTGGACGTGCTGTTGCCGCTCGATGCGGAAGCCGACCTGAGCGTTGATCCTGATGCCGAATCGAACATGAGAGCTTTTGACACTACAATGGGGAACGGTACAGTCCATATTTTTACTACCGGCGATGTCTGTCTTAATCCCGACATGATCGAGGACCTGCGGGCCATTGTGACTATCATTGATCAGGACGGTAATGTGGTAGTGGATAATCAGGACTGGGACCTTGACCCCTCTATGATTACGGCTGCCGGCGGTATCGATCTTACCTTGCCGCCTGAATATAATAACATGACGGTGACTATGCGCTTTTATGCGGTAAAACCCTGGGGAGAGATACAGGCGGTGGGAAACAACGCGGTGACTTTCGATGTGCTTATTCCGGAAAGCAGGATTATTGAGATGCCTGATGTAGTCGAGATAACGCGTAACGATGACGGTGAACTTATTGCGGTTTTTGATCCGGAACAGGGACCTGTAGACCGTTCCAAACTGGAGCAGCTTCGGGCTTATGTCACTTATACTGACGAGAACGGCGATACTGTTACCGAGAACTGGGAATTAAGTCCCTATATGATCTCTCCCGACGGTAGTTATGTTATTCTTCTCGATGATCCTTCCATAGAAAAAATGGTTATTTATGGAGTAAGACAGAGCGGCAACCTGACCACCAGTGTCGAGGTCGTTCTTAAAGAGGTCAATGATGCAACTCAGACAGAAACATCGGCATCGTCCGGTACTTCTGCTGATTCCGGCAGTACAGACGCAAACGAATCATCGGCAGAAACAACAGAAGAGGACAGTTCTCAGACTGTTACCCTTAGCAACGGTACAGTGCTTACCCTGCAGAGTGACGGCCGTTACCGCGACAGCGATAATAATGCCTGGATAGAACAAAACAGTGGTTTTTTCAAACTGACAGTAAAGGCGGGAGAAGAGATCGAACTGGCAGACAGCGGTTCGCTTTTTTCTTCTGAGGATTTTGAACTGGATGAAGACGGCAATATCCCCGAAAGCACGAAGTTCCATGATGAGCAGGGGCATATATTCGAGTATGTTCAGGAAGGGTTCAGGCAGTTGAATTACCTGGCCGGAGACGTACTCGCTCTTACCGGCGGAGAGGAACTGGTTGTAACTACGGGTTTTGACCTTACGGATGACGGCGATATCCCGGCAGGAGCGGGATTTACTGACAGTGACGGCCGTATCTGGGAGATGTTCCAGGACGGTTTTATGCAGATGAGTTTTCTGGCCGGGGATGAGATACCTCTGCAGGGCGGGGAGACCCTGACCGTTATCAGCGGTTTTTTCCTTACGGATGACGCAGCGATACCGGCCGGCCTGGAATTCGAAGACGGTGAAGGGAATATCTGGGAAAGCACCGAAGACGGCCGGTTCATATTGATTTAAGTATTTTAAGGGTTTTTGTCCGGCCAGGCTACATCAGGAAAATGTAGCGCAGAACAAAAAGAATACTGAATATCGAGATGAGAGGGGGGACGTCTTTCATCTTTCCGGTAATCAGTTTTAAAAAAGTGTAGGAAATAAAACCCAGCGATATACCTTCGGTCACGCTGAAAGTGAGCGGCATCATGATCATGGTGATGAATGCCGGGAATACCTCGCTGAAATCATCCCATTGGATATCTTTTATATTGGATAACATGAACGATCCTACGATGATCAGGGCCGGGGCCACGATAGGGTAGGCGGAAAAGCCGTTTATATCCACGGCCGTAGACACCATTTTGACCAGAGGATAAAAGATCAGCGATAAAATGAACAGGGAAGCAGTGACCAGGTTGGCCAGGCCGGTACGGGCCCCGGCAGCAATTCCGGTAGAACTTTCGATGTAGCTGGTGATTGTCGAGGTGCCGAGAAGATTACCGGCCACAGTGCCTGCGGCGTCGCTGAACAGGGCCTGTTTGGCTTTAGAAATCTTACCGTTCTGTACATAACCGGCCTGCTGGCCCAGGCCGATAAGCGTGCCCACTGTATCGAAGAGATCGAGAAAAAAGAATACGAAGATCACGCCCAGCATTTCCCAGCGCAGAGCGCCGGCAATATCCAGTTTGAACAGAGTAGGAGAAAGCGGCGGTATTTTATCCACGATACCCTGGAATTTTGTCAGTCCCAGAACAAGGGCCAGGATAAGATTGGCGCCGATACCCCAGAGGATAGCTCCCTTTATTTTTCTGCTGATAAGCACGCCCATCAGTAACAGACCGAACAGGGAAAGCATTGCTGCCGGATGATGAAGATCGCCCAGAGTGATGAACGTGGCCGGATTGGCAGTTACCAGGCCGGACCATTCGAGTCCGACCAGGGTGATCAGCAGACCGATGCCTACGGCAATGGCGTTTTTGAGAGAGGAAGGTACGGCATTGACCACTTTTTCCCTGAAGCCCCAGAAAGAAACGATAAGAAAGATAAGACCGGCAATGAAGTTTGCCCCTAAGGCCGTTTGCCAGCTTATGCCCATTGCCAGGCATACCGTAAACACGAAATAGACATTATGGCCCATGGCCGGGGCCAGGGCAAAAGGGTAATTGGCAGTAAAGGCCATGATGATCATTGCCAGGGCCGAGGCCAGGCAGGTGGCGGTCATTACCGCGCCTTTATCCATACCGGCAGTGGAAAGGATAAGCGGCTGGACAAAGATGATATAGGACATGGTGAAAAAAGTGGTTAAACCGCCGATGATCTCCCGGTGCAGAGTCGAGCCGGCTTT
>CAZVRU010000014.1:22476-23333 GCA_964629785.1 uncultured Planctomycetia bacterium
GCCAGAGAACTGTTTTTTCTCTTGCTGGTCATTATCTGCTGGGGTTCTACCCCTTTGATCGAAAAGACGGCCCTGGCCCGCACCGAGCCTCTTGACGGCCTTTATATCCGTTCCCTGGTCGTTTTTGTCCTCTTTACCCTGTATTACGCGTTTTCCGGACGGTTTTCCCGGCTGTCAGCGGTACCGGTAAAGGACGCGGTCCTTTTTACGGCCAGCGGTCTGCTGGCCGGTTTTCTGGGCATGCTTTTTTATTACCACATTCTGCGCGCCAATGCCGTATCCCGGGCCGTGCCTCTTTCGGCTGTTTACCCCCTGTTTACGGCTTTGCTGGCCGTGCTTTTTCTGGGCGAAAACGTCACCTGGCAGAGGTTTCTGGGCACGATCTTGATCGTTCTCGGGATTTTTCTGGTAAAATAGCCCTTTCTTGTAATTTAATACTATATATGTTAAACTTATTTATTATGAGGGGCGTGGTTTTTTTCTCTTCATCCCGCAAAAAGGCACCTTTCCCGTATCTGAAGCTCAGTAAGATAAATACCCTGAAAAAGCTGGATAAATTGAGCCCGTCGATAGTTATTGTCGACCTTGCCGCTTTGAGTAAAAAAGAACCCCTGGACATATCCGATTATCCTCACCATGTGTTCGTCGCCTGCGGCGATGATCCCGTTTTTCTGCGCAAAGCAGTGGTTCAGGGGCATTACAGCGATTTTTTGATCTGTTCATCGCCGAAAAATGAAGTATTTTTTACTTTGCAGCGGGCCGGTTTTATTCTGAACCTGAAAAAAGAAAATTTTCTTCTCCGGGAGCGGGCCGAGCAGTGCGAGCATATGGACCCGGATGTCGGCTGTTATAACTGG
>CAZVRU010000014.1:23383-31480 GCA_964629785.1 uncultured Planctomycetia bacterium
CGCCCGGAAAGTTCCCCAGGAAATAAAAAAATCGCGGGAAAGAAAGTATCCGCTTTCTTTTATCATCATCGATATCGATTATTTCCGCCAGATAAACCAGAGTTACGGATATGCCTGCGCCGATCAGGTGATGAAAGACGTAGCGGTAATTACAAACCGCATGCTTCCCGGCGATTCTTTCTTTATCAGAGGAAGGGATGATTCGTTCGTGATCGTCGTGCCTCATCTTGCTCAGCAGAAGGTTCATGCCCTGACGCATAAGATCAAAAATAAACTGAGCCGTCATGCTTTTAAGTTCAGGAAAATATCGGTCCATATCAGTTTGAGCCTGGGTATCGTTTCTTTGCCGGAAAACGGCATCAAGAATTACCGTGACGTGATCAATGCCCTGGAATGCGCCCTGGTTTTTTCCAAACGCAAAGGCGGCAATACCGCCACTTATTATTCGCAGGCCCTGAAAGATAAAGAAAAAACTATCAAATCGCGTCAGGAAAAAGAACCGGACATCGATTCCATGAAGCGCAGGATACATCATTTGAACAAAGAGATGAATCAGAACCTTCTGGACATGATCTACGGTTTTGCCAAAGCCATTGAGGTAAGGGACATGTCCACTGCCAATCACGTGGAAGGAGTGGCCCTGATCGCCAAAAAGATCGCCGAAAGACTTAAGCTGCCCGGCCATCAGGTAGAAGATGTTTATTGCGCGGCCATGCTGCATGATCTGGGTAAGATAGGCGTCAGTCCGGAGATCATCGGTAAAAAAGGAAAGCTGGATAAAAAAGAATGGGAAATAATCAAGACCCATCCCTGGATAGCCACCGAGATCCTGCGGGAGATACATATACTGCGCGGCGCCCTTCCGGCAATTCTTTATCATCATGAACACTGGAACGGCAGCGGTTATCCTTTCGGGCTGAAAGGCGAGGAGATCCCCCTTATCGCCCGTATCGTGGCTATTGCCGACGTCTATGAAGCATTGACCAGCGACCGGCCTTACCGCAAAGCTTTCAGTAAGAAAAAGGCTCTTAAAATAATCCGTGAGGAAAGCGGTAGATATTTCGATCCGTTCATTGTCGGAGTATTTCTGGAGATCGTCGAAAAAAAGAAAAAATGAACCCCGCCGATATTCCTTTCATGCAGCAGGCTTTAAAACAGGCAGTTAAAGCATTCGAGAACGACGAAGTGCCGGTAGGCGCGGTTATTGTCCACGATAACAAAGTAATCGCCCGGGCCTGCAACCAGGTGGAGATGCTCAAAGATCCCACTGCCCATGCCGAAATGCTGGCCATAACCATGGCCTGCGAAGCATTGCAGAGCAAATGGCTTAAAGACTGCACTATTTATGTGACTATCGAGCCCTGCGCCATGTGCGCCGGTGCTCTGATCCTGGCCCGTCTGAAAAAAGTCGTTTTCGGCGCTTCTGATCCCAAGACCGGAGCTTTCGGCTCCCGCGTCGATATCAATACTCTTAAACTCAATCACACTCTGGAAGTAGAAGGCGGCGTTTTGAAAGAAGAATGCGCTGCCGTTATCAGCGAGTTTTTCGAGCAGAAAAGGGCCGGGAATAACTAAAGATTCGCCGGCAATAATACCTTTTACTTTCCCTGAAAAGTTGATATAATGGGCACTTCATACGGCTCATAGCTCATTGCTGAAAGTAGAGAGTAGAGAGTCGGATTGGATTTCTTCGCTGAGTTGACTTCGGGGGTGACCGAGAGGCGAGGTCAGCTCTTAGCTTATAGCTCTTAGTTTTGATAGGAAAGTTCTTCTTTGAAACGCTTCAGGGTGACAACGAGGCAAGGATTTCTTCCCGGGAATTCTTACTTGGCGAAGTGTCAAGAGGGACAGAGTCCCTATGAAGGGCACGTCTTCTGCATCACCCCGGGATAGAGAGAAGAGTAAATTGATAAAGACTCATTGAAAAAATGCAATTACCAGGCACACTTCGGATGCGAAGCATGTGCCCGTTGGAGGGGTGGCCGAGTGGTCGAAGGCGGCGGTTTGCTAAACCGTTGTACGGTTGAAAAGCCGTACCCAGGGTTCAAATCCCTGCCCCTCCGCCAGTCTTTTTGGCGAAGCCAAAAAGACAGAGCAATCGAGCAATAGAAAATAGAAAATAGGCGAGAAGACTCGATTGCGGTCTAATGTTCAATTGCTCTATTGTTCGTATCCTGGCGAAGCCAAAAAGACAGAGCAATCGAGCAATAGAAAATAGAAAATAGGCGAGAAGACTCGATTGCGGTCTAATGCTCAAAAACAAGTTAAAATATCCCGTCCTCGAAAGAGGGCGGGATTTTTTTGTTTCACAGGACGGGGTAGGATGCAGCCGCGGCGGTGCTATTGACAAGGGCTGGCCTATCCTGTAACCTGATTGTAGTGAACAGCTTGGAAAATAAGTTTAACCCGTTTTCAACGTATATACTTACGTGACGGAAATAATCATAAATTTTTTGATCTTTGCTGCCGGCCTGGCCGTCCTTATTTACAGTTCGGACTGGCTGATCCAGGGGTCGGTAAGACTTTCCCTTCTCCTTAAACTTTCCCCTTTATTCGTGGGTATGGTCATCGTAGCCTTCGGCACCAGCATGCCTGAAGCCGGGGTGGGGATCATGGCTGCCTTGCGCAATTATAAAGGAATTGCTTTGGGCAATGTGATCGGCTCCAATATTTCCAACATCGGATTGATACTTGGCATCTGCGCTTTGTTCCAGTCATTCTCTGTCGATAAAAATATTTTTAAACGCGAACTGCCCTTTATGATGGGCGGGGTAGTTCTGCTATATCTTCTCAGTCTTGATTTCATGATCAGCCGCGCTGACGGTCTTATCCTGCTGTGCGGATTTATTGCTTTTCTTGCGGTATCTTATAGAGGCGCGCGCCTTTCCTTCAATCATCCGGAAACAGAAAATTTTCAGTTGAAAAGATCTGTGCAGGCCATTACCCTGCCGTCCCGCGCGGGTTTGATAATTGTTGCTTCGCTTATCGGCCTGGTCTGGGGTGCCGATCTGATGGTCAAAAGCGGCGCTGCTCTGGCCCGTATCTGGGGGGTCAGACCCTGGCTTATCGGCGTGACCATATTTGCCGTGGGCACCTCTTTGCCCGAACTGGCCGCTTCATTGACTGCCGCATTTAGAAAATTGCACAGCATCAGTATCGGAAATATCGTGGGCAGTAATATTTTCAATATCCTGTTTGTGGTCGGCATAGTAGCCCTGATACGGCCTTTGCCGGTCGAACCGTCTTACCTGGGCTTCGAATACATGGTATTACTGCTGGTCAGTTTTGCCCTGGTCTGGACCATGAAAACAGAGTACACCCTTACCCGTAAAGAAGGTTTTTTCCTGCTGTCATCGTATGTCCTGTTTATTTTCTTTTTATTGCTAAGGAAATAAAGATGAAATGCTGTCAGTGCCGTGAACATGATCTGGTAAGCGAGATGACCAAGCAGGGGATCATGATCGACCGCTGTCCTGTCTGTAACGGCGTCTGGCTGGACAAGGGCGAGATATTTTATTTTACGAAAGTACCGACCAGCCTTAACCGGGATATTAACAAAGCTCTGGAAAACCAGTCCCCTTCCTGTCGTGTAGATCCCAAAACCGGCCAGCCCATGGTCGAGCTATCCATCATGAACGGGAAATTAAAGATAGATTATTCTCCTTCCACAGGCGGGATCTGGCTTGATCAGGGCGAACTGGAACGCCTGCCTTTCTCCAGACTGGCCGAAGTGAAATTAGAGATAAAAGACCTGTTCAAGGGTAAAACCAGCTGGAAAAGCAAAAATCTGCTTTTAAATATCGAATTCGATAAGCCGGAAGAAAGTAAAAGGAAAAAACTGCTTCTTGCCGCGGCTATGGACTTGCCGCCGCTGGGCCTGGTTTCAGGAGCTACCCTTTTTGTCCTCTATGCCATGCTGACCTTTGTGCTTTTATCGCTGGTCCATTTTAAAATAATCGAAGACTGGCTGGCCATCCTGATAGGATTTACGGTCGTCTTTGCCCAGTATCTTCTTTCCCCGCTCTTGCTGGATTTTATCATGGGTAATTTTTATAAAGCAAGTAATACTCCCTACAGCTCTCTGCCCGAACATCTTCGCGAATTTATCGTAAAGATGACTGCTAAATACAGTATCGACCGGCCGGTTATTATGCTTATAAAAGACGGTTCGCCTAATGCTTTCACCTACGGGCACACGCCCCACAATGCCCGGATAGTACTGACTACCGGATTAATGGATCTGCTTTCTCCTCAGGAACTGGAAGCAGTAGTGGCCCATGAAATAGGCCATGCCGTACACTGGGATATGGTGGTGATGACCATAGCCTACCTGGTGCCGTTACTTCTTAATCTTGTGGTGCGTCGGACAGCTTCTTCCGGCGGCAGAAGCAAAGGCGCGCTGGTAGCTGTTGCGTTTGTCATGTATGTTGTCAGTGAATGTGCCGTACTTTATCTTTCCCGGGTGCGCGAATATTTTGCCGACCGCTTTTCCGGGGACAATACCGATCCCCGGGCCCTGGCGTCTGCTCTGGTAAAGATCGGCTATGGTCTTGCCGGCAGAGACAAGGCGGCCATGGAAAGTCAGGGAAAGATGGAAACAGTAAAAGCCATGGGAATATTCGATCCCCTGACAGCGCGGGCCTTGACCGTTTCTTCTTACCGTCCCAATGACATGGGAGGCGAGGTGGATAAGGCTCTTTTGAAAAAGGCGATGCGCTGGGACATGTGGAATCCCTGGTCATCGTATTATGAATTGCAGTCCACTCATCCGCTTATTGCCAATCGTCTGGATGCTTTAAGCGCGTTGTGTTCGGCTAAAGGTAAAGAGCCTTATATCGAGTTTAACGAATATCAGCCTGAAAGTTACTGGGATGAGTTTTTCGCCGATGCATTTTTTGTTGTACTGCCACAAGCTTCATTTCTGTTCTTTTTTTTCATGTTTTTCCGGGACGTTTGGTTTTATAAACCCGGCTGGTTTTACCCGGCGCTCGGAATGATCGTGACCGGTTTTACTTATTTGATCTTTTTTTTGCGGTCTTATGATTTTTCCTTTTTTCCCGAAATGAAAATTTCGTCTCTTCTTAAAAAAGTAAAGGTATCGGCAGTACGGCCGGTGCCCTGTACAGTAAAAGGCACGGTTATCGGAAAAGGCGTTCCCGGCCTTATCTGGAGCGAGGATTTTGTGCTTCAGGACGAAACCGGGATAATTTTTCTCGATTACAAGCAGGACATGGGGTTGGGGGAATTATTTTTCGGTCTTTTTATAGCGCCGAGATTTAAAGGCAAGGAGATCACGGTGCGGGGCTGGTACCGGCGCGCCCCGGCGCCTTATGTCGAGATATCAAGTTTTCAGTGCGGCGCCGAGATCCGGCAGTGTTATGCCTTTCATATTCAAGTGGGATTTGCTTTGCTGATGGCCGTCGCCGGGCTTCTTTTGCTCGTCTGGAAATAGAACGGTTGTTTTATTATTGGAAGTGATCGAGTCAGTGGTTATTTTTTTATCAAGGAGGTGATCGATGGGTATAGCGGTATTGATCATAGTGATCGCGGTGGTGGTGATTTTTCCGGTCACAGTGTATAACGCGCTGGTCAGACTGAAACAGAGGGTGGAGAATGCCTGGGCCCAGATCGATGTCCAGCTGAAAAGAAGGCATGATCTTATTCCCAATCTGGTGGAGGTGGCTAAAGGATACATGAGCCATGAACGGGAAACTCTGGAATCGGTGATCAAGGCGCGTCAGCAGGCAGTCGATGCTGCAAGCATCAAAGACAAGGGCACTGCCGAAAATTTCCTGACCCGGACTCTGCGTTCTTTGTTCGCGGTATCGGAAAATTACCCCAATCTCAAGGCTGACGCTCAGATGCGCCAGCTGCATGAAGAACTGATCAGCACCGAGAACAAGATCTCTTTTGCCCGGCAGCATTATAATGACGAGGTTATGAACTATAACACCAGTATCAAAGTGTTCCCCCAGAACCTGATTGCCGGCCTGTTCAATTTCGGCGATGAAGAGTTTTTCGAAATAGAGGACCTGGCCCAGAAAGAAGCACCCCGGGTCGATTTCGGTAAATAATGCCGTTCACTTTTATCGATATCGAACAGCGCAGGAAAAAGGTGATCTTTGTCATCTTTTCTTTCCTGGTGCTGTTCTATTTTTTCGGCGCCTGGCTGCTTTACGCGGTAGCCCGGGTTTTTTTCCTTTTCAGCATCGAAAAAGACCTGTCCCGCCTTTTTTTTACCCCGGCGCACCACCTGCTGTATCTTTTTCTGGGGGCGCTGGTCATTGGCGCTCTGCACTGGTATGATTCGACTGCTCACGGTGTAAACAAGATCCTGAAGGCGCTGAAAGCCGCTTCGCCGGACAAAGACGACGATTATCACCGCCGGCTTATCAATATCGTCGAAGAGGTAAGCGTGGCTACCGGAGGCCGGCCGATCGACTGCGTGGTACTTCCTTTGTTTGCCATGAATTCGTTCTCGGCCGTGGATTTCCGCAGTAAGCCGGTCATCGGTGTAACCGAAGGCGTGCTTTCCCGCCTTAACCGGGCCCAGCTGGAAGCAGTTATCGCCCATGAGGCTGCGCATATCATTTCCGGCGATACCCTGATAAAGACCGTTACGGCCTCGGCGTTTTCCCTTTACGCGGTCCTGCTTTCCGGTCTGGGTAAAAGCATTTCCCAGCAGAGCTGTCATCATAACCGCAAGGGGCCGCATCCGCTAATGCTTGCCCTTTATCTGACCACGGCTGTCATTCATTTTTTCGCCAAATTGATGAGCATGTTCGTATCCCGGCAATGTGAATACCGGGCCGATGCCGTTGCCGTGCGCCTGGTTCGGGATCCTTTAGGACTTGCTCAGGCCCTTTACCGCATCAGCCGGGCCTGGCGCGGCGGCGGAGTGGGATATGAATATATGGAAAGCCTGTTCGTGGTCAATCCCAACTACAGCGCTCTGGACGAAAGCGAAAGTCTGACTGCCGATCTTTTTTCCACGCATCCGCCGATGCACAAACGCCTGCGTATTCTGCTGGACATGGCCCATTCCGACCATGCGGCTTTAACTGCAGCTGAACAGCCTTATCCGGAGAGAAGATCTGACGAGGTTCGGGTAGTTCCGGTCAGGGAGCCGCGCTGGTTTGTGGCCGGCACTATCGATAACTGGCTGGGCCCGTTCACGGCTTTCGAACTGGCCGCGCTTAAAGATGTCCGTCATGACTGGTTTGTGCGCCGGGAAAGCAGCGACAAAATAGATATTTTATATGAGGATCAGGATCTGCTGTCTGTTTTTAAAAATAACAGGCAGAACGGTACTCAGGGCTGTCCCCGCTGCGGTAATGCTCTTTCCCAGGGACTTTATGAAGGGGTACCGCTTTACCAGTGCGGCATGTGCCGGGGTTTTTTTCTGAAAGAAGACAAGATTCCCCGTATCCTGGTCAGGGAAGAACAGGGCTTTTCTCCGGAGATAAAGCGTAAAGCAGAGGCAGTAAAGCAGACAGCCCGTACTTTCGCGATCAACCGGCCGGCAAAGATGAACCACGAGTTTGAATGCCCCTGGTGCGGCCAGGTCATGATCAGGAATTTTTACAATTACGCCTATCCTATTGAAGTCGACCGCTGTTATTCCTGCCAGGCTATATGGTTCGATAAAGACGAACTGGAAGTCCTGCAATACCTGGTGGAACAGGCCCGGACAAAATAGCGTTCAGGGTTTGGGGGCTAGGGTTTAGGGGGGGGTGTGCTACGCACGCAAGAGAGATTTTGAATCTACCCCCTACATTTAATTTTTAAATAAATTGATATTAAATATTTGCGCCGAGGGCGCAACCCTAACCGCTATACGCTATACCCTGTTATGAGCGTGGCGGGCGCTCTCAGCTCATAGCTCATAGCGAAAAGACCACAGTCAAAAAAATGCAAATTGTAACCTGCCTCGCCGGCAAGGCGGGATTTAGCATTTAGCATTGAAAAATGAAGGAAAAGGGAGGAAGCAGCAAAAAAGGGACGAAGGACGCAAGAATTGCAAACCTGTCCAACCCCTGGGGTTGGATTGGTTCCTCACTTAGACGAGGGACGTCCCCGAAGCTTCGTTCGGGGACG
>CAZVRU010000015.1:0-24277 GCA_964629785.1 uncultured Planctomycetia bacterium
ATGAGCTATGAGCTATGAGCTATGAGCTATGAGCTATGAGCTATGAGCTATGAGCCAAGAGCCAAGAGGTTATAATATGGCGAAAAAAGTATTTCTTATAATCTGTTTATTGATGCTGGCGGTTATCGCCGGCCGGAACTTTATTGCGCTTCGGTCCATACCGGTTATCGTCAGCAGCCTGACCGGCGCTTCCTGCACCATCGATGATGTCGAACTGGGCATCCGACAGATAAAGGTTAAAGGGTTTTCTTTAAAGAAGGCAGGAGCAAATATTTTTATCGAGCGCGGTACTGCTTTTTTTTCCTATGACCGGGTTTTCCCCCGGCCGGCGTCTTTGCATTGCAGCGGCGGAATCATAGAGATGGAAAATGGAAAAAAAACGGGATTCCCGGCTGCGCTGCAACCGGAAGCAGGGAAAGCCGCTGCCAGGATGTTTCCTGTCGAGCTGCGTCTGTCCCGGTTCCGGGTGACCTGGAAAAATCTTTTACACGGTATTCTCTCAGGCACAGTGTCTTTTGCCGGCCGGATAAATGAAGACCGCAGATTGATTGTCGAGAACATCGATTTGACCGGCGTCGACTGGATAGGCCGGGAAATACAGCTGAAAGGCCTGACCATGCATAAGTCCACAGAAAATTTTTACTCGGCCAGGATACCTTCTCTGACCATAGGCAAAAAAACTATCGGGGAAATACATTTTCACCTGGAATTCTATTTAAAACACATCGAAATAATCAATTCGGCCAATCCTTTTTTTGGGCCGGCCGGTTCGATCGGGGGCCGGATCGAGAAAAAAAATAAGGATCTGGTGTGCATACGTGTCGCCGGGGAAAATCTTTCTTTCAAAAATCTTCTTTCTCTGACCGATAAAAACGAGGATCTTATTTTTGAGGGTCTGTTTCGGGGAGACGTTACTCTGTGCCTGCAGAGCGGCAGGCCTGTCTTTGTCAGCGCCGGGATGCGCAATGATCTGGGAGGAACGATAGAGATCAAAAAAGAAACTTCGCTATCTTTTCTTCGCCGATATCTGGATGCGGCCACTTATTCCCGGATCATTGATAACCTGAAGAATTATGACTACAATAAAGGGGCTATCTCACTGTCAAGCAGCGATTCACAGCTTGTCGCCGAACTTTATTTCGAATCCGAGGAAATGGGTAAAAGGGATTTTACGATAATTTTCCATAATCTGTTAGGAGGTGCGCAATGATAAGATACGGGATATGTCTTTTGATGATTTTTTCTTGTGCGGCCTGTGCCAGAGTGAGCGTGGAGACCACCAAGCCGATCAAGGTGGATGTGAGTATGCGTATAGATGTTTATCAGCATGTGGTCAAGGACGTGCAGTCGATCGAAGATCAGATCTACGGAAATCAGGAACAGCAGCTGAATTTTTTCTGGTCCATGGAATCAGTCTATGCCCAGGATCTTCCAACTGACGTGGTCGAAGCTATAGCGAGAAGAAAGGGCCGTGTTTCCCGGATAGAACTCTACCTGGCCGAAGGCTACATGGGTATTGACCGCGCCGGTTATATAACCCTGCGCGAAACAGTTCCGGCTTCGCTGCGGACAGATCTGTCCCGGCTGGCAGCGGCCGAAAACAGTGACCGCAGGATCACCAATTCTTATACTGCGAAGAAGAACGGTGTTCCTTTGAGCCAGGTAGAAAATGTGATGTCCGAGGACAGTTTTAAGCGGGCTCCGGCCGGATACTGGTTCGAGATGAAAAACGCCTCGGGCAGTTATGTCTGGAAGCAGAAATAGAGAGTATTGTCTGCGGCGCAGTTTATAGCTTATCGGGGGACGAAAAACACGGATAAACTAAGCATTAGGCAGCAGGCACCCAGAAAAATGCAAATTGCAACCTGCCTCGACGGCAAGGCGGGATTTAGCATTTAGCATTGCAAAATGGTTAAACGGTTAAGGCGACGACCCATTCGACCTGATTTCGACATGGTTTACGGTGAACTTGTCGAACTGCCTGTAGTGAGCTTGTCGAACTACTCAGGGTAGTCCTGAGTGACCTGTCCTGAGTAACATCGAAGGGAATCGAAGGACGAAGCCCGTATCGTAAGAGGGTTAGGGTAACGTCAGCACCTGACGGCGCAGAGAACCGAAAGACGAAGGATGATCGCTCCCTGCGGTCGCTGGGATGAAGGATGAGAAGAATTGTAAATAAAAAACCGCGGAGCGGATGCGTAAACGTAACCGAAAAACGATACGGGCATCGTAACCCTAACCGGTATTTTACTTGTCACCGGTAACTTGTAACTTTTTCCGATAGACTATAGATCAACGACATATGATAAAGATCGTATTGATTTCGTTAATCGGTGCTTTTCTGCTGCTATGGGGCTATGCCCGGTTCCTGGAAACACACCGGCTGTTTTTCCCCCTGGCGACGATCGAGTTTACCCCGGAAAATGCCGGTCTGGCTTATGAAGAACTGTGGCTGCCTAGCGGGGACGGGGTAAAGCTGAACGGCTGGTTCATTCCCGCTGAAAATGCCTTTTATACCATATTGTTTTTTCACGGCAACGGAGGCAATATAAGCCAGCGCCTGGAAAAAGCTGTGGTGCTTAATTCACTAAAGGTCAATGTCTGCCTGATCGATTACCGGGGATACGGCAGAAGCGAGGGCTGTCCTTCGGAGCGAGGTCTTTATAGTGACGCTTCGGCTGCTTTGCAGTATCTTATCCGTGAACAAGGTATAGCGCCGGACAGGATAGTCCTTTACGGAGAATCACTGGGCAGTGCCGTGGCCGTGGACTGCGCAACCCGTCATCAGGTAAAAGCATTGATCCTGGAAGGAGCCTTTTCCTGCGGCCGGAGCATGGGCCGATTACTTTTTCCCGCTGTACCCTGGTTTTTTTTCACCTGCCGCTTCGATTCTCTTGCGAAAATAGGCCGGGTAAATGTTCCCCTGCTTTTTATGCACAGTATTTATGATGAAGTAGTGCCGTTCAGCCTGGGCAGAAAGCTTTTTGAACAGGCCTCCGGGCCTAAACGATTCGTGGAATTCAGCTGCGGGCACACTGCCGCCTATGCCGAAGAAGCGCAAGATTACCGCCAGGCTATAAGTTCTTTTCTTGCCGGGCTCGATGACCGGTGAGAGAAGGGAGATCGAAGGACGAGGGATGAATGACGAGGGACGACCGTTGCGCCCTTCGACATACTTCGACTGCACTCAGCACGAGACGCTCAGGGCTCACTGGGACGAAGGACGAGTCCAGCCTGCGGCGGCAAAGGGTAAAAAAACCTTTGATTGCCGAACTGCAGTTGCAGTACAATAGATACACTGAAGAAAAAAACATTTCTTATTACTAAAGAAAGGAATAAAGATATGAGAAAAGGGGACATGTGGTTGTTGATCACAGGCCTGTTGATAGGGGCACTGGGCAATATCGGTAGCGCCCGGGGGCAGGCGATAGTGACCCTGGAACAGGTCGGGGATATTATGCGTGAAGATCCGGCTTTGAATGTAACACGGCTCTGGCAGTACCTGGGTATTGTTCCGCAGTTAAGAGAGGGCGAAGAGGGGAAAGTGTCGCTTTTCGGGTTTTCTCCGGATCAGGATAAACCCTGGATGATCGAGGCAGGTACCTGGGAATACTCGGTTTTCGTTCCTGAGCCGGTAAGCGGCGTTCAGCCGGATTGTCCTGAAGTAAAGGTCATACGTATACGCAATAACCGCTGGGATCATCAGATGCTGTTGTTCAGGCCAGTCGGTTCGCACTGGGAATACAGCGGGAATATTTCTTTTTTCGATCAGAAAAGCAAAGAACCTTGTTTAAGTGTCTATGACCGGGGAGACGGTTCCTGTATCTATCTGGCATCCCGGATGGGGCAATACGGGTTATGTCAGGATGCCGAAATAGTATCGTTTTACAGGCTGTCGGAAAAGGCAGCTTCTCCGGTATTGACCGTGCTGAAAGACGGCTATGTCCGGGGCGGCGAATCGATGAGCGACCGTCGCTATCAGGCCGCGATCGAGTCTCAGGCTGCCGGTCCTTCGGAGATGATAAGCATAACCTACACAGTCAGTTACTATGGTGACAGTCTGGGGTATAGTTATGATTACCGTTTTACCGATCAGCCGCCGGCTAAAATGCTGTTGAGCAGTGTCGAAAAAAAAGCCTGCTTTTTGTGGGATGAGAACAGCCAGAACTATTTGTTTGACGAGGAGAATTCGTCGCTGGCCGAAGAAGATAAAACCGCGGTTTTAAACAGATAACGAAATGGAAACGCTGGCCCTGATCATTTTTGTCTTGTTGAGCCTGATCGGGTTTGCCGCTATCTTTTTTACTACCTTCGGGACCTTGATCATCCTCATAGGCGCGTTTTTATATGCTTTGTTGACCGGCTTTACTTCGCTTACCGTGCCCGGATTGCTTCTGGTGATCACCCTTTATCTTTGCGGTGAGGTAATGGAATATCTATGTGTGATCATCGGGGCTAAAAAAATCGGTGCTTCCAATGCCGCGGCTGCCGGTGCTATAGCCGGAGGCCTGGCCGGGGCTTTGGCCGGCATTTTGCTTCTGGGTACGGGGATAGTTTTAAGTACTTTTCTGGGTATCTTTCTGGGAGCGTTTCTGGTCGAATATCTGGTCCAGAGAGATCTTGTCCGCTCGCTTAAAGCCGGTGCCGGAGGACTTTTGGGAAGGATTGGATCGATTTTTGCCAAAGTGATTATTGCCGCGGCCATGCTTGCCGTTGTAAGTTTCCGGATAATCAGCGGTTAGCCGTCAGGAAAGGAGTTTATATGATCGCGAAACTGGTCGATTTTATCAGCAACGGTATCTGGCGTATCCGGGTAGATAATCAGCCGCGCCACAAATCGTTTTTGATCACGCAGGCCCGTATCATCCTGCTTGCTTTACGCGGTTTTGGCGAGGATAAATGTCAGTTGCGCGCTTCGGCCCTGACTTTTTATACTTTGCTTTCCATTGTTCCGGTCCTGGCCATGGCTTTCGGTATTTCCAAAGGTTTCGGTCTGGAGAAACTTCTTGAACGTCAGCTTCTGGAAAAAATACCCGGCCAGCAGGAAGTGGTGACGCAGATGATCGGTTTTGCCCGTTCCATGCTGGAAAATACTCAGGGCGGACTTATTGCCGGGATCGGCGTGGCCGTACTGTTCTGGACCGTTATCAAAGTGCTGGGCAATATAGAAAAATCGTTTAACGATATCTGGGGCATAAAAAAAGGGCGGAGCATGAGCCGGAAATTCAGCGATTATCTTTCGATAATGCTGATCTGTCCCATCCTTTTTGTCATGTCCAGCAGTATGACCGTTCTGATCGCCAGTCAGGTAAAGGCGATCGTGGACAGGATATCTTTTCTGGGAGGCCTGGCCCCGGTCATATTTACCGGACTGAAACTGCTGCCTTATGCCGTGTTCTGGATCTTGTTCACTTTTGTCTATATTTTTATGCCCAACGCTAAAGTGCGGTTCAGTTCCGGTCTGGTAGCCGGGATAATCGCCGGAACAGTGTATCAGCTCGTGCAGGGTGTCTATATCGGTTTTCAGATCGGTGTGGCCAAGTATAACGCCATTTACGGGAGTTTTGCTGCTTTGCCGTTGTTTCTGGCCTGGCTTCAGTTGAGCTGGGTCATAGTCCTTTTAGGGGCCGAGATCTCTTTTGCTCACCAGAATGTGGACACCTATGAATTCGAACCAGATTCCCTGCGGGTAAGCCATTCTTTTAAACGGCTTTTGACCCTGGAGATCATGCACCGTATTGTCAGGGGGTTTTCCCGGGGAGAAAAAGCTTTGAACGCCGTAGAACTTTCTCATGTTCTGGATATACCGGTCAGGCTGGTAAGGCAGATAACATTCGAGCTTTCCGATGCCGGGCTGATAAGCGAAATGGGCGGCGATAACGGCAAAGGATCAGGATACCTTCCGGCCCATGATATAAGCGATATGACTGTTGCCGGAGTGATCACGGCTCTGGACAATGCCGGCCTCGACAACATTCCTGTCCATTCTTCGAAAGAGATGGATACTATGTCTGAAAGCCTGCAGGCTTTTCAGAAAATGATCGAAAAAAGCCCGGCCAACAGGAAACTGGCCGATATCTGAATCGCCGGGAAATGCCGGGGCTGCACAAAAAACAGGCAAAAACGACTTTTTACCGCAGATCAGTATAGTTTTATATTGAATAATACGTTTCTTTGTGATAACATTGGTACTTGTTCCCTACGCTGTATTTTTATCCTTGCAAAAAATAAAGAGGCGATATGCATTTCTTTGTTGAGAATGTGCGCCGGAACGCGCAGAAAAAATTGTCTACCATAGTTTTCCCCGAGGCCAATGACGAACGGATCGTCGAAGCAGTACGCTTTATCGAAAAAGAGAAGATTGCCCGGCCTTTGTTATTGACCGAAGACGTTATCGATGCCCGGCTGCAGGAACGTTTTGCGCAGGAATATTTCGAAACAAAAAACAGGAAAAAACTTTCCCTGGATGAGATCCGTGAGTCGATGCGCGATCCGCTGATGTACGCGGCCATGCTGGCCCGTTCCGGCGAAGTGGACGGATTCGTCGCCGGTGCGCATTACACCACGGCAGCGGTCATCCGCAGCGCTCTGCATTGTCTTGACCTCGATCAATCGATCGGTATCCTGACCAGTTGTTTTGTAATGGCAGTACCGGATTGCCCGTATGGAGAACAGGGGTTGTTCGTTTATGCCGATTGCGGAGTAATACCGTCGCCGACCAGCGAACAGCTGGCCTCGATCGCCATTGCCGCGGGAAGATTTGCCCGGGACGTCCTGGATATAGTGCCCCGCGTGGCGCTGCTCAGTTTTTCCACTAAAGGCAGTGCCGTATCAAAATCAGTGAAACGGGTGGAAGCCGCGCTGGAGACGGCCCGTCAGCGATGCAGCGAGTTCCCTATCGACGGAGAATTGCAGGCCGACGCGGCCCTGGTGCCGGCAGTGGCCGGAAAGAAGGTCTCTTCCAGCGAAGTGGCCGGTCAGGCCAATGTGCTTGTCTTTCCCGATCTGGATGCCGGTAATATCTGTTATAAGATCACCGAGCGTCTGGCTAAGGCAAAGGCCTGGGGGCCGATAATCCTGGGTACAGTCCAGCCCTGCAGCGACCTTTCCCGGGGTTGTTCAGTAGACGATATAGTCGATTGCGCGGCGATCACCGCGATCAGAGCCCGGAAACTAAAACCATGAATATCCTTACCATTAACTGCGGCAGTTCCTCGATAAAGTATAAGCTTTATGAATTTCCCGATGAACGGCTTATCAGCCGGGGGCTTATCGAAAAGATCGGCGAGGAAAATTCTTTGATCCCCGATCATGCCGTGGGAGTAAGAAAGCTTTTTAACAACCTGATTGACGAAAAGGCGATCGGTTTTCTCGACGAAATAGACGCTATCGGTCACCGGGTACTGCACGGCGGCGAGACCCTGCGCGATCCCTGTCTGATAGATGCTAACGTAAAACAGAAGATAAAAGATTGTATCAAATTCGGGCCGCTGCATATCCCCGCCAATCTGGCCGGGATCAGTGCCTGCAGCGAGGTGCTTAAAGGCGTGCCTCAGGTAGCGGTGTTCGATACCGGATTCCATAAGACGATCCCCGATTACGCCTATATGTACGCCATTCCTTATAAATATTACAAGCAGTACAAAATACGCAAATACGGATTTCACGGTACCAGCCATCAGTATGTGGCGCAAAAAGCAGCCGAGCTTCTGGACAAGCCGCTTTCTTCCTTAAACCTTATCACCTGCCATCTGGGCAACGGCTGCAGTATCGCGGCTATAAAAAAAGGCAAGTCAGTGGATACATCGATGGGGTTTACTCCTCTGGCCGGTCTGCTTATGGGTACCCGTTCCGGCGATGTGGACGTAGCGGCAATACTTTATCTTATGAGCAAAGAACATCTTTCGCCGCACGCGGTCGACGAGATACTTAATAAAAAGAGCGGCTTCAAGGGTGTTTCCGGATTGAGCAACGATATCCGCGATATAAAGAAAGGCATTGCCGAAGGCAACGAACGGGCCCGGATCGCTTTGAACATGTTTATTTATCAGATCAAGGTGTATATCGGAGCTTACTGGTTCATACTGGGCGGCGCCGACGCGATAATATTTACCGGCGGCATCGGTGAGAACAATCCCGAAGTTATCGGCCAGATAAAAAAAGATATCTCGCCGATCCTGCCGGATGACACAAAAATAATGGTCGTTCCCACTGACGAGGAATTGATGATCGCCAAGCTCGCCTATGAGCTTAGCAAATAAAACGAGGGCCGTAATATGATGCGTTGCATGATCAAATCGAAAATATCTTATGCCCGGGTCACCGGCGCTGAACTGTATTATCAGGGAAGTATAACTATCGACGAAGCGATAATGGAAAAAGCCGATATCCTGCCCGGCGAAAAAGTCCAGGTAGTCAATCTTAATAACGGATCGCGCCTGGAGACCTATGTCATAAAAGGAAAGAAAAACAGCGGGACCATATGCCTTAACGGCCCGGCAGCCCGCCTGGGCCTGAAAGACGATGTCATTTTTGTTCTTTCTTACGGCCTTTTCGACCGCGAAGAGCTGAAAAAACACAAAGTCCGATTTGTTGAGCTTGATGAAAATAACGCCGTTAAGAATTCGTACATGGCCTGATCCCATCCTGCGTGAAAAATGCCTTTCCGTAAGGCAGGTCGATGCCGGTATAAGAGATCTGCTTGATAAAATGCATTATCTGATGAGACGCAATGACGGTGTGGGGCTGGCTGCCAATCAGGCAGGTTTGACCCGGGCCCTGGTAGTCATCGAAACAGAAGACCGTTTGTTCAAACTGGTCAATCCCCGTATAATCAGAAAAGAAGGAAAAATCGTTTTTGAGGAAGGGTGCCTGAGTTTCCCCGGTCTTACTCTGCGCTTGCAACGGGCCGACCGGGTATGGGTATCGGCGCTCGATGAGAACGGTGATGCTCTGGACATAGAAGCCGAAGGAGTGCTGGCAGTTGTTTTTCAGCACGAAATAGATCATATCAACGGCAGGGTGTTTGTCGACCGTCTGCCCTGGTGGAAAAAGAGTGCTGTTTTTAAAAGGCTGAAAGGGAACGTGAAAGAATGAACTGCGCAAATCAGGATAAGAACATGTCCCGCTGTCCCTGCAGTTATCCCGGCTGTTCCCGCAAAGGAATGTGCTGTGAATGCCTGCGTTATCATCTGGCCAATGACGAGGTGCCGGCTTGTTTTTTTCCTCCCGAAGCGGAAAAGACCTATGACCGGTCGATAGAATATTTTATCGAAGTGTACAGACAAAGGAAAAAAAGATGAAAACTGCCGAATGCGCTATTGTCGGTTCGGGTATAGCCGGTGTGGCCGCGGCCATCTATGCCTGCCGGGCCGGACTTAAGACAATGATCTTCGAAAAAGGAATGGTCGGCGGCCAGCTGATGTATGTGGGAGAAGTCGACAATTATCCCGGTCTGCCGGGCGCGACCCAGGGCCGCCAGATATATGAAACATTACAGGGGTCTTTGGCCGGGTTAGAGTTGTCTCCTTTGAACGCGACCATCGAGAAAGTTTGCCGGGAAAACGAAAAAATATGTCTGACTGATCAGCAGGGGCAGCAGTATGAGACTGCTACGCTGATAATCGCCAGCGGCGCGGCAATGAAAAAACTGGGCCTTCCGGGAGAAGACGAATTTACCGGAAAAGGAGTTTCTTACTGCGCGGTGTGCGATGGATTTTTTTTCAAGGATAAAGAAGTGGCGGTAGCCGGGGGCGGTAATTCGGCAGTGGAAGAGGCGATCTATCTTTCCGGTATCTGCAAAAAAGTCTATCTTATTCACCGCCGCGACAGCCTCCGGGCCCTTGAATATCTTCAGCAGGAACTTTTGGCCAGGTCCAACGTGGAGATCATCTGGAACAGCCGGGTCCGGGAGATAAAAGGGGACAGGTTCCTTCAGGAATTGACGATAGAAGACGTGGGCGATGAGACCTGCCGCAGTCTGGCAGTGCAGGGTTTGTTCGTGGCCATCGGCATCGAACCGGCTACCGGCTTCTTGGGCGGTCTGGTCAATTGCGATGAAAACGGATTTATCATTGCCGATGAGGAGATGCGCGCTTCAGCGCCCGGTGTTTTTGCCTGCGGTGACTGCCGGCGCCGTCCCCTGCGGCAGTTGATCACTGCCGCAGCCGAAGGAGCGATAGCGGCGATAAGCGCTTACCGTTTTTTAAGAGGCAGCTATATCAGTTCATAATTTTCGATCCTGTGCGGCAAAGAGTTGTATTTATAATAAGGGTTCTGGCAACTTTCGGCCTTTTTTTTATACTGTACCGGCTGGTGCCGTATAAAAAACTTTTTGCTGTTTTCGGTCAGGTCATACCCGGTTATGTGCTGGCGGGATTTTTGCTCATTTTTCTGGGGAATGTCATCGGCGCTCTGCGCTGGCGTTTTCTGCTTCATCATCTGGGCATAGAGCTTTCCCGCAAAGAGGCTGTCTACTCTTTTTTTTCCGCGACTTTTTTCAACATATTCTTTCCTTCGGTCATCGCCGGGGACGCTTTCCGCAGTGTCGCCCTGATATCGCGCTACCGCAATCCGCACAAAGTAATATTTTCCGTACTGATGGACCGGGTCAGCGGGTTTATCGCCGTAAGTCTGCTGGTTTTGACGGCCTTTTTCTGGGGAAAGAGCTTTTTTTCCGAAAAAGAAGTAGTGGCCGGGGTCGCGATCATCGTTGTTCTGGCTTCAGGCCTGCTGGGTATTATTTTTAACGGCAGGGTGCTTTCCTTTCTGGAAAAAATGTGCTGCCGGGCGCCGGCCCTGCAGGAAAAGATCGTGTCTTTTTATCAGCAGTTTCCCCTGTTGAGGAAAAATCCTTTTGTTTTCGTTTCCCTGGTTTTCGGTTATTCAATGCCGATCCAGGTTTTGACCTGTCTCAGTTTTGTCTGCCTGGCCCGGGCCTTTTCCCTGCCGACGGGAGCCGGGATGTTTTTCGTGCTGGTTCCCCTTGCCATGGTAGTTGCCTTTCTGCCCCTGACCGTTGCCGGAATCGGTACCCGTGAACTGGCCACGGTATATTTTTTCGCTAAGGCCGGTATTGCTTCGGAAGTAAGCCTGGGCATGTCTCTTTTTAATCTCATGTTCATGATGATAGTCTGTATTATCGGAGGTATTATATATGTTAGTGTTTATCATCGATGGCTGGAACGTCGTCCATCAGGTACCTGAGTTAAAAAAAGATCCGATGCCCAGACAGGCTCTGCTGCGTTATATAAAAAGCCGCCGGCTTTCCGGCAGTCAGAACAACAAAGTAACCGTGGTCTTCGACGGTTTTTATGATCTGCATGAACCTTTCGGCGAAAGAGAATATCAGGTTATTTTCAGCGGCGAGAAAAGCGCCGATCAGATCATTATCGAAAAGCTGGGACGGTTCAAGAATAAAAGCGAGGTGGTAGTGGTGACCGATGACCGGCAGATCCGGATCGCCGCCCGCATGCAGGGGGCCCGCTGCTGGAAGGTAGAGGAATTCATCCGGCCGAAAAAACAGCCCGCGACCGGAGAAAAAAGGAAAAAGTTCGGGGCTTCTCTGGAAAAAGAGATCACCGAGGAGATGAAGAAGATATGGCTGGACAATAGCGATGCGCCGTAAAAGCGGTGCTTTGGCGATGAGAAAAGAGGTGGGATTATGAATAAAAAGACAGGTTCCTGGGCCGCGGTAATTATCTGTACGTCGGTTATTGCCGGCCTTTCCTTATTCCCTTTCCGGGAGACGCCTTTCGATACTGCCTTTCCCTGGGATAAAGCCGTGCATTTTTTGATGTATTTCATCCTGGCTTTTTTGACCATACAGGCTTTTTCTTTTATATCAAAGAAGTACCGCGGGACCTATACCCTGGCCTATGTGTTTCTTCTGGGTCTGGCTATCGAGCTGGTTCAGGCCCGGCTGCCTTATCGCAGTTTTGAATTGTACGATCTTCTGGCCGATTTTCTGGGCGGAGTGGCGGCATTGGGGGTGATCTGGAGCACGGTTTTTTGTAAAAGAACTGCCGGAAAAACCGGACGGCTTTAAAAAAACGGCAGTTGATAGTAAAATGGTATAACGGCTTTTAAGCCGGCAGAGAACAGGGTAAAAACAGACAATGAGAAAGAACTGTTTCACCAATCTGGCGGAAATGATCGATAACATAACGGCGATAGGCCCGCGTCGTACCGCTTTGATCTTCGGCAGTAAGACCATAACCTACGGGGAACTGCTGGATATATCGAACAGACTGGCCCGGGCTCTGGAGAAAATGGGGCTGAAAAAAACGGATAGAGCGGCGGTCTGGCTTGCCAATTGTCCGGAATATGTCTATTCTTTTTTTGCCGTGACCAGGCTCCGGGCCGTGTTGTGCCCGATCAATACCATGTTCAGGAGAGAAGAAGCGCGGTTCATCGTCGAGGATTGTGAGGCAAAGGTGTTGATCACTTCCATAGACAAGCTGGGGGATGCCCGCAATATTTTTTCCCGTGTCGGATCGCTGGAATGCCTTATCGTGGTATCGTTATCGAAACATAGCGAGAACATTTTTGATTTTTATACCCTGGTACGTCAAAACGATCCTTTGTCCGGGCAGCGGACTGTTCATTCTTATGATGTGGCCGAGATCCTTTATACTTCCGGTACTACCGGTACTCCCAAAGGGGCCATGCTTACCCATCATAACCTGGTGACCAATATCAAGGATTGCCGGCACCTGTTAAAAGTGGGACCGGGCGATTGTTTTATCTGCCTGCTGCCTTTGTTCCATTCTTTTGGTTCGACCGTATGCCTGCTGCTTCCCCTGGCCTGCGGCGGGAAAACAGTGCTGATGCGCACGATCAAACCATTTAAGAGAGTGATCAGGGCGATATTCAAAAACCGGGTCACGGTCTTTGTGGCGGTACCCGCTCTTTATAATATTTTAAGCGAAATGAAATTAAGCGGTTTCCGCCGTATCCTCAATAGCCTGGTAAATCCGATCCGGGTATGTATTTCCGGGGCCGCGGCACTGCCTTACCCGGTATGGGAGAAATTCGAGAAAAAATTCCGCCGTCCCCTGCTGCAGGGCTACGGTCTTACCGAAGCTTCACCGGTGGTATCGCTTAATCCCTGGAAAGGAAAACGCATCCCCGAATCTATAGGCCTGCCGCTTTTTTCCGATAAGGTGAAAGTGATAAACTCTCAGGGAGTTTCTCTGCCGGCCAATGAAGTGGGAGAATTATGCGTGAAAGGCGGTAACGTGATGAAAGGATATTACCGTCACGAACAGGCCACCGCTGAAGCTATAATCGACGGCTGGCTGAAGACCGGAGATCTGGCCAGGATCGATGAACAGGGATATATCTACATCATGGGCCGCAGCAAGGACATGATCAATGTAAGAGGATTTAATGTCTATCCCAAGGAAATAGAGGATATCCTTTACCGGCATCCCCGTGTAAAAGAGGCGGCAGCAGTAGGGGTGGGGCACCGTCACCGGGGAGAGGTGCCGGTTGTTTTCGTAGTGCCCCAGGGGCAGGTGTCTCTGCCGGAGATCCGGGAGTATCTGCGGGCTAACCTCGCCTCTTACAAGATGCCGTTGAAAATACTGGTCCGTGAATCGCTGCCGAAAAATCCTACCGGCAAGGTCCTGAAACGGGAACTGAAAGAAGAAGTAAAAAATATTTTTCCATGAAACAACCGTTCAGCATCGTTTTTGATGATGAGTATCTGGTCGTTGTCGACAAGATCGCCAAACTGCTTGTTCAGCCCTCGCCCAAAAAAGAAATTCATACCCTGACCTCACTTCTGGCCAAACACCTGAACTGCCGGGTTTTTCCCTGTCACCGCCTCGACCGACAGACTACCGGCCTGGTGATCTATGCCCGGACAAAGGATATGCAGGATAAGATGTTCAAACAGTTTAAAGACCGGCAGGTAAAGAAAAAGTATTATGCGCTGGTAAAGGGGAGGATGAATAAAAAAAAGGGAAAGATCAGCGGCAAGATCATCGACCGGGAAGGAAGACAATTCGGAGAGAAAGCCAGGCCGGCCGAGACTTTTTACCGGGTAGTATCTGTCTATCCGGACTTTTCTTTTGTAGAACTCCAGCCGTTTACCGGCAGGACAAATCAACTGCGTATTCAGCTCTCTCAGACCGGCAATCCCATACTGGGCGAGCGCAAATACGCCCGGGGCAAAGATTTCTCGCTTAATTTCCGGCGTCTGGCCCTGCATGCTTTTTATCTGGAATTCAGGCATCCCCTGAGCAATGACCGCCTGGAAATAAAGATCGATATGCCCGGAGATATGAAAGAGTTCCTGAAAAAATACGCTCAAAAACGATGACGCGATGCTCGCAAAAAAGTAGAGAGTAGCCCTTCGACTTCGCTCAGGACAAGCAAGTAGAAGTAGAGAGACCCGCTTTCAGCGGGAAGGAATAAGGAAAAAGGATAAAGGAAAAAGTGAATGTGAGAAAAAAATAAAAATTGCAAATTGCAACCTGCCTCGACGGCAAGGCGGGAATTAGCATTCAGCATTGCAAAATGGAATGTGAGACCGGAGAAATGAGAGATGAGAAAGGAGAAATCAGCCAGGAGTCAGGAGTTCGGAGTCAGAAGTGGTAAAGAGGTCGGCATAATTCATCTTTACTTGCCGCAAAGCGGCAACCCTAAACCCTAACCGCTATCCGCTAAACGCTGTTTGTGACTATTGACTATTTGTCTGCGGTGGATATAAAATAAGAAAATCCTGAAAAAATATCATGTAAGAAAGGAGTAATGTGAGTTCGCAGATAGTTCATCACCGCCCCCAATGGAAGACCAATATCGGGTTCGTACTGGCTGCCATAGGATCAGCCATCGGACTGGGAAATATCTGGAGATTTCCTCATCTCTGTTATAAGAACGGCGGCGGCGCCTTTCTTATACCTTATTTTGTCGCCTTGCTGGTGGTCGGTATTCCTCTGATGATCATGGAGATCGGCCTGGGACATAAGATGCGGGGTTCATCCCCGGCCAGTGCGGCCAGCGTGTCCAAAAAATGGGAATGGCTGGGCTGGTGGCAGGTGCTGCTGGCCATGGCCGGGATCGTGCTCTATTACTCGGTAGTGATCGCCTGGTGCGTGAGTTATCTTTTTTATTCGTTCAATCTTTCCTGGGGAACCGATCCAAATACGTTTTTCTTTCAGAAATATCTTATGGTCAGCGGCAGCCCCTTTTCCATAGGTGATCTGAGATCTCCGGTGCTGGTGTCTCTGGCCCTGGTCTGGCTGGTCAGCTGGTTCATACTTTTTAAAGGCGTGCAGAAAGGGCTGGAACGGGCCAACAAGATATTCATGCCTCTGCTTTTTGTCCTGACCGCGACCATCGTGCTCTGGAGCCTTAATCTGCCCGGAGCCAGAGAGGGGATCAAAGTCTATCTCAATCCCGATTTCAGCCGGCTTCGGGATATCAGAGTATGGATGGACGCTTTCAGTCAGATATTTTTTTCTCTCAGCGTAGGTTTCGGAATAATGGTCGCCTATGCTTCTTATCTGCCGCGCAAAAGCGAAGTAACCCGTGACGCGGTGATCATCTCTATGACTAATTGCTTTTTTTCGGTATTTGCCGGGTTCGGGGTGTTTTCCGTGCTCGGGTATATGTCTCATGCTACCGGTCTGCCGTTTTCGGAAGTAGTAACTGAGTCTATCGGTCTGGCTTTCGTGGCTTATCCCAAGGCCATAAGCCTGTTGCCGGTATTTTCCCGACTGTTCGGCGTGATTTTTTTCGCTGTACTGGTAATTGCCGGGTTGTCTTCGGGAATTTCCATCCTGGAAGGATTTGCCGCGGCAGTTATCGATAAGTTCCATTATTCCCGTAAAGCAGTGATCAGCGGGATCGCGGTAACCGGTTTTCTGGGGAGCATGATCTTTGCCAGCCGGGCCGGATTGTACTGGCTGGATATAGTCGACCATTTCATTACCAATTACGGTATAGTCATTGCCACGATACTGGAATGTATACTTATCGGATGGCTGTTCAAAGCAGTAAAACTGCGCGAGCACATCAACCATTACGGGACCTGGCGCCTGGGCCGCTGGTGGGAGCCGGCCCTTAAATTTTTAGCTCCGGCAGTGCTTGTCGCTCTTATGGCCAGCGCTTTTCGGGAAGAGATCGCTAATCCTTACGGCGGCTATCCCTGGCTGGCAATCGTGCTTATCGGCAGGGACTGGCTTTTGTACACGCTTTTTATTTCTCTGATCGTGGCCGCCCATCCCTGGAGAATAGAACCGCGGGAAAGAATGCTTAAGATAGAACAATGATTCCGGCACATCGTTTTTCATTCAGGATCACGGTCTGGCTGTGCGCTGTTTTGAGCGGCGTGCTTTTTTTTTCTTATCGGCTGACGGAACAAAAACGCGCTGCCGACTTTGCCCTCCTGGCTCAGTCAGTAAGAGAACTGGATAAGTCGAGCCGAGAGAAACTGGCTTTTGTTGTAAAGGACCTTGATGATCCCCGCCGCGTTATCTCGCTGAATCAGGACGAACCGATGGCCGCGGCCAGTCTGCTCAAACTCCCGATAATGGTCGCGGCGTTTATGGCCCTGGACGAAGGAAAGATATCTTTTTCCCGGGAAGTAGTAATTACCCGCAAAGATATCACCGGCGGGTCAGGAGAGATCAAGGCCATGAAACTTCCTTTGCGGATAAAATTAGGCGAACTGGTCAGATTGATGATCACTCGCAGCGACAACACGGCAACCAATAAAATAATCGAGATCCTCGGCAGTGAGTATATAAACAGAAGTTTTATTGAGATGGGGCTTGAAGTAACCAGGCTCAACCGCAGGATGATGGATTTTTCTCTGCGCAAAAAAGGTATCGAAAATTATACTACTGCCTCGGAAACAGCTTTTCTTCTGGAAAAAATCGCCCGGAAAAAGATGATCGATGTCCTGTCTTCGGAAGCGATGCTGGCTCTGCTGAAACAGCAGACAGTCAAAGACAGGCTTACCCGTTATCTGCCGCAGGAAGTCACGGTGGCCCATAAGACCGGACTGGAAAAAGGAGTGGTCCATGATGCCGGTATTGTTTTCAGTGACCGGGGCCGGTATATAATCTGCGTGCTGACCAAAGATGTGAGCAGTTACGCTCATGCCAAAAAAGTGATCGGCCGGGCCTCGCTGATGACCTACAGTATGTATCAATAAGGGGAAAGTAAATTCCGCGGTCTCAGGCCGCGGCCGGTAAAGGAGCAAGAAATATGGAACTGGAAACGATCATCCGTTACGGTATAGCCATAAGCGGGTTCATTTTATTCTGTTTTGCCGCTCTGCTGTTCAAAAAAAGAGGCGTTTCCCTGCTTTTGCGCTGGGCCGGGAAAACATCCTGGCGTGCCGATGATGTCATTATAGCGTCATTGAAAAATCATATCCTGTTCTGGATAATCCTCCTGGGGGCTTCGCTGACCCTGATGCCTCTTGTTCCGGAACGTTTCCTGATGACTGCCGGCAAAACAGTCACGGTTTTATTCCTAGCTTCGCTGACAGTCGCCGCTGCCTCGATAATCGTGGCCCTGATCAGGGCCTATTCCCAGAAACTCGATGCCACTGTGGCCATGAGCGGCCTGACCAGTACTTTTTCCCGGCTGGCAGTATATGCAATCGGCGGACTTATGATTTTGAACAGCCTGGGTATTTCCATAACCCCGATCCTTACTACTCTGGGGATCGGCGGTCTGGCAGTGGCCCTGGCCCTTCAGGACACACTTTCCAATCTTTTTGCCGGCGTGCATATTATTCTGGCCCGCCAGGTGAAGATCGGCGATTATATACAGCTGGATACCGGGCAGGAAGGATATGTCGAAGATATCAACTGGCGTATAACCAGGATAAGGGTTTTGCCCAATAACAATATCGTCCTGGTGCCCAACGCCAAACTGGCCCAGATCATCGTCACCAACTACTATCTGCCGCAGAAAGAGATCTCGGTATTTATCAAGGTGGGGGTGCATTATGAGAGCGATCTGGAAAAAGTGGAAAAAGTGACTTTGGAAGTGGCCCGTGACGTGCAGAACGAAGTGGAAGGGGCAGTTTCCGGATTCGATCCCCTGTTCCGTTACCAGGCTTTCAATGATTTCAGTATCGATTTTACGGTAATTCTCAGGGTGAAAGAATTTTTCGACCAGTACCGGGTAAAACACGAATTTATCAAACGTCTTCACCGGCGCTTTGCCAGAGAAAATATCGTGATACCCTTTCCCATCAGCGCCCTTAATATTTCTCAAGAACAGGCGTTTAAATATCTGCAAAAAGGTGTATAATGCTTTCTGGTCAACTGCTGCGGAAAAGGTAAAGGGCCCGGAAATCATATAAGGTGTAGGTATAATGCTTTTTTCAGCGATAATCCCTCTGATCATAATCATCGGTCTTTTTTTTCTCATCGTGCGTATTGCCACGGTCGTTCTCAAGATGACCGGCCTTGATGAAAAGACCTCTCATTTCCAGGCCATATCGGCTTTTACCGGCACTGGTTTCACGACCAGAGAAGCAGAAGTCATCCTCGAGGATGAAGTGAGGAGAAAGACAGTTACTGTTTTGATGGTCATGGGTAAGGTAGGTATCGTGTCGGTCATTGCCGGTTTCGTATTGTCTTTCGGTAAGGACAACCTGTCGGCCGACCTGAGCAAAGCCCTGCTGCTGATCGCGGCGATACTGATCTTTTACAAGATCGTCAGCCTGGAGAGGTTCAGTTTCTGGCTTAACCGGATCATCGAAAAAAAGATCGTGGCCAAAGGGATCATCAAAAAAAAGACTCTGGAAGAAGTGTTCCGTCTGCCCAAAGGTTACGGCATTGCCCAGCTGCGTATTACCGAAGAGAACGAGGAAGTGGGCAAGACCCTTGCCGAAGCCGGGTTCATCAAAAAGAACATTCTTGTCCTGTCGATCGAACGCGATAACCGGCTGATCTCTTTTCCCCGCGCCGACGACCGGATGCAGAAAGACGATAAACTGCTTTGCTATGGGTTATTGGAAAATATAAAGATATACGCCTGAAGACGATAAAGACAGGAGGCATCATGAAGGTTTCGCAATTTTTAAAGCCGCAGTGCTGTGTCATGGATATCGCATCGGAAGAAAAAAAAGGAGCGATACGCGAGGTCGCCGAGGCTTTATGCGCTCAGGGCGAGATAAGCGATAATGACCGTTTTGTCCAGGATGTTCTGGAAAGGGAGGAACTTGGTTCTACCGGTATCGGTAACGGCGTGGCCATACCGCATGCCCGGACTTCTTCGGTGAAAGGTTTTGTCATCGGTTTCGGGAAATCACCGGCAGGTATAGAGTTCAAAGCCCTGGACGGAGAAAAAGTCCATCTGGTGTTTTTGATGGGGGCTGACCCCGAAGACCTCAACCATTATCTTCGTGTTCTGGCCGAGTTGTCGAAATTGCTGATGAACAGCGCTTTCCGGGAGACCCTTATGGCGGCCCAGAGCCCCGGAGAGGTCGTGGATATCATCAAACGGTTTGAATAATCTTTTTAAAACGGACAGGTAGGATTTTATCATGCGGACCATAAAAGAATCGATTCTGGGACTGGTTCTGGCCGGAGGGAAAGGCGAACGCCTTCATCCTCTGACCAGGGAGCGGACCAAACCGTCGGTGCCTTTCGGCGGGAAATACCGGATAATCGATTTTGCGCTCAGCAACTTTATCCGTTCGGGCATTTATTCGATTTACGTGATGGTCCAGTATAAATCGCAGTCCTTGATCGAACATGTCCGCGTCAACTGGGGCCGGACCGGCCTTTCCTCACGCCACTTTATCACGGTAGTGCCTCCCCAGATGAGAAAAGAAGAAATAAGGGAATGGTACCGCGGCACTGCCGATTCGGTGTACCAGAACATAAATCTTATTTACGATTTCAAACCGCAGATGGTGGCCGTGTTCAGCGGCGATCATGTCTACCGCATGGATATCCGCAGGATGGTCGAGGCCCATCTGAAAAATCAGGCCGATCTTACTTTGTCGGTGGTACCGGTGCCGTCGGAAGAAGCGCATCATTTCGGTATCGTCCAGTTCGACGACCGCAAGCGGGTCACTGCTTTCCGCGAAAAACCGCGGGAGCAGAGCGGCGAAACAGTCTATGCTTCGATGGGTAATTATATCTTCAATGCCGATTATCTGATCAACATACTGGAAAAGAACGCTCAGGAAAGCACTTCCCATGATTTCGGCAAAGACATCATACCCTTGCTGATCAAGGGAGACGATAAGGTTTTTGCCTATGATTTTTCCGAGAACCGCATCCCTTCCCTGAAGAATTATGAGGCAAAGTATTACTGGAAAGACGTGGGGACCATAAAAAGCTACTGGGAAGCGAACATGGACCTGTTAGGCGAGAATCCGCTGCTTGATCTGGATAACCAGGACTGGGCAGTGCATGTCTCGCATCTTAACTGCCCGCCGGCCTATATCAGTGATTCTCAGGTAATCGATTCCCTGATCAGCGAAGGCTGCCGGGTGAGCGGCGCGAAAATAAAAAATTCCATCCTGGGACGCTCGGTGCGGGTGGAGAAGGGCGCCGAGATAGAGGATTCGATCATCATGGATTTTACCCAGATCAAAAGGGGCAGCAAGATCAAAAAGGCGATCATCGACCGCTACAATATCATCTCTCCCAAAACCAGCATCGGTTATAACCGGGCCCGTGACGAAAAAGAGTATTTCGTCGATACCTCGGGCATCGTGGTCCTGGCCCGGGGATCGCGGAAGCAGTATTACTGGTAAACGGCAAAGCCGTTTACCGGACCACAGTCCACAGTTTTATTTTGCGATGCTGAATGATAATTCCCGCCTTGCCGTCGAGGCAGGTTGCAATTTCTTCGCGTCCTTCGTCTTAGCGACCATCGAGAGCGGCCTGCCCCGAACTTAGCATCGGGGCCTGCCCCGAACTTAGCATCGGGGCCTGCCCCGAACGAAGCTTCGGGGACGTCTCACGTCTAAGTGAGCGCACGCGAACGAACGTCTCACGTTCTCTGCGCCGTAAGGCGCCGCTCTCTACCCGCTACTTGCTTGTCCTGAGCCTGTCGAAGGGCTACTCGCTACTTTTCGCCATGAGCCAAGAGTTATATTACCTGTCTCAGCTGTTTTTCGGCGTCGACCACGTCGCGGTTTATTTTCTGGAGACATCTGGCAAGTTTGTCTTTGAGCAGGGGTGAGATGGCTTCTGATCCCTGTATCTCGCGCATTACCTGGATGGCGATGCGGAAGTAACGGACCAGTTCGCCTTCGTCTACCCGGGCATATTTTCCCAGGGAATAGAAATCTTCGCCTTCATACCAGGCCCGGGCCGCGTCGGAAAGCTGGAAAAAGAATTTTTTGCTTAAAGGATAGATGCGAAAAGCTCGTTCTTTTTTATGGATGGCCCGCAGATAGACGTTGGTTCTGGCATGCAGTTTTTTTGCTGCCTTGCCCATTTTATCTTTCTGCATTCCTTTGCGCGGTTCGAAGACCAGGGCCATCACGATAAGAAAAAGGGTCGGTTCGTCGAGGGTTTCCAGAAAACCGGACTCGAACAGCTCGCCGACCTGCATTTCGAAACTGTAGACCAGAGAGGCCAGTTCGGCTTTTTCCGTAAGACGCCCGTCGACTATGTAACCGGCCTCTTTGAGCAAAGCCAGTTTTCTTTCCATCAAAGAACGGGCTTCTCTTTTTTCCCGGGGATCGGACTGGAAACAGTGAAAGGTGAGCGGATAGATGTCGATCAGTTTTTCGCCCATTATTTTGTAGAGATTGAGGATCGTGGCATAAGAGCTTCTTAACTGGCTGGTGATCGGTTCATAGGCGCCGTGAATTATCTTCTGCAGGCCCGGGATATTGATGGCCAGGGGATGGGTGCGGACAAAGACATATCCTTCCTTGTCCTGATTGCGGCGCCCGGCCCGGCCGGCCATCTGGTAGAAATCGCGCGTTTTCAGGTAATGATAGAACCGTCCGTAATATTTGGAAAGCGTGTCGAAGACGCAGGTGCGGGCCGGCATGTTCACGCCTAAAGCGAATGTTTCGGTAGTAAAGATGAATTTGATCAGGCCGGTGGTGAACAGCCGTTCGATTATTTCTTTGAGCGTGGGCAGAAGTCCGGCATGATGATAGGCAATACCCCGTTTTATAAAAGGATAGATATCGTTGACGCAGGGGTCGTTATTGATGCCGAATTTTTCCACCAGAGAATCGAACATCCTGACTATCAGGGCTGCCTCGTTTTCTTTCAGGAGATTGAAGCCGATGACTTTTGAGGCCAGTTCTTCGCAGCGCCGGCGGGAAAAGGTAAAGTAAATACAGGGTAAGGCTCTTTTTTCTTTGAGGTGGTTCATCAGTGTGGAGAGCTTATTGGCTTTGACATGGCTGTATTCTTTTTTGTCCGGGGCCCGGTAAACAGATTTTTTGTTCATCAGGCCTGATTCGGCCAGAGATTTCATGCTGGGAAAGACCTGATTGTTGCATTGGAAAAAGAGGTGAAGCGGCACCGGACGTTTTTTTTCGATCACTGCTTTTACCGGAAAACTGTGGACCGATTCCAGCCAGTGCACGAACTGTGAGATGTTGGGAAGGGTGGCGCTTAAAGCCAGCATCTTCATGTGCGGCGGCAACAGTATGATCGATTCTTCCCATACGGTTCCCCGGTCGATGTCGTCGAGATAATGGATCTCGTCGAAGATTACCCATTCGCGGTGGGCCAGCCGGTCCGGATCGGTAAGCAGAGTGTTGCGGAATATTTCGGTGGTCATTATCAATATGGGAGAAGAGGCATTGAGACTTACGTCACCGGTAAGGATGCCGGTCTGGTTGGGATAACGGGATGAGAAATCGCGGTATTTCTGGTTGCTTAAGGCTTTGATCGGCGCGGTATAGATAACGCCTTTGCGGTTTTCCAGACAATCTTCGATCACATGTTCGGCAATGACGGTCTTTCCGGCACCGGTAGGAGCGGAAACGATCACCGAATTGCCTTCCCGGGCCAGGCGTATGGATTCTTCCTGAAAAAAATCAAGCTGAAAATCGCGTTTCATAGTTGGGGATATTATAACAGATTTAATCCGGCAGGGCGAGCGGATATCTAATGGATAGCGGGGAGAGTAAATCCTGGCCGGCAAAATGCCTGTCATTCTTCGGAAAAAGGAGGATTTGTCAAAAAGTCGTTGACAAGCCAACGGCTGTAAGTATAATCAGAATGATATCGAAAAGCCACCGGCATGAAACAAAAAACAACCTTCATTTTTTCTCTTCTCTTTATTTTAACCGCAGCGTCGCAATTCGTCTTACCCATTTCGGCCGACGACGGAGTGCAGGATAAGATCAATACTCTGGCTAAGGCTCTGGAAGAAGGTCAGACCCACATCGAAAGTCTGGAACAGTCCATCTCTTTGTTGTCCAAAGAAAAAGAGGAACTGCTGCGTACCATCGAAGAAAATAAGACCATGCTTTCTTCCCTCAGGGAAGAGATCCGCGGACAAAAACAAAGTCTTAAGGAACTGGAAACCGAAAACCGCCGGCTCGGCAAGCAGCTCGAGCGCAAAGAGGCGGAGCAGGAAAAGTTCCTGAAAACGAAGGAATCGCTGCAGGCCAGAATAGATTCCCTGGAAGAGGACAAGAACGGTCTGGAGAAGGCCAACAAAGAATATTCCGGACGTTTCCGTAAACTTGAAAAGGAGATATCTTCTTTGCAGAAATCGCTGGCTTCTCTGCAGACGGAAAAAGACGCCCGCATTTCTTCGCTGGAAAAAACTCTGGCTGAGCAGGAACAGAAAAACAGTTCGCTGGCCGCGCAGTTAAGCGAGGTCAGCGATAAAAACAGGGTTCTTGAACAGGATAAAGAAGATTGCGCAAGCCGGCTTAAAAAAGCCGATGAGAGCACCGCTGTTTTGCGCCGCAATCTCGCTGAACTGGAAAAAGTTTCGGAATCGGCCGCGATACTGCAGAGGGAAGTGGAGAAGCTGGGCCGGGAACAGGCAGAATCAGAGAAGAAAGCAGAGACTGTTCAGGCTGCTCTGCAGGCCAGGGAAGATGAACTGGCATCCTCAGCCGAGGAGAAAAAAGCCCTGGCGGCTCTTCTTAAGGAAAAAGAATCACTGATCGAGTCTCTGCAGAGCGAAAAAGACGGCCTTATCCGGGATCAGGAAAAGGCAGAAAAGGAATACCAGTCGGCCCGGGAAAAAGAAATAAGCTTACGCGAGGCTGGTGAAGCAGAGCTGGCCGGAAAGGAAAAGGAACTGGCATCCTCAGCCGAGGAGAAAAAAGCCCTGGCGGCTCTTCTTAAGGAAA
>CAZVRU010000016.1:0-22156 GCA_964629785.1 uncultured Planctomycetia bacterium
GTCCCGACGCAAGGCCGGGATGGGAGAGTAGGTCGGTGCCCGGTTTGTATTTATAGAACGCCGTTGCTTTGTTGCGACGGCGTTTTTTTTTATCTCTAAGCCCTCCAGGGGATGGGTACTGTCCCGACGCAAGGCCGGGATGGGAGAGTAGGTCGGTGCCCGGTTTGTATTTATATTAAAAACCGCAGTAAATTTTACTGCGGTTTTTTTATTATAGGGTATAGCTTTTAGCGGATAGGGATTAGCGAGGCCGCCAAAGGCGGCCTGATTACACAGATTAGAGAGGATTACACAGATAATTTCAAGGAAGAGCCCGGATATTTATGTGACCAAGATAACGGCGCTGTTTTTGTCCTGCTTGCCTGGTTTCCGGCCGCAAAAAAGGCATAAGGGGAACTTGTTTTATGATATAATCAAAACGAAATCGGCTGTTCCTTCAAAATCATGTAAAGAGGAGGGATCGATGAAATCTTTGGTTTTAGTTCTTTCTTTTTGTTTTAGCCTTTCTGCTTTATTTCAAGCCTACGCTCAGCAAAGCGAAAATATCACCATAACCACCTATTATCCTTCACCCTACGGGGTGTATGGAAGGATTGCCACTAAAACCATCGGGGTAGGGGATATGAGTGACCCTGCCAATGGTATCGGCTCTGACGATTCTCCTGACCCCGGTACCAATCCCGGTGATATGTGGGTGGCAGGAAATATAGGACTGGGCACAACCAATCCCCAGACAAAATTGCATATTTCCGGAACACCGGGAGTTGATGGAATCATCTTTCCCGATGACACTAAGCAGACCTCTGCTTCGCTGCAGTGCCAAAGAGTGGATCTTGGTTGGCAGGCACTTTTTAATCATCAGACCTATTCTGTTTCATGTCCTTCAGGATACCAGGGTGTTCAGTGTGGTTTTGATTTCTATGATACCAATAGCGGTGTTCTCTACCATGGCTATCAACCGGCATCCTGGAACTCAGACCGCACTACCTGTTCGATGACTCTAAACGATGACGGCATCAGTGAAGGACGGGTTGTGGCAGAATGCTGCCGGATGAAATAGTGCCAAAAACAGCGGCGCTGGCTTTGCACCTTAACCGCAACCTTAACCTTTATTCTTTACTTGTGACATGTAACGTGTAACTTGCCGTCTATTTTGGGCTGTTTAAATCCGCATAATTCGATATAATAGGTACTGTTAAATTTTAACTGATATACTTTATTATCACTTGTGACTTCTGACTTGTCGCCATGTCGCCTTTATTATGGACAATTTAATATTTGATTTTAATAATCGGGAAAAAGTCTATACCGTACTTGAGCTCAATGATACTGTACGGGGGATTATCCGTGATTATTTTCCTGCCTATGTCTGGATCTGCGGAGAGATACAGGATTTGCGCGAACGCCAGCATGTGAACCTCAATCTGGTACAGAAAGATGAGACTTCGGACAAAATAGTCGCCCAGGTGAAAGCGGTCATTTTTGCCAATGTTAAATATGCGATTTATAAAAAGTTAAAAGAAAGCGGTGTGGAATTGAAGGACGATATCGAAGTAAAACTGCTTTGCAAGGTCGATCTTTATTCCAGGACCGGGGCCTTCAGCCTTACCGTGTTCGACATAGATCCTGCCTATACTCTGGGGAAAGTAGCCCAGAACCGGCAGAAAATACTCGATGATCTTAAAAAAAGAGGCTTGCTGGAAAAAAATAAATTTCTTCAGATACCTTTGGTGCCGTTGCGTATCGGTCTGATCACTGCCGGAGATTCCGCGGCTTTCCATGATTTTAGCAGCGAACTGCGATCCAGCCGGTTCAATTTCAGGGTTTTTCTGCGTGACTGCCATATGCAGGGTAAGAATGTGGAGCAGGATGTGACCGGGGCTTTACGTATCTTTGAACAGATGGCCGGAAAGCTGGATGTGGTAGTTATTACCAGAGGCGGGGGGTCGACTGCCGATCTGGGCTGGTTTGACAATAAACTTATTGCCGAGACAATTGCCGGTTTGTCTCTGCCGGTCATATCAGGTCTGGGCCATGAGATCAATACTACGATCACAGACATAGTGGCCCACACCTATCAAAAAACCCCTACCAAGGCAGCTCAATTCCTGGTGGAAAAGGTGACTGCTTTTGACCTGCAGTTAACTTTATTTTCTCAGGAAATATGCGCTTCGGCAGAGGAATCGATCGAAAAACATAAAAACCGGCTGAAGTCATCGGCTTTGCAGATAGAGTCGATGACCTTAGGCTATTTCCGGGACCATTTTCTTGAGCTGGCCCAAAAGCGGCAGGAATGTCTTCATCTGGCTGCTTCTCGCAGCAGAAAAGAGTCCCAGTTTTTGCGGCAGGCAGCTACATTATTGAAACTGCATACTGTTAATATTCTGCGCGGCGCTCAGGATGAGCTTAAAGGCATAAGCGAAAAGATAAAATTGCTTGATCCCCGGAACGTGATGAAGCGCGGTTTTTCCCTGACCTTGCAAAATGGTAAGGCAGTAAAAGATGCCGGAATGCTTAACACCGGCGATAAGCTGACTACTGTATTCTATAAGGGAGAAGCCGATTCGATAATAGAGAAAATCCGCTAACGCGGAAAGGGATGCTCGATACACGATACTCGTTACTCGAACCACACACTTACGTGTGGGGAATAACGGATACTGCGTACGTAAGTGCGCAGAGGGGTGGAGTAGACATTGCTGGAAAATGTAAGCTATACAGTAAAGGAGAAACCGATGGGAAAGAAAGAGATCAAGTATTCGAAAGCAGTAGAGGAACTGAACGCGATACTGGACGATCTGCAGTCCGAACGGGTCGATGTCGATGAGGTGGCCGATAAGGTCAAACGGGCTATCGAATTGATCAGATTGTGCCGGGAAAAGATCACTGCCACTGAGCTGGAAGTCAAAAAGGTGATCAAGGAATTCGGCAAGGAAATAGGGGAAACAGAAGAATAGGTACTCGATGCGAGATAGGCTATAGGCAATGGACGATAGGCTATAGGCGACAGGAAATGCAAATTGTAACCTGCCTCGACGGCAAGGCGGGATTTAGCATTGCAAAATAAGATATAAGAAATGAGATAGGAGAGGTGAGTCGGGAGTTCGGAGTTGGGTGGCAACAGTGAGGAAGGGAAAAATATTACCATGATTTATCCCTGTTGCCGCAAGGCGCCCCTAAACGCTATACCCTATCCGCTAGACCCTAAAAAACCGCTCCGGGGTAGGTAGCGGTTTTTTTTGTTGACAAATTCTTTATAAATGGTATAAAAGATAATTACTATGGCAATGAAAAAGACCAGATTTTACAACGATATAAAGCCCAAATGGGTGCTGATCGACGCCAAAGACATGGTTGCCGGGCGTCTGGCTACCCGTATCGCCCGTATATTGATGGGCAAGACCAAAGCCTGTTACAGCCCTAATTTTATCTGCGGGGACAAGGTAGTGGTCATCAATGCCGGCCAGATCAGATGGACCGGTAATAAGCTTAAAGGTAAAATATACGATAAATACACAGGGTATCAGTCAGGACGCAAGGTGATCAGCCTTGAAGAGCTGAATAAGAAGAATCCGGTGCTTGCCCTGCGTAACGCAGTCAAAGGCATGCTTCCCAGAAATACCCTGGCCAAACAGATGCTCAGGAATCTGAAGATCTATCCTGATGCTGCTCACGCTCAAAACGGACAGAAACCGGAAAAAATCGAGGTATAAATATTATGGAAAAAACTCAGGCTAAAGCCGCGGAAATGAAAACAGGAAGAAGAAAAGAAGCCAGTGCCCGGGTTAAGATAATTACCGAGGGTAAGGGCCAGATCACCATCAACGGCAGAAAGCTTGAAGAATATTTCCCGGTGATAACCCATCAGATGATCGTCAAGAAACCCCTTCTTGTGGTCGATATGCTGGAAAAAGTCGATATCCAGGCCAATGTCAAAGGCGGCGGAGTTACCGGTCAGGCCGGTGCTATTTCGCTGGGCATTGCCCGCGGTCTGCTCGATATCGATGCGTTATTACGCAGCCCCCTGAAAAAAGAAGAACTGCTTACCCGCGATCCCCGCGCCAAAGAGCGCAAAAAATACGGCCGTAAAGGCGCCCGGCGCCGGTTCCAGTGGACCAAACGGTAATTTTGGCCGTAGGATAATTCCTTTTTGTCTTGCCCTTTTTAAAGATAACGAACAGTGGTATACTATTTTCACTGTAGCTTCTATGTGCTGCTTTTCGGCAGGATAAAAAAAGGAAGACTAAATGATTAAAAATAGTGAAAGAAAAGCTGTTTTTTTATTTGTTACAGCAGTATTTTTTTGTCTGACGGCCGTTAGTGGTTATGGTCAGACATCTTCTTCCCGGGAATCCATCACCATCACCACTTATTATCCATCCCCTTACGGCGCGTACAAAGAAATTCGCAGCAATCGTATGGCTATCGGGGGAAACTATCGTGATCCTTCCCGGTACTGCTGGGAAGGCACCTGTACAAATATTATTTCCTCTGAAAGAGACCTGGTAGTCGAAGGTACAGTGGGCATCGGGACCACCGGTTCTACTAGTTCCCCGATTTTTAAAATGATTCTGCAGGATAACGATGCAATAAATCCAAACGGCAATAATTTTACCGGTCTGTTGCTCAGGAATCTGCATGCAATAAGTTCTGCCAAGATCCATTTCAGGGCCGGTGATGCGAGTACCAGCCAGCACTGGGCATTGGCGGCGCGTTCCAACACTCTTAACCACGGCAGTTTTGCCCTGGTTGAGGGAGTTGACGGTACGGCCGAGGCCCGGCTGATGGTTTTACCGGGCGGGAATGTCGGCATCGGCGAATCAAACCCTGCCGATAAGCTGGTCGTGAACGGAGATGTAAGGATCCGGGGGGATGTAAAAGGCCGGGCTTTTTATTATACTTCAGACGGTTCGCTTAAGGAAAACATCTTTACTCTGGGTAATGTTCTGGATAAGGTCAGGCAATTGCGCGGCGTTTCTTTTCAGTGGAAAGAGGATGGCCGCCAGGACATGGGACTTATAGCCCAGGAAGTGGAAAAAATTTTTCCCGAAGTCGTATCCACTAATCCGGCCAGCGGATTGAAATCGGTCGAGTACGGCAACCTTGTTGCCGTGCTTATCGAGGCAGTAAAAGAACAGCAGGAACGGATAGACGGCCTTACTGCGGAAATAGAAGAGATGAAAGGCAAGTAAGGTCTTTGCCCGGGTTATAAAATATGAAGTGTAGAATTTTTTCCGTACTAGTGATTGTTGTGCTTATCTTTCTGCCTTTAACGCTAAAAGCAGCAGTAGAGGCAGAAGAAAAGGTATGCCGCGGTGAATCCAGATGTATCAATGCGCATAAGATCGAAAAAAAAGTAACCAATAACGGTTCTCGGGATATTCTCGCGCCCACTAATACATTGAAGGAGTGGCAGGCTTTTCTCTCTAAGCATCCTCAAACCATCACCATCGGCAATTGTGTTTCTACGCCCCCCAAGAAATAAATATGGTGCGGTTTCCCGGGATGGCCTGTCCGGCAGCCTTTAGACAGGTCTTTAATCATTGATTTTCAGCCTCTAATATCCACAATCAGCCTGGTTTTTCCAATCTATTGACTGTTATCGTAATTTCGTCTATTATATACCTATTCTTTTATTAATATTATTTGGCAAAAAGAAGGTAAGATTATGAAAATAGGGGTTTTAGGAGCTACCGGATTTACCGGAGAAAAACTGGTCGAATTACTGTCCGGACACAGTAAAGTGGAACTGGCTTATCTGTCTTCACGGACTCCCAGGCCGGTTGCCTACAGTGAGATGTTCCCGCGTTTTCAGGGGTTGGTCGATATGCCCTGTGAGCACATGGATGTAAAAAAGGCGGCCAGGAAATGCGAAACGCTGTTTCTTTCCCTGCCCCATACCGTATCCATGGAAGTAGCGGCCTATCTTCTTAAGCAGGGTAAAAAGGTCGTCGATCTTTCGGCCGACTACCGGATAAAGGATCCGGCAGTATATAAGAAATATTACAACACTGCCCATAAGGATAAAAATAACCTTAAGCAGGCGGTCTATGGACTTACCGAGTTTTTTAAAGAGAAGATCAAAACTGCCTCGCTGATCGCCAATCCCGGCTGCTATCCTACCGGCATCGAACTGGCCTTATTACCGTTGCTCAGGGAAAAAGTGATCGATAGCGAGATCATGGTCAGTTCTGTATCTTCGATCACCGGGGCCGGCCGTAAAGCGAAGATCGAATATCATTATGATAATATTGCCGATAATATCTGGGCTTATAAGCCTTTCGTTCACCAGCATGTGCCGGAGATCGTCTATGTTCTGGAAACTTTAGGCAAAAGAAAGGTCGATCTGACATTTATCCCCCATGTGGCCGGAGTGGCTGCCGGGATTCATTCCACAATAGTGGTAAAACCGGCGAAAAAGATGAACGAGAAAAAGCTTTTTTCTCTTTATACCGGATATTATAAAAAAGCTCCTTTTGTCAGGATAAAAAAATGTTTGCCTTCTTTGAAAGAAGTGGTCAATACAAATTTCTGCGATATCGGTTTTTCTTTTTCGCCAAAGGGGAAAAAACTGGTCATCACTTCCTGCATCGATAACCTGATAAAAGGCGCTGCCGGCAGCGCAGTACAGAACATGAATGTTATGTGCGGGTTTAACGAAACAGAAGGTTTGTTATGAAGATCCCCCAGGGGTTTCTGGCCGGCGGTATTGCCGGCGGTATAAAAAAAAGAGGCAGGGACCTCGGTCTTATCCTTTGTCCGGACAGTGCGATTACGGCCGGTGTTTTTACCGGTAACCTGAATTGTTCTTATTCGGTAGAGGTCTGCCGGAAAAATATCGACAATGATATCCGGGCTTTGCTGGTCAACAGCGGTAATGCCAATTGTTTTACCCATTCTTCCGGTTTAAAGGACACCCTGCAACTGTGCGCTGATTGCGCCCGGCAGCTCGGTATCAAAAAAGAGCAGCTGCTTTTTGCTTCCACTGGTATCATCGGCAAAAAACTTCCTTTTTCAGTTATAACCCGCAATATTCCGGGACTGGTCAGGGAGCTCAGGCCGGCGATCGATGATTTTGCCGAAAGTATAATGACCACGGATACCTGCAGGAAAATAGTGTCCCGGACAGTAAGGTCGGGCCGGGATAAAGTGACAGTTACCGGCTGCGTAAAAGGGGCCGGGATGATCAACCCTTCGATGGCCACCATGCTTGCCTTTATTTTAACCGACGCCCGGATCTCCCGGCCGGTTTTGCAGAAAAGTCTTTCTGTCGCAGTCGATAAAAGTTTCAACAGTATTTCGGTGGACGGGTGCATGAGCACCAATGACAGCGTGATCGTAATGGCCAGCAATAAAGGCGCAAAGATCAGTGACGCAAAGTCAAAATCGCTGTTTTCCCGGGCCTTGCAGGAGGTATGCATAGAACTGGCCAAGTTGATCGTCAAGGACGGCGAAGGGGCGACTAAATTCCTTCAGATCGATATAAAGAAAGCTAAGAACGAGAAAGAGGCCCGGCTGGCTTTTCAGTGCATTGCCGGTTCATTGCTGTTCCAGACCGCTCTTTACGGCGAAAATCCCAATTGGGGGCGGGTCATTGCTGCTTTAGGCCATGCCGGGATAAAGGTCAGCGAGACTAAATTCAGGGTTGCCGCAACTTCTCTTAAAGAAAAGAATATCGTTATGACCGTTTATCTGGGCCGGGGCACTGCTTCCTGGCGCGGCTGGTGCTGCGATATAACCCCGGAATACGTAAAGATAAACGCTGGATACAGTTAACAGGTCTAATCGGGATCAGACCTGTTGATTACACGGATTAGGGAGGATTACACAGATTAATATTTATCGGTGTAATCATGATTTAATCTGTGTAATCAGATAATTAAGTTATCAAGAGGAAGGTGAGACATGCAGGATGCGATTAAAAAAGCCGATGTATTGATCGAAGCTCTGCCGTATATAAAACAGTTCCACAAAAAAGTCACGGTAATAAAATACGGCGGATCAATTTTGAGTGAGGATAGAGTGCGCAAGGCAGTGCTGGAAGATATCGCTTTTTTACGCTATACGGGTATCAGACCGATCCTGGTGCACGGCGGAGGCCCCAATATTACAGACCGTCTGCGGCAGATGAAGATCCCTACGCAGTTTCATGACGGCATACGGGTAACTGACAAGGCTACCTTGCAGGTAGTCGAAGAAGAATTGAACAGTCTCAATAAAATGATCGTGGAAGAGATCAAAGGACACGGGGTCAAGGCAGTTGGGTTTACCCGCGCCCATCCGGTATTGTCGGCAGTAAAGAAGAAAAGCAAACGTGACCTTGGTTTTGTGGGGGAACTTACCGGCCTGAACCAGGAGCGGATCCAGGCCGTGCTGCCGGACAGTATACCGGTGATCTGTCCTATGGCCATAGGCGAATATGGCGATCCGTTCAATATCAATGCCGATGACGCCGCGGCTTTTATTGGCTCCCGGCTTAATGCGGAAAAACTGGTTTTTCTGACCAATGTGCGGGGGGTTCTGGGAAATGCCAGCAATCCCGATTCTCTCCTGTCGCATTTGAGCGTGGATAAAGCAGAGGATATGTTCGCCAGTAAAGCTATTGCCGAAGGTATGATCCCCAAAGTAAAAGCCGCGATCAGCGGAATAAAATCAGGGATCAACAAGGCGCATATCATCGACGCCAAGATCCCCCATGCGATATTGCTTGAGATTTTTACTGACGAAGGGATCGGCACGGAGATAGTGCACTGACGTGCACAAGTAAAAAGTAAAAAGGATAAAGGAAAAAGTGAATGTGAGAAAATATCAATGCAAAGTTTGAAATATAAAATGATAAATGCAAAATCCGATATTATTAATATTTGTCGACTTGTGACTTCCGACTTATCGCCTAAACAGAAATAATAAGCTATGAAAGAAAAGTATCTGATACCGGTGTATAAACGAGTGGGTCCGGTTTTTGTCCGGGGCAAAGGGAGCTGGCTCTGGGACGAAAAAGGGGAAAAGTATCTGGACCTTTTTCCCGGCTGGGGCGTAGGGATCCTTGGTCATTGTCATCCGGACATAGCCAGGGCAATAAGCGCTCAGGCAGCACGGCTTATTCATCTTCCCAACAATCTTCGTAATTCTCTGCAGGACAGGCTGGGCAGAGAAATTGTTGACAGTTCTTTCCCGGCAAAAGTATTTTTTTCCAATTCCGGGACCGAAGCAATAGAAGGGGCTATTAAATTTTCCCGTCTTTATGGAAGTAAAAGCGGCCGTTACGAGATAATTACCATGAAGAATTCTTTTCATGGCAGGACCATGGGAGGCCTTTCGGCTACCGGCCAGAAAAAATACAAAAATCCTTTCAAACCCATCGTCCCGGGGTTTAAAGAAGCTGCCTTCGGTGATTTTGCCGATCTTAAAAAGAAAGTTACCAGAAAGACCGTGGCCGTATTACTGGAACCGATCCAGGGAGAGGGTGGGGTCAATGTGGCAGAGAAGGAGTATTTACGGGATTTGAGAAAGTTCTGCACTGCCCACGATATCCTGCTTATGGCCGATGAGGTCCAGACCGGAATGGGGCGTACGGCAAAGATGTTCTGCTATCAGCATTACGGCATCAAGCCGGATGTGATGCTTCTGGCCAAAGGACTGGGTGCCGGGGTACCGATAGGGGCACTGGTAGTGAAAAAGTCTATCGCCGATCTGCTTCAGCCCGGTCACCATGCCTCTACTTTCGGAGGCAGCCCTCTGGTCTGCGCCGCGGCCATCGAAGTTTTCAAAATAATAAAAAAAGAGCGTCTTCTGGCCCGGGCCGAGAAGATGGGAGTTTATCTGATCAATTCGCTGAAAAAGCTCCAGAGAAGATTCCCGGTCATAAAAGAAATAAGGGGTAAAGGTTTGATGGTCGGCGTGGAATTGCATGAACCGGCCGAGCCGTTTTTTCGGGCGGCTCTGGCCAGGAAATTGATCGTCAATGCCACCCATGTAAACGTATTGCGGATAATGCCGGCTCTTACCGTAAGTCCGGCAGAGATCGATAAAGGCGTGAAGATCCTGGAAGGAGTTATCGGAAATAATGATAAGTAATTTTGTCTCGCTGAAGTATTGCTCGAAACGTACTCTGCATAAGATGTTGCAGCTTGTCGGGAAGATAAAGAATTCTCCCGGCCGCTACCGCCGGGCGCTGAAAGACAAGACCGTCGGCCTTTTATTCGAGAAACCTTCTTTGCGGACAAAGACTTCCTTCTATGTGGGGGCTTTACAGCTGGGCGCTAACGCCGTGTACTATTCGCCCAGTGAAATAAGGCTCGGACAGAGGGAAAGCGTTTCCGATGCCGCCCGGACGATCTCCCGCTATCTTGACTGCGCGGTATTGCGCACGTTTTCCCATGAAGTCATCCTGGAGTTCGTGCGTTCGGCCACTATTCCGGTAGTGAACGCTTTAAGCGATCTGCTGCATCCCAGTCAGGCTCTGGCCGATATATTCACGCTTTATGAACGTAAAAAAAATATAAAAAAAATCAAGTGCGCTTTTATCGGCGACGGCAATAATGTATGCAATTCTCTGATGTATGCTTTTTCCATGCTGGGCGGTCATCTGCATATCGCTACCCCCTCGAAATATGCGCCCAAAAAAGAAGTATGGTCCGAAGTAAAGCAATTCGTAAAAATAAGCGGCGGGACAATAGAGATAAGCAATGATCCGCGTGCCGCGGCCGGCAAGGCCGATGTTATTTATACCGATGTCTGGGCGTCGATGGGTGAAGAAGCAGCTAAAGACAGAAAGATAAAAGAGTTCAGTAAATTTCAGATCAACCGGGAGTTGATGAAGCTGGCAAAAAAAGAGTGTCTGATAATGCATTGTCTTCCCGCTCATCGTGGCGAAGAGATCACCGATGAGGTCATCGAAAGCAAAAATTCCATTGTATTTCTGCAGGCAGAGAACAGGATGCACGCGGCCAAGGCCATTCTGCTTGCTCTTTTAGGAGGATCGAAATGAAAAAGAAAGTGGTGCTTGCATATTCCGGCGGTCTTGATACTTCCTGCTGCATTCCCTGGCTGAAAGAAAAAGGGTTTGAGGTGATATGTTTTTCCGCCAATCTGGGCAGTGAATTCTCTCCGGCCGATCTTAAAAAACGGGCGATAAAGACCGGGGCTTTACGCATTTATGTAAAAGATCTGCGCCGTGAGTTCGTGGCTGAGTATATTCTTCCTGCCTTGCAGGCCAATGCCGTTTATGAAGGCAAATATGTCCTTTCCACGTCTCTGGGGCGCCCTCTTATTGCCAGGCATCTGGTCGATATCGCGCATAAGGAAAAGGCCGGATATGTGGCCCATGGCTGTACCGGTAAAGGGAACGACCAGGTGAGGATCGAGGCGACGATAAAAATGCTGGATCCCCGGCTGAAGATAATAGCGCCGTTGCGGGAGTGGGAACTTACTTCCCGTGAATCGGAGATCGCTTACGCTAAAAGGAAAAAAGTGCCGATCAAGACGACCCGGGAGAAGATTTACAGTATCGATAAAAATATATGGGGCGTGAGCATCGAAGGCGGGCGGCTGGAAGACCTGGAGACTTCTTTTGACGACCGGGCAGCGGTATTTACCCGTCCTCTGGAAAAAACACCTGATCGTCCGGAAATCGTCAGCCTGGAATTTGCCCAAGGTGTCCCGGTAAAACTTAACGGTAAGAAAAAGGATTTCCTGGCGATCATCGATGCTCTTAATGTTACCGGAGGGAAACATTGCATTGGCCGCAGCGATCTGATCGAGGACCGTACTGTGGGCATAAAATCACGTGAGACTTATGAAGCTCCGGCAGCCTGGATACTGCTTCTTGCCCACAGGGAACTGGAACAACTGGTTCTGGATAAGGATACTCTGGCTTTTAAAGAATTCCTCAGCCAGCAGTATTCCCGTCTGGCTTATCAGGGATTGTGGTTTTCCACTTTACGGCAGAGTATGGATGCTTTTGTCAGGGTTACTCAGCAGAAAGTCAGCGGCAAGATACGCCTTAAATTGTATAAAGGGAGTATGTACATAGCCGGCCGTGAATCCAGGAATGCTTTATATAAAAAAGAACTGGCTACCTACGGTGAAAAAGATGCTTTTAACCGGGAAGACTCCCGGGGGTTCATAAATATTTTTTCCATGCCGTACATGAAAAGATGATTACACGGATTAGATCACGATTACACGGATAATATCGGTGTAATGCTCTTTAATCGGTGTAATCTCCTTGGGGAGGTAGTATATGAGCAAAAAATTATGGGGAGGAAGGTTTAAGAAGCAGATAAACAGGGAATTCTATGAGTTTCAGAAATCTATCGGTTATGATTATAAACTTGCCCAATACGATATATACCATTCCTTTATTCATGTTGCGGCATTAAAAGAAGCCGGAGTGTTGAAGCCTCAGGAAGCTCAGAAACTCACCCGCGCTTTGAAAGAGATCTATCAGGATATAAAAGATAACAAATTCAAGCCGGTATTGGTGGCTGAGGATATCCATACCGATATCCAGAACCGCGTGGCCAAAAAAGTCGGCAAACTGGCATCCAAACTTCACACTTTGCGGTCGCGTAACGACCAGATCGTGTTCGATGAACGGTGGTATTGTTATAAAGAAGGGGTTACTATCCTCAAACTGCTTAACGGGGTGCTTTCTTCTCTCAATGCCCTCAGCGCCTCCTACAAACACTGCTATATACCGGGATACACTCATACCCAGCGCGCCCAGGTAGTCTCATTCATCGATTATAGCGGCGCTTATTTTAATATGTTCGAAAGGGATTTTGAGAGGATTGACCGGCTTTTAAAGAATTTTCCTATCTATCTGGGGTCAGGAGCTCTGGCCGGAAGCGGTATTTCCCGCAAAGCTTACAGCGAGGCGATAGATAATTTTATCGGCATGACCAGGACCCAGGGGAACCAGTATAAGCTGGAACTGGCTAAAAACACTCTGGATAACGTGGCCAACAGGGATTTCGTTATCGAATTGCTCAGCATTCTATCTTTATTGCAAATGCATCTTTCCCGGTTTGCCGAAGACTGCATTCTTTACTCGACCCGGGAATTCGATTTTTTCGATCTTCCCGAAGAATACTGCACTGGCTCGAGCCTTATGCCGCATAAGAAAAATCCCGATTTCCTGGAACTGGTACGCGGTTCGACAGGAAAAGTTTACGGCAATCTGGTCTCTCTGCTTACTTTAATGAAAGGGTTGCCGCTCACCTATAACCGGGATATGCAGCTTGACAAAGAGCCTCTTTTTTCTTCGGTAGAGACTATCGAGGCGGAGTTGAATATAATGATCGATTTTGTCAAAAAAATAAAACTCAAGGAAAAAAAACTGGCCGAAGCTCTGGAGGACGAGACTTTATACGCGACCGAACTGGCCGAATTTCTGGTATTCAAGAAAGTGCCGTTCCGGGACGCCCATACGGTCATAGGCAAATTGGTTCGCGCTTCTGAGGAAAAAAATATAAAAATAAAAGATATGTCCGATAAAGTGCTGAAACGGTTTGACCGTAATCTTTCCCATAAAGAGATAGTCAGGATCATGAACCCGAAGTACGCGGTAGCGTCAAAACAATCTCTTTCTGCCAGAAAATAGATCGGCCCGGCCGGCGATAGAAAGGAACTACCCATATTATGCATTATTTTTATTACCGTAAAAATGAGCTTTATTGTGAACAGGCCAGAGTGGAGGATATAGCCTGCCGTTACGGTACGCCCCTTTATATTTACAGTAAAAAAACTCTGCTGGATCAGTTTTTGAAGATAAAAAAAGCTTTTTTGACGGTAAAACCGCTGATCTGTTATTCGGTAAAAGCTAATTCCAATCTTTCTTTGTTAAAAATACTGGTCAAACAGGGAGCCGGCCTGGATATAGTTTCGGGCGGCGAATTATTCAGGGCCGGAAAAGTCCGCTGTCCGGCTAACAGAGTGGTCTATGCCTCGGTAGGCAAGACTGACATAGAGATCCTGGACGCGATCAAATACGGGATTCTGATGTTTAATGTGGAATCTGTTCCTGAACTGGATCGGATAAACAAAATCGCCGCCTCTGTCGGCAAAAAGGTAAAAGCGGCGTTACGGGTCAATCCCGACGTCGATCCTCATACTCATGCCTATATTACGACCGGTAAAAAGGAAACTAAATTCGGGATCGATATCGCTACCGCCGAAAATGTGTTTGTGAATAAAAAGCAGTATCCTTTTTGTACGGTATGCGGAGTCCATATCCATATAGGCTCACAGATAACTGAAGCAGCTCCTTTTGTAAAGGCGATAAAGAAGATCTCTGTTTTGATAAAGAAATTACGGTTTCGGGGAGCAGTTATCGAATATTTGAATATAGGAGGAGGCCTGGGGATAGTCTATGATAAGGAGAAACCGCAGACCGCGGCTGCTTTCGCCGGGAAAATAGTGCCCTTGCTGAAGAAGCTGGAGGTGAAAGTTATTCTGGAGCCGGGCCGGTTCATCGTCGGCAATGCCGGGATCCTTGTCGCCGGGGTGACCTATGTCAAGGAAACCGCTCAGAAAAAGTTTGTCATAGTCGATGCCGGCATGAATGACCTGATGCGCCCTTCTCTTTATAATGCCTATCATTCGATTCAACCGGTATCGCTGTTACAACAGGAAAAGAGCGTCAGAAAAACGGTGGATATAGTGGGACCGATATGCGAGAGCGGCGATTTCCTGGGTAAAGACCGGCACCTGACAGTATCGCGGGGAGATCATATAGCCGTGTTCGGGGCCGGTGCTTACGGGTTCAGTATGAGTTCTCAGTATAATTCCCGCCCCCGGGCCGCCGAAGTACTGGTAGATGGTAAAAAAGTATCTTTGATCAGAAAAAGAGAGAGTTATAAAGATCTGATCGTCCGGGAGATCATCGTTTAAATCAAGGAGGGAATATGTTTAAAGGAAGTATTGTCGCTTTGGTCACCCCGTTCAGAAGAAACGGCGAAGTCAATGAAGAAAAATTGCGTTTTCTTATTAAATGGCATATAAAGAACAAGACCGATGCGATCCTGGTTTGCGGTACTACCGGCGAGAGCGCAACCCTTTCCCATGAAGAGCACCGCCGGGTAGTGGAGATAGCTGTTGATCAGGCCGGTAAAAAGATCCCGGTTATTGCCGGGGCCGGTTCTAATTCTACTGCCGAGGCCACAGGTCTTGTCCGGTTCGCCGAAAAAGCCGGCGCGGCTGCCGCTCTGGTGATCACGCCTTATTATAATAAACCCACGCAGGAAGGTTTGTACTATCATTTTAAAACTGTGAGCAAAGCGGCCAGGATCCCGGTTATTATTTATAATGTACCGGGACGTACCGGTTGCAATATACTGCCGGAAACCGTGGCCCGTATTTACCGGGATTGCAAAACGGTTATCGGCATAAAAGAGGCCAGCGGGTCCGTGGACCAGGTCAGCAAGCTGATGACTCTGGTGGATAATGATTTTGTGCTTTTTTCCGGATGTGACGAGATCGTGGTACCGATGATGGCTGTCGGCTGCCGGGGCGTGATCTCGGTAGTTGCCAATGTAATGCCCAGAGAGACCCATGATATGGTCGATGCCTGGCTTAAAGGTAATGTCGCTAAGGCCAAAAAAGTCCAGCTTTATCTTTATCCGCTGATCAAGTCTTTGTTCATGGAGACTAATCCCATACCCGCTAAAACCGCTTTGGGTTTGATGGGATTGATCGAGCCAAACATGCGTCTGCCGCTTTGTCCGATGAGCAAGGATAACCTGGCTAAGTTCAGAAAAGTGCTGAAGAGTTATAAACTTATAAAGAGAAGGAAGTAGCGGGTAGAGTCCCGATGTGTGCCTGAATAGCGGAAGAATCTCAAAGATATTTTTCCGCAGCTTACCGGCCCCGAGGAATCTTTCAGATTCTCGGGGTTTAAGTCCCGAAAATTGCCCGCAATTCATCGGGAGATGAAATCCGAAGTCCTATTCTTTTGATTGTTCGGATTTCAAGCAGAGAGTGGAGAGGCCCGCTTTCAGCGGGAAGTAACAAGGATAAAGTGAATGTGAGACAGGAAGAGTGTCCGCATTACACGTCTTAGCGAAGCGGACGTCTTACGTCCGACCGCAGGGAGAACGTCTTACGGTTTCGTTAAGAGCTATAGTAAGGAGTTTAATATGGTAAGGATCGGTGTAAGCGGTGCTTTCGGCAGGATGGGGAAACGGATAATCCATTACGCGCATCAGGATAAGGATATTTCCGTAGTTTTCGGGCTTGAGCAGAAAGGCCATCCTGAGCTGGGTACGAGTGTGGAAGGAGTCCCGGTCATTGACGAGGCGGAAAAGATAAAGGCCTGCCAGTGTTTCATCGAATTCACTTCTCCCCGGGCTACCCTGGAACATCTTGCCGTTGCTGTGAAATACAAAGTGGCTATGGTCATCGGCACCACAGGATGCAGCGAAGCAGAACAGAAAGCCATTGCTGAGGCGGGAAAAGTCATACCAGTGCTTTTTTCCCCTAATATGAGCGTGGGAGTAAATCTTGTCTTTAAGCTGTTGTCTGATGCGGCCAAGGTCCTCCGGGGCTATAAAGTGGAGATAGAGGAAGCCCATCATATTCATAAAAAAGACGCTCCTTCGGGCACTGCCAAACAGATGGCCAGAATAATCAATGAGCAGGGATCGGCAGTAAAACCGGAAGATATCAGGGCGATACGCGAAGGTGAGATCATCGGCGATCACAAAGTCGTTTTTGAAAGCGATGTCGATACGATCACCATCAGCCATTCGGCAAAGACCAGGGATATTTTTGCCCAGGGAGCAGTGCGGGCCGCGCGTTGGCTTATCGGTAAACCGCCTGGTCTTTATTCTATGCACGATATCCTGTTCGGCAGCGATCGATAGCCCGCCATACCGCGTCAGGTTATTGGGAAAATGGAAAAGGTGTTTATAGGATTGGGTTCGAACCTCGGTGACCGCCGGCATGTTATCAGGGCCGCCCTGGATCTGCTGGAAAAGAATCCGGGCATAAAGATAAATAAAATTTCCTCTTTGATCGAGACAGAGCCTGTTGACGGTCCGCCTCAGCCCTTTTATCTGAACGGGGTATTAGAGATATTTACTGATCTGAAGCCGGCAGACCTGCTGCATTATCTGCAGTCAGTGGAGAAAAAATTGGGCAGGAAACGAGGTGTAAAGAACGGTCCCCGGACCATTGACCTTGATATACTGCTTTACGGAGAAGAAACGATCGAGACCGATGAGTTGAAGATCCCTCATCCCCGCATGTGGCAGCGCGATTTTGTCATTGAACCGCTTAAAGAGATCGCACCGGCAATCGTTGACGCCCGGCGAACCGGGTCAAAGGCAGAACAACCATGAAAACCGTTAGGACCATAAAAAGCGCAAGAGCAGAGATATCCGGTGCCCGTAAAAAGGGTAAAAGTATAGGATTCGTTCCTACCATGGGAGCGCTTCATCAAGGTCACCTTTCTCTGGTGCGCAAAGCCCGCAGTCAATGCGGCTTTGTGATCGTCAGTATTTTTGTCAATCCTGCGCAGTTCGGGCCGGGCGAGGATTTAAACCGTTATCCGCGTACTTTAAAACAGGATATTTCTTTGCTGAAAAAAGAAAAAATCGACATACCTTTTTGTCCTTCGCTAAAAAACATGTATAAGAATGATCATTCGACTTTTGTCGAAGAAGAAAGATTAAGTGCCGGGCTTTGCGGGGCATCCCGTCCCGGTCATTTCCGGGGGGTCTGCACAGTGGTGGCAAAATTGTTCAATATCGTGCTGCCTGATCTGGCCTATTTCGGTCAAAAGGATTTTCAGCAGGCCCGGGTGGTAAAACGCATGGCCGGCGATCTTAATATACCGGTGATCATAAAGATATGCCCTATTGTACGGGAAAAAGACGGTCTGGCCATGAGCTCGCGCAACCGCTATCTTACACCTGCTCAGCGGGCTCAGGCTCCGGCTCTTTACAGAGCATTAAGCGCGGTGAAGGACAGGGTGAAAAAAGGAGAGCGCAGCGCCGCTGTCTTAAAAAAAATCGCTGCCGCTCTGCTCCGATCCGGGATGCCGGATGCATCTGTCGATTATATCCGGATCGTCGATCATCAAACCCTCCGGGAAGTAAAGACTGTGAACCGGAAAGCAGTGATGGCCCTGGCTGTATATCTGGGAAAAACCAGGCTGATCGATAATATAATAATAAAGTAGAGAGTAGCAAGTAGCGAGTAGAGAGAGCCGCAGACGGTAGAATATAAGGAGTAATATGGCAAAAAAAATAAAGGTGGGTATCGTAGGTTGCGGGAATATAGGGACGAACCTGGCCCGGTTTATAGCTACTGAACTTAAAAAAAAGATGTCTTTATCTGCAGTTTATGATATCGATGAAGAAAAAGCCAGGAGATTGATCTCTGCTTTGGCTGCGCCAGCGCGGTTTCTGGATTTGGAAAAATTGATCGACAGGGTAGATCTGGTCATCGAAACTGCCCAGATCGACGCGGCCAGGATACTGATCGAGAAAGTGGTAAAAAAGAAAAAGGATATTATGGTCCTTAGCCTGGGAGCGTTTATAAGATATCCTCATCTGGTCGGTTTGATCGGAAGTCATCAGGGGCATGTGTATATCCCCTCAGGCGCGATCTGCGGTCTGGACGGCATCCGCAGCGTGCGCTCGGCAGGGATAAAGAAAGTGACGCTGACCACTTCAAAGCCGCCCCGTTCCCTTGCCAATGTTGATTACCTGGAGAAGAAAAAAATAGATGTCTTCAGGATAAAGAACGAAAAGGTGGTTTTTAAGGGGAGCGTGAAAGATGCGATAGAGTGTTTCCCCAAGAATATCAATGTTGCTGCGGCACTTTATCTGGCGTCTCATCATAAGGGATTAGAGGTAGTTGTAAAGGTCGATCCACGGTTAACCCGTAATACCCATACGATAGAGGTGATTTCCGATGCGGCCTGCATCAGGATCGTAGTGGAGAACCTGCCGTCACCTGATAATCCCAGGACGAGTTATCTGACCATTCTTTCGGCCCGGAGCCTGCTGGCGCAGATGGTCTCCAACGTGAAGATCGGAAGCTAATGGACCGTAAGACGTCCCCGAAGCTGCGTTCGGGGCAGGCCGCTCATTGCATTCGCTGAGACGTGAGACGTTCGCAGGCTACGCCTGCTAAGACGACCCCGAGGAAATACTCGGGACAGTTACTCGGGGCAGGAGGACGAAGCCGTCTTACGGAAAGTAAAAAGGACAAGGAAATTGCAAATTGAAAATTTAGCATTTAGCATTGCAAAATCACGTATGAAATCAGCGTGCGAAGCGCTCCCTAAACCCTAACCGCTAAACGCTATACCCTGGATAAGAATTATGGACACTATACGCATAGAAGGGGCAAAAGAGCATAATCTCAAGAATGTTACCCTGGAAATTCCTAAGAACAAGCTGATAGTAGTGACCGGGGTTTCGGGCAGCGGAAAATCGTCGCTGGCCTTCGATACTATTTATGCCGAGGGGCAGCGCCGTTACGTGGAAAGTCTTTCCAGTTATGCCCGTCAGTTTCTGGGGCAGTTGCAGAAACCGGAAGTGGAGCATATCGAAGGATTGTCTCCGGCCATCGCCATCGAACAGCGCACTGCCGGCGGTTCTCCCCGTTCTATCGTAGCCACTCAGACCGAGATCTACGATTATCTTCGTCTTCTTTTCGCCCGTATCGGACACCCTCATTGTTATAAGTGCCGGCGGCCTGTAGTACAGGAAACTTCCAGCCAGATAATCGAAAAAATACTTTCCCTGCCTTTCGACCACAGGATCTACATCCTTTCTCCGGTAGTGCGCGGCAAGAAAGGTACTTATGAGGCTCTTTTTAAGCGGCTGCAAAAAGAGGGGTTTCGCCGGGTCCGGGTCGACAATAAGATATATGACCTGGAAGAGGAAATAAAGCTGAAACGTTATCAGATCCACCATATCGATATAGTGGTGGACCGTATAGCGATTTCCGGGGAACAGAAACAGCGCGTGGCCGATTCCGTGGAGACTGCCCTGAAATATTCGGAAGGGACTCTGCTGGTATACGACGAAACCGATAATAAAGAACTGTTTTTTAATACAAAATTAAGCTGTTCGCATTGCGGACTTTATTTTCCCGAACCTGAGCCGAGAATGTTTTCTTTTAATTCGCCTTACGGCGCCTGTCCTTCCTGCAACGGACTGGGCACTCTTCTTGAGTTCGATCCTGATCTCGTCATCCCGGATAAAAACCGGACCCTGGCCGGCGGTGCGATCGAACCCTGGCGCCGGGGGTCGCGCGGCTACATCATGTATTACCGTTCATTTCTGCGCGCGCTGGCTGACGAGCTCGATATCGATATGGACCTGCCGTTCAAAAGACTTGGCAAGAGCATCCAGAAGATCATCCTTTATGGCAGCGAAAAGATCGATGTCTGGGGTAAATCTTTTCCCGGAGTAGTTCCTCATCTGGAACGTCTTTTCCGGGAAACGGACAGCGATTATGTAAAACAGGAACTTACCAAGTACATGTCCAAACTTTCCTGTCCGGCTTGCCGGGGGACGCGGCTGAAAAAGGAAAGCCTCGCCGTGCATATAGAAGGAAGGTCGATATACGATATAATCCAGCTGAACATAGAAGATGCTCATTCTTTTATTTCTTCTCTGAAATTAAACCGCCGGGAAGAGACTATAGCCCATCATATACTGAAAGAAATAAAAAAACGGCTGAGCTTTTGTCTTGACGTGGGTCTGGGATATCTTACTCTGGACCGGTTGAGCTCCACTCTTTCGGGAGGAGAATCACAGAGGATCAGGCTGGCTACTCAGGTGGGAAGTGCGTTAAGCGGTGTCATTTATATTCTTGACGAACCGACTATCGGCCTGCATCCGCGTGATGACCTGAAACTTATCACGACCCTGAAAAATCTGCGCGATCTCGGCAATACAGTGCTGGTGGTCGAGCATGACGAAGCGATGATCCATGACAGTGACTGGATAATAGATCTCGGTCCCGCTGCCGGTCACATGGGAGGGGAAGTGGTATACAACGGACCGCTGAAAGGTGTTTCCCGTACTTCGTCTTTGACCGGCAAATATATTTCCGGTAAAGAACAGATCGAGTTGCCCCCGGCCTGGCGCGGGCATAAAGACGCCGATTTTCTGACGGTCAAGGGGGCGCGGGAACATAATCTCAAGGATATCGACGTCAAAATACCTCTGGGCAGGTTTGTCTGTGTAACCGGCGTTTCCGGTTCGGGAAAATCGACTTTGGTCAACGATATCCTTTATAAGGCTCTGGCCAGAACGTTATATGATTCACGCGATAAGCCGGGACTTCATAAAGGTATCGTCGGCGCGGAAAAGATAGATAAAGTGGTGATCGTCGACCAGTCGCCTATCGGCAGGACACCGCGCAGTAATCCCGCCACATATACCGGGGTCTTTACTCATATCCGGCAGCTTTTTTCCCAGCTTCCCGAAGCAAGATTACGCGGGTATAAACCATCCCGCTTCAGTTTTAATGTTTCGGGGGGGCGTTGCGAAGCATGCCGCGGCGAAGGGATCAAAAAGATCGAGATGCATTTTTTGCCTGATATATATATACCCTGCGAAGTTTGTTCCGGTAAAAGGTTTAATAAAGAGACCCTGGAAATATCTTTTAAGGGTAAATCGATCTCTGAGGTGCTGAACATGAACGTATCCGAGGCTGCTTCTTTATTCGAGAATTTTCCTCAGATCGCTGCTATTCTTAAGACCCTTATCGATGTTGGTCTGGGATATATAAGTCTGGGCCAGTCAGCCACTACTTTGAGCGGGGGGGAAGCGCAACGGATCAAATTGGCCTCCCAGCTGCGCAAAAAAGCCACTGGTAAAACCATGTATATTCTGGATGAGCCGACCACCGGCCTGCATTTCGATGACATCAAGAAACTACTTTCGGTACTGCAACGGCTTACTGATAAAAAAAATACAGTTTTGGTTATCGAACATAATATGGATGTGGTAAAATGTGCTGATTACATTATCGACCTGGGGCCCGAAGGCGGAGAAAAGGGTGGCCGGATCGTTGCCTGCGGTCTTCCCCGGGAAGTGGTTCGTAACCGGTCTTCTTATACTGCCTTATTTTTGAAACAAAAATTGTCGGATAACAGTACACGGAGTAAAAAATGAAAAAAATTCAT
>CAZVRU010000017.1:0-21788 GCA_964629785.1 uncultured Planctomycetia bacterium
CAGAAAGGGTAGCGGAAAAAATGCGGCGTGTTCTTTAAGCAGAAATTGTTTTGGGGATGCGTATCCTTTTACCTTCTCTCCAGAGATGTTCGATGTCATAAAAATCGCGCGCCTCCCGCAAAAAAATATGCGCGACTACGTCATAAAGATCGACAAGCATCCAGCGTGAAGAGGGATCATCTTCGCAATGATGTACCGGAATATTTTCTTTTCTCGCCTGCCGGATTATATTTCCGTAAATAGCTCTGACCTGCGGTTCCGACTCACCGGAAACGACAATGAAGTAATCGCAGACAAAAGATACAGCGCTGACATCTATGACCACCGGATCAACTGCCTTTTGGTCAAAAGCCGCCTTCAATATCGTGTACACCCTGGCTTTCCCCGGGACAGCTGTTTTGTTCATTCGCTCTCCGTTTTTATAATATCCTGCAGGCATTTTTTCATGTCCGGCCCCACATTACCCACGCAGGAAACGCATAACCGCCTGAAATTAAGCATCCTGCGAGCCAGATTTTGGATACTCCCCGGCTCTACAGACCTGACTTTATCTTCCAGACAGGAGAACGAATCTATTTTTTCCCGGGCCAGGAACGAATCAGCCAGATAAAACATCCTGCCGCCGGGCCGCTCCAGGGTCATGGAAAGCTGCCCCAGCATATAATCTTTTGCCCGGGCCAATTCCCGGCGCCCGATCGGCCGGTTTGTTACTTTTTTTAATTCCCGCAATACCGCCCGGAAAGCCGGTTCGATATTTTTCTTATCCAATCCGCAGTGCACGATAAAAGCTCCGCTATCGGCAAATTTTCTGGTCTCGGTAGAGATCTCATAACACAGTCCCCTTTTTTCCCGGATCTCCTCAAAAAGGCGCGAACTCATGTTTGCCCCCATGATCACGTGCAGCAATTCTTGAACAAAACGCTGTTCGCTTTTATAGGACACACCCCGGAAACCGATACAAAAATGCGTCTGATCAAGCGGTTTATGTTCGACTGAAACAGCCTGCTTCACAGAAGAACTTGGCGCCTCACCCCAGGGCAGAACGGTCCGGCCGGATGGCGATTTTATTTTTTTCGATAATAATTTCAGCAGCCTCTCACCGGATACATCGCCGACGCAGCAAACACAAAGGTTAGCGGGAATGTAAAATTTTTTCTGGAAGAGAAAGAGATCCCGGCGGACGATCTTCTTTATCGTTTTTTCCCGGCCGATGATATCTTCCCCCAGTACATGTTTCTTCCATAACAGCTGTTCCAGCAAAGAGAGGGCCCGGAAATGAGGCAGATCATTATACATTTTCAGCTCTTCCAGGATCACATTCCTCTCCTTTTCTATTTCCTTTTTATCGAAAAGAGGATGAAGCACCATGTCGCTGAGAATATCCAGTGTTATATCCAGATTTTTTTTCAAAAACTGGGCATAATAGCCTGCCGTCTCCTGAGAAGTATACCCGTTAAGGCTCCCGCCCCGCCCTTCGATATCCTGTTTTATTCTTTTATAACTGAATTTTTTCGTGCCTTTGAACAGCATATGTTCGGTAAAATGGGCAGCACCTTTGACCGCTGCCGGCTCAAAGCGGGCTCCGGCCCGGACAAAAATGCCCAATCCGGAACTGGCGAACTCTTTCATCCGGGAAAAGATCACTGTTAATCCTTTCAGGGAAATACATTCGAACATATCTTTTTTTCCGCTCTTCGATCTCATAAATATGGGGAATACATCCTGTTGCGATCCGGGCAGTAACGCCCGGGCCGGGACACTACCCGGCTATATGGCTCGGTCAGGGATCTATATTCAACTCTTTCAATTTGTCCTGCGGTTGCTCCTGGCGCATCAGTGATTCTCCGATCAACACCGCGTCCAGGCCAACACCTTTATAAAGCAGCATATCTTTTACCGATGAGATGCCGCTCATTCCTATCTTGGCTATTCCGGCCGGTATAAAAGGAGCTATCGTCTTGGTGCGCCGCACATCGACTTTAAGTGTCTGCAGATTACGGTTGTTGACACCGATTATCTCCGCCGGTAATTTTAAAGCCCGCCGCAGTTCTTTCTGAGTATGGACCTCGACGATCACTTCCATTCCCTCCTCTTTAGCCGCATGGTACAACCGGTCATATTTTTGCTCATCAAGCAGACGCATGATCAGAAGGACCGCGTCGGCGCCCAGGGCTCGTGACTCCAGAACCTGGATCTCATCGATGATAAAATCTTTCCTCAAGAGAGGGATCTCGCTCCTGGCCCGAATCGTCTCTATATATGAATTTTTACCAAGAAAAAATTCCTCTTCGGTCAGGATAGAAAGGGCTTTTGCTCCTGCCGCCTGAAGGTTTATCGCCAGATCCAGCGGATCAAACTCGCGGCGCAAAATACCTGCCGAAGGCGAAGCCTGCTTTATTTCGGCAATGACCGATATTTTATTCTCCCGACAGATCGCCGACCTGAGAGACCTCACTTTAGGAGCCTTCTTTATCAGAGAACGAATCCCTTCTTCGTTTTTACGAAGTACCTCTATTTTTTTCTTTTTCGCTTCCAGGATCAGGGGGAGCACATTGATATTCATACTATTAAAGTTATAAGTTATAAATTATGAGTTCGAAGTCAGGAAATCTGCAATGCTAAATGCTAAATCCCGCCTTGCCGTCGAGGCAGGTTACAATTTGCAATTTCTTTGCGGCCTCCTGTCCCGAATGTAGCTTCGGGATAGTCGATGGTCGACCCGGTCATTGTTTTTCCCGGAAGATCTTCGCCCCCAGTTTACGCAAGGCCTTTTCCAGATGAAAATATCCCCGGTCAAGGTGATAAATGCGGCGTATCTCGGTTTTACCTTCGGCAGCCAAACCGGCAATCACCAAAGCTGCCGACGCCCTGAGGTCAGAAGCCATAAGCTCCGCCCCGTATATTTTTTTAACGCCTTCGATAATGGCATATGGTCCGTTACGAAAGATCCTCGCCCCCATACGGTTCAGCTCCGGGACATGCATGAACCGGTCGGGGAATATCTTTTCGGTGATCATCGACACGCCGCGGGCAAAGATCAAAGAAACCATGAACTGGGCCTGCAGGTCAGTGGGAAAACCGGGATAAGGCAAAGTAGTAATATTGACCGGATGGATATGCCGCGGCGGAACGATCTGCAGGCTGTTTTCATTGATCTTTAGCTTCGCTCCCATGCGCCTGGCCACCTCCAGTACAGAGGTAAGATTACGTACCGGGGCATTATCCAGGGTCAAAATCGATTTCGTAGCCAGACTGGCGGCAATAAAAGTACCGGCCTCGATACGGTCGGGAATCACTGTATGTTCTGTACCGCGCAGTCTTTCGACCCCTCTGACCACCAGCATTGGCGTGCCGGCTCCTTCTATATCGGCACCCATTTTCTTGAGAAATACGGCCAGATCGTTTAATTCCGGCTCGCAGGCGCAATGTTCCAGCACGGTTTCCCCTTTGGCCATGGTAGCGGCCATAAGCAGGTTAGCAGTGGCCAGCACCGAAGATCCGAAATGACCTCCCAGATATATGTGGGCGCCGCGCAGTCCTGCGGTATTGGCCACACAATAACCTTTATCGATATGGATCTCGGCCTTTAATTCTTTCAAACCTTTAATATGCAGATCGACCGGCCTTGGTCCGATGATGCATCCGCCGGGCAAGGAGACCCTGGCTTTTTTATGACGGGCCAGAAGCGGACCTAACACGCAAAAAGAAGCCCGCATCGTGCGTACCAGACGGTAAGGAGCAGAATAGGCCCTGACTTTCCGGGAACAGACAGTCATTCGTCCCCGGGAAAAATCGATCTTTTTGCCCAGCCCCTCCAGGATCCTGATCATTGTCCTGACATCGCTTAGATCCGGAATATTAAGAAGTTTGCAGGGCTGATCAGTCAACAAAGTAGCCGCCATGATCGGCAGGCAGGAATTCTTGGAACCGTTTATTCTGACCTTCCCTTTCAGCCTGGATTTATGTACGATAAATTTATCCATATCCTTCCTTTATTACAGTCGACAAGTTATAAATCGCATGTCACAGGCAGTAGTTTTGATGTTCAATTTTACAATTTGTATTAACACCTTTTGTCTCTCTACTCGCTACTTGCTACCCGCTACTTATCATTTCTAGTTGACTGCTTTCTTAAGGACTACTCCTCTCCATAACCCGGCATAATCTTTTATCCACTCCCTATTTTCATAGGCACCGCAACCATCAATCAGCTCTTTTACTGCCTTTTTCTGGGATGCGCCGATTTCTATTATTATATACCCTCCCGCCTTCAAATAACAGGGGGCTTGTTCAATAATCTTCTTTATCACTGCCAAACCGTCATCTGCTCCGTCCAGGGCCTGACGCGGTTCATAATCGAGAAGACCGCAAATCGCCTTTGTCTCTACATAAGGCGGGTTGGAAACAATAAGATCAAAAGAAGAAGGCTTAAAGGCCGCCAACAGATCGCTTTCTACCAGTCTTATTTCCAGGCCGTGCGAGAGACAATTCTGCCTGGCTACCTCCAGAGCCGGCAGGCTGATATCGGACGCCCAGACCGAACAGGCCCGGGGAGAGAATTTTTTAAAACTCACGGCTATATTGGCGCAGCCGCAGCAGAGATCAAGCATGGAGGAAAATCTATTGCCGGCTGCCAGGCCCAGGGCCTTTTCCACCAGCAATTCCGTTTCCGGACGGGGTACCAGGACATTTTTATTTACCAGAAAAGTAAGCCCGAAAAATTCTTCGCTGTTCAGAAGGTAGGCAAGGGGCACACCCCGGCTGTATTCACGGCAGATCCGATCGAGTTCTTTTTCCTCTTCGCCGTTCAGAAAACGGCGCTCATCGAGCAGGGCGCGCGGCAGATCCGTCTGACAGATCCGGGCAAGGATGAAACGGATATCGCCTTCGGAAAAACTGTTTTTATTCCGGCTTAACCAATCCCTGAGCTTCATAGATCTTTTTCCGTTCGGCAACTTTCAGTTCATCCACCACTATATCCAGATCGCCTTCCAGGATGAAATCCAGTTTATATACGGTAAGATTGATACGATGGTCGGTAACCCGCCTCTCGGGAAAATTATAAGTCCTTATTTTCTCGCTTCGCTCGCCCGTGCCGACCTGGACTTTACGCAATTCGGTCACCTGGGCAGTCTGTTCCTGCTGCATCTTATCGAGGAGCTTGGCTTTAAGAACACGCATTGCCTTGGCCCGGTTTTTTATCTGGGAACGTTCATCCTGGCAGGCTACCACCAGACCGCTGGGCAGATGGGTGATCCTTACTGCCGAATCGGTCTTATTGACATGCTGACCGCCGGCGCCCGAAGCCCGGTAAGTATCGATGCGCAGATCTTCGGGATTGATCTTCAATTCGACTTCTTCCGGTTCGACCAGAACCGCCACAGTGACGGTCGAAGTATGTATTCTGCCGCCTGATTCAGTTACCGGGACCCTTTGCACCCGGTGCACGCCGCTTTCGTATTTAAACGAGGCATAACAGCCGCTGCCTTTCACCGAGAAAACGATCTCTTTAAAACCGCCCAATTCCGTAGGGTGAGATCCCAGTATCTCCACTTTCCAGGATTTCCCCTCGCAATAACGGGAATACATCTTGAACAGATCACCGACGAAAAGGGCTGACTCTCCGCCGCCGGCAGCCGCCCGCATTTCCACGATCACGTCACGGTCCGGGGCCGACTTACTTTCAAAAAGTTTTTCTTCTATTTTTTTCTCCAGAGATTGGATCTTTTCTTTGATGGAAAAAAGCTCGCTCTGGGCCAGTTTTCGGACATCTTCTTCTTCCCCGGGCGAATCGGCAAGACGGGCAAGGTCCTCCTGCTCAGCGCGAAGCGCCTCTTTTTCCTGATCAAGAGAGATGATCTTTTCCAGAAAGGAAAAACGGCGGGTCAAAGCCTGATACTGCGCTTTATCCTTGAAAACATCGGGAGCCGAAAGTTTTTGGGAAAGCGACTCGTACTCCCGTTTAAGGGAAGTAAGGTCGATCATTTTTAACTTTTCTTCTTATTATATTTTTTCAAAAATTTATCGACCCGCCCTTCAGAGTCGACGAATTTCTGTTTGCCGGTAAAAAAAGGATGGCAATTAGAACAGATATCGACATTGATGGACTTCTTTGTCGAACGGGTATGCACTACGTTACCGCAGGCGCACATTATCGTTGCCGGTTCATATTTGGGATGGATCTTCTTTTTCATGTCATATACCTCCTTAATGACTGCTCGCGCTTAAAATCCTACTGAAACTATTATTAACGGCCGGCTTTAAGCTCTCCCGAACCACAGAAAAACTCTTTTCCGGCCCGCTGCGATCAAGGACAGATTATACCATATCTGGATTATTTTTAAAGGCCGCTTTTAGCGCCGGGGCTTTTGACAGAAAAAGCCGCCTTTCCGCTGCCCCCGTCTAAAACCGGCTTAATCCTAAACCTTGTCCGTATATACGGAAATTATTTATTCAAGGTAAGCAAAAACTCTACATTATTCTTGGTCTTGGAAAGTTTTCCTACCAGAAGTTCCAGAGCTTCAGCCGAACTCAGTTCGTTCAAAGCTTTACGCAGGGTCCAGATCCGCTGCAGTTCATCGGGATGGACCAGCAGTTCCTCACGCCGGGTATTGGAACGCTTTATGTCGATGGCCGGATAGATCCTCCGCTGGAAAATATTCCGGTCCAGAGTCACTTCCATATTGCCGGTTCCTTTGAATTCCTCGAAAATAACATCGTCCATGCGGGAACCAGTATCGACCAGTCCGGTAGCAATGATCGTAAGCGAGCCTCCTTCTTCCAGACCGCGCGCTGCGCCGAAAAAACGTTTAGGTTTGTGCAGGGCATTGGAATCTATACCTCCGGAAAGGATCCTTCCCGAATGAGGTTCGACCAAATTATAAGCCCGGGCCAGACGGGTGATGCTGTCCAGCAGGATAACCACGTCCTTTTTATGTTCGGTAAGCCGCTTGGCTTTTTCCAGAACCATTTCCGCTACCTGGACATGACGCTGGGCCGGTTCATCGAAAGTAGAGCTTACCACTTCTCCTTTCACCATACTTCGCATTTCCGTGACTTCCTCGGGACGCTCGTCGATAAGCAGAACGATCAAGGTAACTTCCGCGTAATTCTTCATGATGGCATTGGCGATCTTCTGAAGAAGAACGGTTTTTCCGCTGTAAGGCGGGGCCACGATCAGACTACGCTGTCCCTTTCCGATAGGACAAAGCAGGTCCATGATCCGGCCGGAATGCTCATCAGGGTCGGTCTCCAGAATAAACCTTTCCCGGGGATAGATCGGCGTAAGATTATCGAAAAGTACCCGGTTACGGGCCTGTTCCGGATCCTCGAAATTGACCGCTTCCACTTTCAGCAACGCGAAATATTTCTCGTTTTCCTTGGGAGGCCGTATCTGGCCGCTTACCGTATCACCGGTGCGTAAAGAAAATTTGCGTATCTGGGAAGGCGAAACATATATGTCATCGGGAGAAGGAAGGTAATTGTAGTTGGGTGACCGTAGAAACCCGAACCCTTCGGGCAGGACTTCCAGAACGCCGTTGCCGAACATCAATCCTTCTTTTTCGGCTTTGGCATGAAGTATCTTGAAAATAAGGTCCTGCTTTTTAAGACCGCTTATTCCGTTGATCTCCAGGTCTTTTGCTGTCTTGGCCAATTCGGAAATTTTCATCTCTTTCAATGTACCGATATCCATTTGCTCTTACCTCCCTTTAACACTGTGCGGTTCAAAAATTCCTTATGTTTTTTTCGTTACTCCTGTTATCCTCTTCCCTTTATTGCCGCCGGATTTTTCCAATTGCCGCCACAAACAGGCCGCGCCGGCGAGCAACATTCTTTTGCTTTTGTCGTTTTTTATGCGATAGCGGCTTTTTTTCCTTTTTTCCCGGGCCGCCCCGAACAGATCGAGCTGGCGACGCGCTTCTGCTGCGGATACTTTCAAACTTCTTTTTATCCGGGGAATAAGCTGATGCGCCGGTGCCTCTACCAGAATGACCGCGTCGAACAAACCAGCCAATTTTTTTTCATAAAGCAAAGAAACCTCGGCAATAAAGATTTTTTTACTTTTTCCCGAATCATTGATCCATTTTTTCAATTCTTTTATGACCGCCGGATGTACGGCCGACTCCAGTTGTTTCAATTTCGCCCGATCGGCAATAACGAGCTCTCTTAATTTAGCCCTCTTTATCGCCCCTCTTTTACTTACTGCTTCGGGAAAAAAGCGGACTATCTTTTTATAGACCGCTGATTCCCTGTCGCGGTAACAGCGATGCACTGCTTTGTCGGCATCGAATACCCGGGCGCCCTTTTTCCTGAAATATTCAAGCAGCGTGCTCTTTCCGCTGCCGGTAGCGCCGGTTACCGCATAGACTGGCATGTTTCATACATCCTTATATATTCCTTGGCTGTCTTGGTCCAGGAAAAACTGTATTTACTTATCTTATGCATCAGGGCTGTCCAGGCATCCCGATCGGAATATACGGCAGCGGCCCGGTCGATCGTCTCTTCCAGTGCTTTGGCGCTGTAAGAAGAGAAGACGAATCCTCCTCCCTTATCTTCATAGTCAGTAACGCTGTCCACAAGACCGCCGGTATGCTGAACGATCGGCACAGTAGCATATTTATAACTTATCATCTGTGAAAGGCCGCATGGCTCGAACCTTGACGGCATAAGAAATGCGTCCGAAGCGGCATAGATCCGGTGAGCCAGACCTTCATCGAATTTAAGGTTAAGGGAAAAACTGTCTTTATATTTTTTTGCTTTCCTGGTCAGAAGCTTATGATAGTGCTCATCGCCGGTTCCCAGGATCACTACCTGGTATTTCTTCAGAAGACGGTCCAGAGCCTGAGAAAGGATATCCACGCCTTTCTGCTCGGCCAGCCGGGACACCATGCCCAGAAGAAAAGTCTTCTTGCTTACCTTAAGTCCCATCTCTTTCTGAAACTGCTTCTTGTTGGCATACTTGTCTTCCAGAGACGAGTCGGAATAAGTATTGTAAATGAGCTTATCCTTGGCCGGCGACCACACATTGTAATCGATAGCGTTGATGATACCGCAAAGATGCTTGCCTTTTCCTCTCAATACCCCATCAAGGCCACAACCATATTCATGAGTCTGAATCTGCCTGGCATAGGTAGGGCTGACAGTATTCACCATATCCGAAAATACAATACCGCCTTTAAGCAGGTTTATTTTTCCATAAAACTCGAGATATTCCTGGGAAAAATAATCAGGGCTGATTCCGAGAAGAGGAAATTTTTCTTTTTCAAACAGGCCCTGATACGCGAGATTATGGATGGTAAGTACTGTCTTTGTTCTCTTATAGAATGTATCATTTTTATAGAGAATTTTCAAGTAAATATTTATCAATGCCGCCTGCCAGTCATTGGCATGGGCTATATCCGGGGAAAACTTCATTTTTTTAAGCAATTCCAGGGATTTTCGGCAATAAAAAGAAAATCTTTCCAGATTATCAGGATAATCGCCGGCCGAAGTACCGTAAAGATTATCCCTTAAATAATATTCGTCATTCTTGATAAATACAGCTTCGATATCCTTTCCCAGAGAAAGCAGGCCGTAACCGTCGCCTTCTTTTTCCGGTTTTATTTTCTTATACCAGGGCATGAATATTTTTACCTTGCATCCGGCTTTGGCCAGAGCCAGAGGCAAGGCCCCGCTGACATCGGCTAATCCTCCGGTTTTGGCAAAAGGAAATACTTCAGACGAAAAAAAGGCGATTTTCATACCAGTCCCCCCTTTTTGGGCCTGCCTGGGCAGACCGCGCAGGTTTTTATATTTTCTCCAGATCTCCCCAATTTTTACCGGCTTTTACATTCACTTTCAACGGAACCCGCAGTTTACCTGCGCCCTCCATCTTTTCCTGCACCAGCCGGCGTAATTCCTCTAATTCATCTTTGACCACATCAAAGACCAGCTCATCATGTATCTGGATGATCATTTTCGAGTCAAGACCGCTTTGCTGCAAAGCCCTGTGCACTTCGATCATTGCCAGCTTTATCAGATCGGCAGCCGATCCCTGTATCGGAGTATTGATCGCAGCCCTCCGGGAAAAATCATGGATATCCTGACGGGTACTGTTAATATGTTCCAGGTAACGCACCCGGCCCAGAAAAGTCCTTACCTGTCCCTGGCACTGAGCCTCGCTGATAGTTTCGTCAATAAATCGTTTTACCCCGGGATAACGGGAAAAATAACTATCGATAAACGAAGAAGCTTCTTCGAAAGAAAGGGAAAGTTCCCGGGCCAGGCCATAAGGGCTCATCCCGTAAATAATGCCGAAATTGACCCGTTTAGCGACTTCTCTTTCCCTTGCCGACACTTTATCTTCAGCATGACCGAAAAGCAGCGACGCCGTATAAGTATGGATATCCGTGTCTTCCCGGAACGCCTTAAGCAATGTCCGGTCACCGGAAAAATGGGCCAGCACCCGCAGTTCTATCTGTGAGTAATCACAGGCAAGGATCAAGCCATGTTTATCTGAGGGGATAAAGGCCTTGCGAAACTGACGGGCAAAACCTCCTTTAGCCGGTATGTTCTGAAGGTTCGGCGACGACGAACTGAGCCGCCCGGTAAGAGTAGTGGTCTGGTTAAAAGTGGCATGCACCTTACCTGTCTGCTGCTCTACTTCCCGGAGAAAAGGCGTAAGATAGGTCGAATAAAGTTTGCTTAATTCCCGGTATTCCAGTATCAGGCGGGCAATCGGATAATCTTTAGCCAGTCTGGTCAATACTTCCTCGTTGGTGGAATAACCGGTTTTGGTCTTTTTGACCGGCGGCAGTCTGAGATGCTCGAAAAGCACGGCACTCAGTTGTTTGGGCGAATTGAGATTGAACTCTTTCCCTGCTTCTCTGTAAATTCTGACCGTGACATCGCTGATCTTTTTTTCTATTTTTTTACTGAAAGAGGACAGATATTTCTTATCGATGGTTATACCGGCCGATTCCATTTGCGAAAGGACATCGACCAGCGGCATTTCCAGCTCCTCGAACAACCGCTGCAGCCTGTCTTTCTTTAATCTCGCGGTCAATACCGGATAAAGGCGCAGAATGAACAAAGGTACTGCCCGGTCTTCTACCGGGCCGCTTATCTGGTCCAGAAAATGGGCGACCAGATTTTCCACGCTCAGATCGCCGATACCCGGATCGATCAGATAAGAAGCTATTTTTATATCCGCCGACACATTATTGACTTCACATCTTTCCCGGCAGAAATTAAGCATCGGTTTAAGATCATAAGAGATCTTTTTTATCCCGGGCGCCGAAAGGACCGGCCCGGCCTGGTCGATATCCAGGGCGTATACCGGCAGATCTTCTTTTTCCTGGATAAAAAAATTTCCTTCCCTGAAATATACCGCGCACTGTCCGGTTTTCTTCAATTTTTGAACAAGCTCGTCACCGGCCCTGGCGATCACCTTGATATCACCGGTTTCTGCCGTTGCCGGAAGGTCTTTCAGCAGAGTTCTGAACTCGCATTCCTGAAAAATGCTCTGCAATCCGGCGTAATCCGGTTCCCGGATCAGGCATTGCCGCCAGTTCAGGAAAAGATGCGGCGACATCAAAGTTACCAATTCCCGGCTCAGCAATACCGCTTTTTTTTGCGCGGTCAGCAGTTCCCTGGTCCGGGCAGGCAGGGTATCGATCTTTTTGAACAGGGAATCTATATCTCCGTATTCTTTGATCAGCTTTGCCGCGCCGACCTTACCTATACCTTTGGCCCCGGGGATATTATCCGAGGCATCACCCATCAACGCCAGATAATCGATTATCCGGCCCGGCTCAAAACCGTATTCAACACGAAAGGTCTCGGCAGTATAGCGTTTATCCTTTCCCGGATCATATATCTCCACACCGGGCAGTTGAAGAAGCTGAAACATATCTTTATCGGAAGTTACGATCACCACCCGGTTTTCTTCGGCCACTGCCTGGCGGGTGAGAGTGGCAATCACGTCATCCGCTTCATAGCCTTCTTTTTCCAGGCTCTGCAGGCCCAGAGAAGAGACCAGCTTTCTGATCAGAAACAGCTGAGCCACGAACTCATCCGGCGCCGGCGGCCGCTGGATCTTATACGCCTCGAATTTTTCCTGGCGCACTGTTTTACGGGATACATCGAAACATACTCCCAGGTAACGCGGAGAAAACTGCTTCATGATCTTCTTTAACGTGGTATAAAGGCCGAAAACCGCGCCGGTAGGAAATCCTTTACTGGTAGAAAGTTTTATAGCGTAAAAGGAACGATAGCACAACCCGGTGCCGTCTAAAAGGTAAAGAGTGTCTTTCTGCATGGGGGATAGGATGATTTGAACGCAACTGTCATAAGACTATAACGAAAGAAAGATTCCGTTTTCTGATTTTTTCCCTTGGGCCGGACTTTGATCATCGACGCATACCAGGACTCTGCGATTCTTATAATAAACTGGATTCAAGATAATAGGGTGGATTAATTTTCGATACTGAAAATCGCGGATAACCCCTCTTTTAAGGACTGCACCGCCATCTTATACTGATCCTGTTCAACATAGGTCAGGGCGTTCTTTAAATAAACCTTGATATTTTCCTTTTTCATTTCTTTCTGGACCCGCTGGTGCTCCTGGCTGAGACGGGACACCAGATCTTCGTCAGCGGGGTTCAGCGAAAGCGCGGCACTGAGCTCGGCAGCGGCTTCTTTATAATTTTTTCCCGAAGCATAGTTCAGGGCCTTCTGCAGATGCAGTTTGGCCTGGGCTATGGCCTGAGAACGTTCCTGTTCGCGTCTCGCTGAAAATTCATTAAAATACAGGGTCGCCTGAGGAGCCAGCAACTCCTGCTTGACCTGATCATAGACTCCCAGAGATTTCAGATGTTCGATGGCCTCGCGCCGCCAGTAATCGTCGATACTGCTTAAAAGACATCTCTGTTTCCAGTGATAAACCGCCATTTCCCGATTATCTATCGCTTCGTAAGTGAAGGCCAGATTGGTATGAGCCGGTAAAAAAGCCGGCTGATACTGTACTGCCTTCTGATACATGGCGATCGCCTGTTCCACATCACCCATCTGTTCCAGGATCACGCCCATATCATTGTAAGCCTCGGCATAGGAAGGATCCAGGGTCAGAGCTTTCTGATAAAGGACTGCCGCAGCCTGGATATCTCCCCGCTGCTGGATCTGGTAGCCTTCTTCACGATAAATGCGGGCCTGCTCCTTCACAGCGTCAGTGACATCGGAAAACAAAGGGAAAGAGAATAAAAGAAAGGACAGGAAAAGAAATAATTTCTTCATATGGTTAAGTTAGCATATAAAAAAATAGATGTCAAGTTTATAATCCTTCTACTTTATACTTCTGCTGTTTCACTTTTTCCGAAGGACGGGATTTCCAGCGACGGTGTATCCAGGGCCACTGCCAGGGCGTCTGCCTGATCCAGTCTTCGATGATCCGGGTCATTCTTACTGCGTTGAAAAGCAATGCCTGACGCTCGTCTTCAGCTGTCTCGGGTATGAATTCGGGAAGTATGCGGATGCAGTGCCTTCCCGCTGAAACCATGGGCATATACAGAGGCACCAGGGCCGCGCCGCTGCGGCGGCTCAGGATAAAAGGACCTACCGGAGTAGCGGCCAGTTTTCCGAAAAACCGCACCCAGACCCCTCCTGTACCGAAATTCTGGTCCATCAGAATAACAACGATCTCATTGCGGCGCAGGGCATTTAAAATAGCCGAAACACATTCTTTTCGGGGATACGAATATATTATATTGATCCCGGAACGCCGCCGCAGATCCTCGAAATATCTGCCGGCATAGGCATCCCGCATCGGGCGCATTACTATATTCACTCTGTAGCCTCTCTTACTCAGAAAATAACACATCAAAGGGAAATTGCCCAGATGAGCGGTTACGGCTATAACGCCCTTGTTGCGGGTCAGGGCCTGATCGATATGCTCTTTCCCCTGAATAGAGATACCGGTCGAATCCATCCAGCGATAAGTAAAATAAAGAGTTTCAAATATGCCCTGGACCATAAACCTGAAATAACTGCGGGCCGTTTTTCTGCGCTCCTCTTCCGGCATCTCAGGAAATGCCGTAGCCAGACTGCTTAAAGCGTTTTTACGGTGCGAAGCGAGCAGCAGAAAAGTAAGATCGCCCAGCAGCGAACCGATCGCATAAAGCAGGCCCAGAGGCAGATAACTGACCCATGACAGCGATCTTAAAGCAAAAAAACCTGCTTTTCTCCGTAATTCCTTTTTTCTCTGTTTTTCATCCATATTTCGTATCCTGCTTTTCCTTATCCTGGCCGCGGTTCTTTCTTCCGGCTTTAACTTTGTCTATCTTTTGTATCCGATCTTTCTCAGCAGATCTTTGCGCCAGAGAACGTCCTCTTCTTTTTCAATACCGGCCGGGGCACTGCCGTCGACAACTCCCAGGAATGCCCGTCCCTGGTCAGTGACCGCGACAACTACCTGCACCGGATTCGCCGTGGCGCAAAAAACAGTACATACTTCCGACACTGCCTTGATCCGGTTCAGCACATTGACCGGAAAAGCATCTTTCAAAACAATAAAGAACATATGACCGCAGCCGACAGCCGCGGCATTATCCGCGGCACACTGTTTCAATTGCCGATCGTTACCCTCGGTCCTGACCAGACATTTTCCCGACGATTCGCAAAAAGCTATGCCGAACTTTATCCGGGGGCCGGCCTCGGCCAGAGTCTCATAAAGGTCCTCGATCGTCTTGATAAAATGGGCCTGCCCGATGATGATATTATACTCTTCTGGTTTTTGCACGCTGACCGCTTCAAATCTTATCTCCATCTTTTACCTCCTTGACCGGCCCCTGATCCGGGGACTTTTTTTTCTTTTCCGCCGCTTTTTTCATAAAAATAATGGCAAGGAACAAGGCGCAGAGAATGACGAACGACTCAGGAAAACGGCAGTAAAAACTTCTCTGACGGTTGATCTCCAGATCAGCCTCATAGACCCCTTCCACGAACAAACTCCGGCCATCTTTCTCAAAAAGATGAGGCTCTCCCCGGAATGAGACCCAGCCGCTCAGACCGGTATTGGCCGACCTGGCTATCGATATCCGGTTTTCCACTGCCCGCAGAGTCATTATGCCCAGATGCTGAAAAGCTTCCGGTTGACCGTAAAACCAGGCGTCATTTGTGATATTGACCAGAAAATCGGCCTGCCGGGAATAAGACGCGGCCTGCAGGGGAAAAGCATCTTCAAAACAGATCAATACCGAAAAACGCGCCGCAGCAAAATCAAAAACGGTTTTCTCTCTGCCGGGTACGGCATCTCCCAGGACATTAAGGATAGTTACCCAGGAAAAAAGATTCCGTAACGGAACATATTCGCCGAAAGGAATAAGTTTCACCTTCCGGTACTGCCTGAGGCGATTTCCTGCACGGTCGATATAAACAGCCTGATTATAAAAATCCGTTTTTTCGCTTTCCAGAACACCGGCCATGACCTCACGCTGCAAAACACCGAAAAAACTTTCTATCTCGTCATCCTGAGAATCGACGATAAAAGGATAACTTGCTTCCGGATATATAAGCAACCGCTGCTGCGGGATATCGTTCCCCAGACGATGCAGCTTTTCCAGGATCAGCGGCGCGCAAAACGGCTCCCATTTAAACTGCTGCGGTACATTTGTCTGGATTATTGCCAGGGGAACGGTTCTTTCCTTTTTCAGACCGTGCGTCCTGAACAGGGAATAGGCTACCGACAGGACAAGCAATAGCGAAAATATTTTCACCGCGGCAGTATTGATCTTTTTTTCCTTTCCCATACTGAAAACAGCGACATTAGCGAGAACGATCAGCCAGGAAATATATTTTACCCCGGCCAGATCAGCCGGCTGAATGAGCCAGAGGCAGGTATACTGAGAATAGCCCAGAGCTGCCCAGCCGAAACCGGTCCAGATATGCTCGCGGATAAATTCCAGGATTACCCAGAGGCAGGGAATGGTCAGAAAAGAAAAGGGATAACGCCGGAACAGGCGGACCCCATAGGCAAAAACTATCCAGTAAAGGGACAGATATATCACCAGAACCGCCAAACCCAGGCGGGTCACATAACCGATCCAGTAAAGCGCCGTAAGGAAAAAGACCGCCCCACCGGAAAAAGCGTAAATCCATAATCTGTTTTTTCCGGCCCGGTCGATCACGGCCAGAAAGGGTACCAGAGAGAACCAGATACACCACTGGCATTGCGGAAAATTAAAACTTAATCCGCTGATCAACCCCGCTAAGGCGCATAAAAATATATATCCTGTTCGCATGCTTTTCTTTTTCCGGCCCGGCAGGATTATCCGCTCTCTGCCTGCCGCCCGGCCCGGTAAACAGGCCGCCGCATTACTGTCCGCAGCATTTTTTGTATTTCTTTCCACTGCCGCAGGGACAGGGATCATTGCGTCCTACCTTGGGCACATTTCTCTGGACGGCCTGAGGCGGCGGCGCGGCCGGCTTCTCTTGGAGAGAAGAATAATCAGTATGGATAAAATGCTGGGGCAGGCTGGCGAATACCGCAGCGATATGTTTTTCCCGCGACGGTTCGTGTTTAAGCAGGAATTCGACGATATCCTCTTTTACCGAATAGACCATATCGGCAAACAGGTTGTACGATTCTTTTTGATACTCAACCAGAGGATCTGTCTGGGCATAACCTCTTAAATGGATGCCTTCTTTCAGGGAATCCATGATCAGAAGATGTTCTTTCCAGCGGCTGTCTATAGAGCGCAAAGCAACCAGTTTTTCCATGAACCGCAGAGCTTCAGCGCCGACCTTCTCTTCTTTCGCTTCATACAAACGGCGTATCTCCTGTTCCACATGATCGACCACCGCACTGATATCCCTGCCCCGCAGATCTTCGCTGTCGACGAGCACATTATACCTGACCTTCAAATAACCGGTAAAACCGTCATAATCGTTTTCGCTGATATAAAATAACGCCTGTTTTTCCACTATGTCCCGCAGCATTTCGAATACTTCTTTTTTGATATCGCTTTCGCGAAGGATCTCGCCGCGCTGACGGTATACGACCTCCCGCTGTTTGTTCATTACATCGTCGTATTCCAGGAGATGTTTGCGGATCTCGAAATTATGGCCTTCGACCTTTTTCTGGGCTATCTCTATGGAACGGGTGACCAGGGGCGATTCTATGGGTTCGTCTTCGGGAAAACCGAACTTATCCATCAAAAGATAGATCCGTTCGGAGCCGAACAGCCGCATCAAATCGTCTTCCAGAGACACATAAAAACGGGAATTTCCCGGATCGCCCTGGCGACCGGAACGGCCCCGCAGCTGGTTATCGATACGCCGCGCTTCATGGCGTTGAGTACCGACGACATGAAGACCGCCCAGAGCCACTACCTGTTCCTGCTCTTTCTCGAAAAGAAGTCTGTGCTTCTCATACAATTTTCCGTACTCAGAACTGTAATCTTCATGCCCGGGCGTTATGTCGTTCTTGGCCAGAAGGTCTTTTACGAAAAACTCCAGATTGCCGCCCAGGATAATATCCGTGCCCCGGCCGGCCATATTGGTGGCTATGGTCACCTGTCCCAGACGCCCGGCCTGAGCTACGATATGCGCTTCACGTTCATGGTATTTGGCATTCAGCACATTATGGGTGACTCCCCGTTTCGATAAAAGAAACGACAATGTTTCCGAATCTTCGATAGAAGTGGTCCCCACCAGCACCGGCTGTTTTCTGCGGTAACATTCTTCGATCTCGTCGATAACCGCTTTGAATTTACCTTTTTTGGTCTTATAGATGCGGTCGGCAAAAGCACGTCTCTGCAGCGGCCGGTTGGTAGGAATGACGGTCACATCGAGATTATAGATATGTCTGAACTCAGGCGCTTCGGTATAAGCCGTACCGGTCATGCCGGCCAGTTTGGCATACATACGGAAATAATTCTGCAGGGTGATGGTAGCCAAAGTCTGTGATTCCTGCTGGATAGAAAGGTTTTCCTTGGCTTCCACGGCCTGATGCAATCCGTCCGACCAGCGACGACCGGGCATCAACCGGCCGGTAAATTCGTCGACGATCAGAACCTTGCCTTCTTTTACGATATATTCCTTATCCCGGCGAAACCCCTGATGAGCCCTTATCGATTGGCTTATATAATGTTCCCAGGAATTGGATACGGCATCCGGAGTGTCTTCGGACACACTGCCGATACCCAGAAGGGCCTCGCACTTTTCCTCGCCGCGTTTTGTAAGATAAGCATTGTTGGATTTTTCCTCGAACAAAGCGTCACAAAGACGGTCCAACTCGTCGTTATCGGTCTTTGTTTCCGAACCGTCGGTGTTTTTCAATACTACTACTCCCTCTTTGGTATCATGGCGGGAAATGACCCGTTTTATCGAGAGCTGACGCACGGCCCGGTCAGCCCGGTAATATTTATCCACGGATATCTCAGCCGGACCGGAGATGATCAGCGGCGTCCGGGCCTCGTCGATAAGGATCGAATCGACTTCATCGACAATGGCATAAAAATGTTTCCGCTGCACCATTTCCCGGGGAGAATCTTTCATATTATCGCGCAGATAATCGAATCCGAACTCGTTATTGGTACCGTAGGTTATATCTTTGTTATAGGCAGCCTGGCGCTGGGCGCTGTCCATATCCTGCTGGACCACACCGCAGCTTAATCCCAGGAACTGATACACCGGGCTCATCCATTCACTGTCGCGGCGGGCCAGATAATCGTTTACCGTCACCACATGCACGCCTTTTCCGGCCAAAGCATTTAACGAGACAGCCAGAGTGGCGACCAGGGTCTTTCCTTCACCGGTGGTCATCTCGGCGATCTTATTCCGGTGCAGAATGATCCCGCCCAGGATCTGCACGTCATAATGTCTGAGCTTGATCGTACGCCTGGCAGCTTCCCGGACCATGGCGAAAAAATAAGGCAATATTTCATCCATTATCTTTCCCGCGGCCGCGGCAAACTCCTCCTCACTCAGATCAGCAGTTTTTTCCCTGATCATTTTCCGGAATTCCCCGGTCTTTTCAGGAAAAAAAGTATCGGGTTTTTCACGCAATTCATCTTCATAACCGCTGACCCGGGAGACCAGCGGGGCCAATCCGGCTATTTCCTTGGCCGAAGGCAGAGGGATCTCGTGATTCAGGCATACTTTAACTGCCGGCGAACAACGTCCGATGCGTTTCTGATAATTTTTAAGCAAAATCTTTTTTATCATATTCCAGCTGTTTCTTTAAATAACTGATAATAAAACCGTCGATCTGCCCGTCCAGCACATCTTTGGCCTGAGGCACTTCATGGCCGGTACGGTGATCTTTGACCATCAGATAAGGATGGAGCACATAGGAACGGATCTGCGATCCCCACTCTATCTTCATCTTGTTACCCGATATCTTTTCCATCTCTTTTCTCTTTTCCTCTTCTTTGAGCTGATATAATTTGGCCTTTAATATCGTCAAAGCCGTATGTTTGTTCTGATGCTGGGACCTCTCGTTCTGACAGGCGACAACGATGCCGGTCGGCAGATGAGTTATCCGCACTGCCGAATCAGTACGATTGACATGCTGGCCTCCGGCCCCGGAAGCGCGGTAAGTATCGACTTTCAGTTCTTCCGGCCTGATCTCTATGTTTATTTCATCTTTGACTTCCGGCAACACCTCTACCGAAGCGAACGAGGTGTGCCGCCGTTTATTGGCATCGAAAGGCGATATGCGCACCAGACGGTGCACGCCCCGTTCGGCTTTGAGCATACCGTAAGCCCGGCGGCCTTCGACGAGAAAGGTAACGCTTTTTAAACCGGCCTCTTCTCCCCGCAATTCGTTAAGCACTTTCAATTTGAATTTTTTATCCTCGGCCCAGCGGAAATACATGCGAAAAAGCATTCCTGCCCAGTCACAGGCCTCGGTACCGCCGGCCCCGGAATTTATTTCCATTATCGCGTTAGCCGAGTCGAATTTACCCTGGAACAGAAGATTCAGCTGGACCTTCTCGGCCTGGATCTCGAGGTCGCCTATTTCCCGGGAAATAGATTCATAATATTCCTCGTCTTCCATGGCCAGCAGATCGGCAAGCTCGTTCACTTTCATTTCGATCTCCTGAAAGCTCTCTACGTCTTCTTTGACACCCTTAAGCTCATTGATCACCTCCAGGGAATGCTCCTGATCGTTCCAGAAATCAGGCGCAGCCATCTTTATCTGCAGCTGCCCCATCCGCTGTTTTTTCTCTTCGATATTAAGCAGCTGTTTAAATTCGGAAATGATTTTCCCTAATCTGTCCAGACGCTGGCGCAATTCGTCGATCATTGCAGAAGACCTTTGTTGCGAAGGTTCATCTCCAGTTCTTCTTTTTTGTCGGCATATTCCAGAGCCAGTTCCACGCTGATCAGTTTTTTCTCGACCAGCTCGATCAAAGACTGATCAAAAGTGTTCATTCCGTAAATATTACCCTGAGCAATATACTTGGGGATCTCCCAGGCCTTATTCTCGCGCAGCAAACGGGAAATGGTCGGGCTCAAAGTCATTATCTCGTAAGCCGGCACCAATCCGCTATTATCCGACCGGGGCAGCAGGCGCATGCAGACCACTCCTTTAAGCAGGGTGGAAAGCTGGGTCAAAATAAACGAATGCTGGTGAGGCGGAAAAAAATTGACGATTCTCTCGATCGTCTTGGCGGCATTGACCGTATGCAGGGTGGACAATACCAGAGCCCCGGTCTCGGCCGCGGTCAATGCGGAATAACAGGTTTCCATGTCCCGGATCTGGCCGATAAAGATCACATCAGGAGAAAGAACGGCAAACTGGCGCAAAGCCTCGCCGTAAGAAAATACATCCTCGTTCAATTCACGCTGGTTGATGATCGCCTGCTTATCGGTATAAGTAAATTCTATCGGTTCTTCGATAGTAAGGATATGCTTACCCTGGCTCTGGTTCATATGCTCGATCATACTGGCGATAGTCGTCGATTTACCGCTCCCCGTTATACCGGTCAGCAGGATTATCCCCCGCCGTTCATTACAGAAACGGCTCAGCACTTCAGGAGGAAGGGAAATATCTTCGAAACTGGGTATACGCAGATCGATCTTCCGGATACACATGGCCAGAGAATTACGCTGATAAAAGGCGCCCACGCGAAACCGCCAGTGTTCTTTGTGCCAGACCGCGAATTCACAGCTTCGTTTAGTGGAAAGATCGTCTTTCAGCTGCTTTGGCACTATCTCGGACAGAAGATTGTCCATATCCTCCTGGCTTACGACCTGACTGCTGATCTCTTTCACTTCCGAATTGATCCGGGCCTTTAATGTACTGTTTACCCGGACAAAGAGGTCGGACGCGTTATTTGCTATCATCATCTCAGCCAGTTCCTGGAATTTCATAAAAATCCTCCTTGCTTTAAACGATTTTCAGGTATGCAGAATAGAAATCTATTTTAACATATCTTTTATTTTTTTCTCTAATTTTATTAGGCTTTTTTTAAGCTCCCGGCCCAGAGAATATCCGCCGAAATCGCCTTTTGACCGCACCACCCGGTGGCAGGGAACCAGCAAAGGAAAACAATTCTTACGCAGGGCATTGGCCACTGCCCGGCAGGCCCGGGGGTGACCGATGGCCGCTGCAATATCCCCATAAGTGCGTGTTTCGCCCAGAGGAATCGTTAAAACCGCTTTATATACTTTTTTTTCGAATTCAGTCACGCTCAGCTCCTGCTTCGCTGATTACACAGATTAAATCACGATTACACTGATAATTTGGCTCTTGGCTTTTGGCTTTTGGCTTTTGGCTTTTGGCTTTTGGCTTTTGGCTTTTGGCT
>CAZVRU010000018.1:0-10110 GCA_964629785.1 uncultured Planctomycetia bacterium
AAAAAACCGGAAAAAAATAGAAAGGAGGTGATCCAGCCGCACGTTCCCGTACGGCTACCTTGTTACGACTTAGCGCCAATCATGAAGTTCACCGTGACCAGCCAGAGACTGGCTTCGGGCGCCCCCCACTTTCAGCGCTTGACGGGCGGTGTGTACAAGGCCCGGGAACGTATTCACGGCGCCGTTGCTGATGCGCCATTACTAGCGATTCCGGCTTCATGAGGGCGGGTTGCAGCCCTCAATCCGAACTTGGCCTACTTTTTTGGGATTTGCTTCACCTCGCGGCTTCGCGTCCCTTTGTCGTAAGCATTGTAACACGTGTGTTACCCAGGACATAAGGGCCATGCGGACTTGACGTCGTCCCCACCTTCCTCACACTTAACGCGTGCAGTCCCCTTAGAGTGCTTCCACAACGTTAATCATGGAGTGGCAACTAAGAGCGAGGGTTGCGCTCGTTCTCCCACTTAAGGGAACACCTCACGGCACGAGCTGACGACAGCCATGCAGCACCTGTGCACGTTCCGGACTGGATACCGGTCATTCCGACTTTCACCAGAATTACTGCGTACATGTCAAACCCTGGTAAGGTTCCTCGCGTAGCATCGAATTAAACCACGTGTTCCACCGCTTGTGCGGGCCCCCGTCAATTCCTTTGAGTTTTAGCCTTGCGGCCGTAGTCCCCAGGTGGGGCACTTAACGCGTTAGCTACGGCACCCCCGCTTAAAGCAAGGACACCTAGTGCCCATCGTTTACAGCTAGGACTACCAGGGTATCTAATCCTGTTTGCTCCCCTAGCTTTCGTCCCTGAGCGTCAGGTATGGACCAGAGAGCCGTCTTCACCACAGGCGTTCCTGCCGATATCCACAGATTTCACCCTTACACCGGCAGTTCCGCTCTCCTCTTCCATCCTCTAGCCAAGCAGTTTGAAAAGCAGTTCCACAGTTGAGCTGTGGGATTTCACCTTTCACTATCTTGGCCGCCTACGGACCCTTTACACCCAGTCAAACCGAGTAACGCTCGCCACCTCCGTATTACCGCGGCTGCTGGCACGGAGTTAGCCGTGGCTTATTCATAAGGTAAAGTCAGACCAGAAAGCTGTTAACTGACTGGCTTTCCTCCCTTATAAAAGAGGTTTACACGCCGAAACGCTTCATCCCTCACGCGGCGTCGCATCTTCAGGCTTTCGCCCATTGAGAAAGATTCTCGACTGCAGCCTCCCGTAGGAGTCCGGGCAGTGTCTCAGTCCCGGTGTGGCTGACCACCATCTCAGGCCAACTACCCGTCATAGGCTTGGTAGGCCGTTACCCTGCCAACTACCTGATAGGACGTGAGCTGCTCTTAAGGCGACAGCTTCCAAGGATAGGCCATCTTTGCCCTGAACCATTTCAGGTTTCAGGGAACATGGAGAATTACCCCCACTTTCGTGGAGCTGTTCTCCGCCTCAAGGTACATTACCCACGTATTACTCACCCGTTTGCCGCTATCCAGCGTCACATCAGCAAAAATCCACCCGAAGGTCTCATTCTGCATCAGTAACAAGGATCGCTCGACTTGCATGCCTTATCCACGCCGCCAGCGTTCACTCTGAGCCAGGATCAAACCCTCCAAAGGCATTTTTTCGTAATTTGGGGTATAAACATCCAAATCAAAGAACAGTGATAAAAATAGCATCCCTGAGGATGCTATAACTCTCATTAAATTTTAAAAGTATTTAAAAAAAATGAGGCTTTTAGGTAGCCTAAAAATTTGAACTTTCAAAGAATACAGCCGTTTTTCCCATTGCCCTGTAAGGGCATAATATACTATAGTCTTATTTATTTTTTTGTCAAGATTTTTTTTAAATTTGTTACTTTTTAGCCCCCAGATAGTTAGAGACATAATCCTCTATACCCTGCTCCATTGTGTAGCGGGGATTGTATTTTAAGGCACTTTTCAGCACACTGATGTCAGCATGGGTATGGATCTGATAAACCTCGCTATAGGGATTGGCAAAATACTCAGGTTTCAGATCTGTCTTCAAAGCCAGGTTAAGAGCCGCCACTATCTCATTAAACTCCCGGGCCCGGCCTGTGCCGGAATTGGCTATGACCGCTTTATCCGCGTTCAAAGCCGCTACTGTGGCCGCGGCAATATCCTTGACATAAACATGATCGCGTTTCTGCTCGCCATGAGCAAACAGCCGGGGATTTTTTCCCGCCTTCATCTGCAGATAAAGCTGGTAGATCATGCTGGCTGATTTTCCTTTATGCGCCTCTCCCGGGCCGAACACATTAAAATAACGGACGTGAACTATTGGCAGGCCGCTGTCTTTTTTAATAAGTTCAAGAAGATGACAGTCGCAGAGATACTTAGAATAAGCATAGGTGTTAAGCGGCGCCGGTTGTTGTGACTCTTTCATCGGCGCAGGTCCGTTGCCGTACACTCCGGCGCTGGAAGCATGCACCAGTTTTAACTTTTTCTTCAGACACCAGTTAAGCACCTTCTTATATCCTTCGAAATTGACCATCATCATTTTGCTGTCATCGGGAAGAGTGGTATCGGTTACCGCGGCTTCATTGATCACCGCGTCGACTTCGGGAAGCCGGCTGTAAACAGTGTCGTCAAGAATGTCGCCGCAAATGACCTCACAATCTATATCGAAAATATTCCGGAACGAAGCATGGGAAAAATCATCAAGGATAAATACTTCATCCCCTCTTTCCTTGAGAATGCGGGCGACATTGGATCCGATAAATCCCGCGCCTCCGGTAACCAGAACCTTCATTTTGATTCTCCTTTCAATGCAAATTGCAAATTTAGCATTGCAAAATTAGCAATTCCCGGAAAAATGAAACACATTTTTCAATGCTAAATGCTAATTTCTCAATTTCTGCGTTCTTCTATCCCTTGCGCCGCAGGCGCACCCTAACCCCTAAACGCTATCCCCTATACCCTAATTTAAAATTGGATGCTCATGGCGCCGTAAGGGCAGACATGGATACATATACCGCAGGCGATACATTTATCTTTTATGAACTGCACTTCGCCTGTAGCAGGGTCCTTGACCAGAGCCTGGGCTGGACATAAGGGCACGCAAATCGAACAATCAACGCATTTTTCCTTATCCATGCTCACGTCCTGAGAAAGGGACTGTATGCGCAATTTTTCTTTTTCAAGATATTTGATCCCTCTGGTGACTTTATCATCATCCCCGTTTAATTCCAGGACCAATAAACCCTCCTCATTGGGGTTTACCTCGGCTTTCAGAATGTTGAATTCCAGATCGAACTCTTTGACCAGTTTATAGATCAACGGCTTGTCGACCATATCTTTGGGAAAGTGGATCACCACCCTTTTTTTACTCATTGTCCACCCGTCTTTCTTTCAAAGGATGAGTCCGGTACCCTGAATCGGCTCCCGGCAAAAAAGCAACCGGTTCAGTAAGCAAAAACTCCCCCTTCTCTATCCAGGATTTAAGAAGCGCCGCGATCTTTCTGGCTTTTTTCAAACTGGACAAGGTCCCGGTAGGTATCTGTTTTCCTTTCAAAGATATCTCACCTGACCTGAGCTGGGCATAATTTACGAATCCCAGGGCCGGCAAGGATTTTTCCGTGCCGTGACGCGAATAATCTACCACCGAAGTGACGATATCTTCATCATTTAAAGCGCAAAAGGAAATGATCTCTTCGTTAAGGACCGGGATCGGTACTCCCACACCCACGCTCAAAGTCGCTCCGTATCCGTACATGGATGTGCCCACCAGCCATTCCGGTTTCATCTGTTTCAGATCACCGATCAGGGCAAGAGTACCGGCCGGATACTTGGGAAGCCCCTGTCTGGTGCGCTCGACGCTGGGAGTATGCTGAGTGCCCCACCAGGCCACGTAACCTCTGGCCCCGCCTAAAAAAATACTTGTACCTATACCGATGGTCCGGTAATAAGGGTCGTTCAATAACGGGCTCAGAGTACCGGCACTGCAGTAGGCGGCATTACCCAGACGCGGTTTCAGCATACCCATATATGTGTAAAGCGGTTTATCCGAAGTATTGACTGCCACATTATAATTCTGATAGCAGTTCCGGAAATTAAACAAGACCGCTTCGTTGAGATCGCGCAGATTGATATAAGTCTTGAGATGTTTGCGGGGATAACAGTCAGTACCGTAAGCCTGGACTTCCAGAACAAGATCTTTACCGTTTACCAGATCATGGATCACATGGCCGCCGCCATAAGAAAATTCTCCGGGATAGATACGGTTACGGGGGTCGTCATCGGCCAGGGCATTGGCCCCGATCATCGCGTCCACCGCGGCAAAACCGCCATAGCAGGGAATTCCTCCCAAAGTCACTTTACCTCCCCCGAATTTGATCTTGGGGGTGGCATGTCCGACATTGAAATAAGCCCCGCTGGAACACATCGGGCCGAATGTAGCTGTAGTCACTACGTCTATTTCCCGGGCCGCGGTTTCCACTCCTTTTTCCTTTACCAGAGCAGAAACCTCCTCGGCAGTTACGACTACTGCTTCCCCTTTTTTTATCTTTTCATTGATTTCCTGAATCGTCTTCATGAGTTACCTGTTTTTCCAGTATCTCGATCCTCTTTTCCAGCCGGTGCACCACCTCGATTATCGGGTCAGGCAGCTTATTATGGTCCAGCGGCACACCGCTCACATGTTTGGGTTCTTTATCGATCATGGCTTTGCCGGGTATGCCGACTACCGTGGCATTAGCCGGGACATCGCTGATCACTACCGATCCGGCACCGATACGCGACTCAGCCCCTACTTCGATCGGTCCGAGAAGGATCGCTCCGGCACCGATGACCACATCGTGATCGATGGTAGGATGGCGCTTTTCTTTTTCCTGGGAAACACCGCCCAACACCACTCCCTGATAGACCAGCACATCATCGGCAATCTCGGTAGTTTCACCGATAACCACGCCCATACCGTGATCAATAAAAAAGCGTCTGCCGATCTCAGCGCCGGGATGTATTTCGATACCGGTTAAAAAACGGATAGCATGCGAGATCAGCCGGGCATAGGTCTTGAACCCGCGCACCCACAGCCAATGAGAGATCCGGTACCACCAGATGGCATGCAGGCCCGGATAGCAGAGGATCACCTCGACCCAGTTACGGGCAGCCGGATCCTCACGGAATACAGTCGAAATATCTTCTTTGATCCTGGCAAATACAGCCATAATCAAAAACCCCTGTTGAGTCAAAACCGTTCGACTCAGGCTCTGACTTTTTTTATAATTTGTTGTATTTTACTACAAAAAGGTGAGAAGTACACCAAAAAATACTTATCTGCCGGACCAGCCCCGGCAACGCCCTGGCCCTGCCTATGCGAAATAGACATGGATCTCGTCGATCCTGCCTTCCCGTAATTTTGAGACAATTTCCGAAGAAAGAAATTCTTTTTTGAAAACCGTCTTCCGCCCCCGGGCCAACACCTCTATTTTTACTGTCTTCACTCCCCGGGCATAAGTGTCCTGGCGATGCGGATTATGATATACCACCAGGGTCCGGGAAAACAACCTGAAAGCAAAAACATTGGCCGGAAAACTGCGCAAAGCGCCGTTCATGTCTACTTTATGGGGAACCTTGGTAAACAGTTCCGATTTAAGGAAAGGAGCGAACCGCAGACAGATATCTTCCCTGTCATCGACAAAAAAGGGAGCTTTGCCCAGGCACATCAGGGACCAGATCGAAAGGATCTCACTGGTGGCTCCGGTCAGACGGGCCACGAACCCCTTCCCCCATAATGCTTTATCAGGATAGACGCTGCTTGCCAGAAAAGAAGAATTTTCCAGAATACTGCGGCCGTAGCGTTCCGGGTCCTGAAAACAGATACCGCAATTATGGAAATTCTTATAAAATTCTTCGTACATATCGTTCTTCAAAAGTTCCAGAAGATACTTATATTCCATATGCAGCCAGATCGACTCGTTTTCCAGCCAGCCCCGCGGGAAGGCCCTGCTGCGCCCGATCTCCATAGGTGTATCGGCAAGACAGGTATTTAGCCGGTACATCTTTAATTTCCTGTCGAACAATTCGCTTTTCTTCACTTTATCGTGCAAACCTTTATTACCGGCCAGGCGCAGAGCATGAACCGGTCCCTCCAGAAACAGCGGTAAAGGTATTGCCTTGACTTTACGCGGCAGCAGCGCCCCGGAAGCGTCGATATCATATTTCTCGATATCATGCCGGAAATAGGTCAGATAAACGCCGCTTTTTTTATCCCGGGATCTGGCTATACCATAATCCAGTTTAGCCCCGGCCAGGTCCAGGAAATCCTTAAGCCGGGAGCAGGAAAGCCTTTGCTTTTCGCCGCTGACCCCCCAGAACACAGAATCACGAAAATTTTCCTTAAGGGTATTGGATTCATCCCAGTATCGCATATCCTTATCTGCTGATGACGATTTCCGAAAACCGGCCAGCAATTTCTCTACCTCGCAAAAAAAGACGTACAGTTCCTGACAGAGAGATATCCCGGAAGGGGCTTTTTCTTCTTTAAGGGCCTCCGACAACATCACGATCAGTCGTTTGAGAGCGAAAGTCTCGCAGAGAGAAGAACCGAACAGCGCCGGAAGACCGTTAAGAGAATCGCACCAGCCCGGTTTACCGGCCTCCATCTCGATACCCCGGCCTTCGAAGTCAAGAGTGGTCAATTTGTTCAGCACCAGGGAAAGCATTTTTTCCATGAAAATCCCGGTATAAATATCGCCTTTACCGTTCTGGCAGCGAACGAAATTCTTAAACCTTGTACGGACATCTATTAATTTCTTCTTCTCCGGCACTTCATACACGGCGTTGAGCTGATGCGGCGTGCCGTTCTGAAGACAGTAACGCCGGGATCGTTTTGCCACACGATACTCATCGTCCCAGAACATGAATTCGGTATCGAAAAAAAGCTCTTTCTTTTTATCGGGATAAAAATATAAAAAATTCTCGATCAGATCAAGATTATACAGCCAATGGTCGATCCAGAACCCTTCTCCGTGTTCGGCCTGAGGTTCGAGAAGCGCCTCTTCCATAAAAAGATGGACGGCTTTCTCCCGCTGGTTTACTTTTATACCCTTTCTCTCCAAAAGGCCGAAGATCTCACCGAGATAGAAACCGTTTTCCATCATGGCCATAACGTCCTTATCCTGCGGCAGCCGGGCTTTTTCCAGGACTCTTTTTATGGCGCTATCATTTTCGAAATAATACTTTTCTCCCTGTACCAGCAAAGGGTTATAGCCGTCCAAGCGTAAAAGGTTCATGAAGGAAATGATGTTTTTGTCAGCAATCGAGGGGGTAAACAACACGTCCATCCTGCGGTTCTGATTGATATCCCGGTAATTTGACTCACCCTGAGAAAAATAAGAAGGAAGGAACTTGAATTTGTTGTAATCCCTTTCCAGGTCGCCGTGTTTGCGGGAATAAATGTAATAACTTTTCTTATGGGGAGAGGTATAAGGATATCCGCCGCGCAGGATATTGTCCAGGTAACTGCACTGGATATACTCGTTGAAGCAGTATGAATTCGACACACAAAGGGAATTCTGTTTCAGATCATCCACCAGTTTACGGTTCTCTTCTTTTTTACTCTCGATAAACCGGGGGCTCACCTGCTTTAAATTACTGCCCAGCAGATCGGCATGAAGCATGCTTCCCATCAATGTATAGATCACCGCTTCTTTGCCGGCCGCTAATTTGATCCGGGAAAAGCCGAAAGAACAGGGCGTCTTGCCGCACATGGCCTGTCTGCCGGAAACAGAAAAATCGCGGTCAAAAAAATTCACCGGCAGATCGAAAGAAGTATCCTCAGCAAAGATGAGTGCAGGATCGACGATCATTTTAGAGGATACGGTATCCTTACCCCGGGAAAAGAAGGACAAAGCGAAATTGACTCCTTCCACATGCTGGGTCGAAGCCGCATCTTCGGGATCGACGAACAATTTGAACAATCCTGTTTCCCGGCCTCTGATCTTTCTGATATCGGCAGTCATCCAGGCTTCCAGGGTCCGGGAAAGATATTTCAGAAAAATGTCGCGGCTGCCGAAAGGTATTATCTTGGGAACACCGTCCAATATATCGAGGTTCATGGCCCGCGAAGAGCGGTTCGTTACGGTCAGAGTCCTGATCAGGGCACCGAAAGGCATGTTGGGCAGAGTACAATAATTCACGCCGAATCCCAGCCCGCTGGAACGATTTTCTTCTTCGAAGCTGACGTCATGGCTGGTTATTATCATTCTTTGTTTTTGCGATGAGGTACTGCGCAGGCGAAACGGCTCGACCACTTCCCGGCCGTTTATTTTTACAAAAGTCCTGAACCCCAGAAGGGAAGTAGACTGATAGGCACGGTTGGCCGGCAAAAATTCGAGAATCGCATGGTTTTTATCTTTTACCCCCATGCTGATGACTCCCTGACCGCGATTGACAAAAAAGACCCAGAGAGGTATACCCCAGAGACCGCTTATTGCCGGAAGAAAGTTGGCAAAAGGATATTTCCGGTTATAATCTTCGATAATGAACTTTCCCTGTGTATCCAATCCGGTTTTAAGCATAAAGACCCATAACCTCCTTTAACGAAGAAATGATCGTCGCCCTGGGAAACTTTTTTCTGATCACGCCGAGTGGCGTAGACCCCCCTTTTACAAAAACTCCGTCCACCCCGGCCCGGCGGGCAGTTTCAAGATCGATATCCATATCACCGATAAATACTGCCTCACGGCGGGATACTTTAAAACGGCCGATCGCTCTGAGCACGATCGCCGGATCAGGTTTCAGTCTTTTCAGTTTATCGGCACAGATGACATAATCAAGGTATTGCCGGAGACCGTTCTTTTTCAACAATAAATTGGTAAAGGCTGTCGGCCGGTTGGAAGCAACAGCCGTGATCTTTTTTCTTCTTTTCAAAGAATAAAGGACCCGGCGGACACCGGCTATCGGCCGCGACAACGAGAGCACGCTCCGTTTATGGTGAAGCCGGTAAAAAGCCAGAGCCTTTTTCCGGTCAGGTTCTTTAAAAAATTCCTTTATAAAAAGAACATCGCCTCTGCCCACCGATCTTTTTACTCTGGTCAAAGATACCTCGCGATAACCAAATTCCCGTCGGGTGGCGTTAAGACTTTCCCTGATGGCATCATAGGCATCGATCAGGGTCCCATCGACATCAAAAACGAACATTTTTTTCATTTTAATTCATCGGGGTTGATAAACCCTCCGGACACGATAAGACGGATGGCCTGTTCCACGCTGATATCCAGAAAATGCAATTCTTCTCTGGGGATGACAAGCATGAACCCGGTTATCGGCGAAGGTGACGATGGGATAAATACATTATAGGTCTCCCGGGCAAGAAAATCCTGAAATTTTCTGCCCGAAGAATTAGTGACAAATCCCAGCGAATATATCCCTTTTCGCGGATATTCCAGCAATACTACTTTCTGAAAACTCCGGTTGGGCTGAAAAAAAAGAAAATTTATAACCTGCTTTACCGGATAATAGATCTTATGCACAAAAGGAATACGCAAGAAAAGCCCTTCGGCCCAGCGGTGAAAACGCATCCGCGAAAGATGGATGATCGCTCCCAGCAAAAAAACAAAAAGCAGGGTAAGGATTATTCCTATACCGGGTATAGTGTATCCCAGCGTGCGCGCAAGATAGCTGTCTACATATACTCCGGCAATACCGTCGACAAAATTAAATACCGCTATTATTACATAAAAAGTGATGACAAAAGGGATTATCGCGGCAAGACCGGTTAAAAAAATTCTGCGTATCATCTTTGTAAATAGTAAAATCCGAAAACAGCGGCGATTGCCGTTTTCATCAGCGCGCCGGGGATAAAGGGCACCGCCCCGAGAAGCATTGCCTGGTGCAGTGACAAAGCGCACATTGTTTTCAGCCAGAGAACGCCCAGAAAATATATAGTGCCAAGGCATAAGAGACAGAACAGAAAAACAGAGCAGAGGCTGACCGACCGGCCTCTAAGCTGTTCCAGGAAAAAAGGAGCGGCCAGGGCCACCAGAAAAAAACCGAAAATATATCCTCCGGTCGGGCCGAGCAGATAGGCCGGTCCAACGCCGCCGCTGAACAGCGGTATGCCGCAGATGCCCAGAGTTATATACAGAGCCTGTG
>CAZVRU010000018.1:10120-21120 GCA_964629785.1 uncultured Planctomycetia bacterium
CAATATAAAAAGGCTGATCAGTACCACCAGAGTCTGTAAGGTCACCGGCACCGGAGTAAAAAAAAGCGGCATCCTGATCTTAGCTGCCAGCGCCTGGATCAAAGTAAAGGCGCTTATTGCCAACACAGTAGAAATCATGCTTATCGATCTTGTCCTGACTATGCTCTGCATCATGCCTCCTTAATTAACTATATATATTACACCTGTAAATACAGGCTATAATTCTACCACAGATAAAAAAAGCTGCAAGCTTAAAGCCGTATTACGGCGACAAAACCTTTCCCTGCCTTCACCGAACGATATCCGGAAAAGGCCTGTTAAAAATCACCTATGATCTGCCGGAAAACCAGGAAACAAGACGTTTTCGTGATATTTTTTTTAACCCGGCCATCAGTTCCTCTTCCCTGGCCCGCATGGTCTGTTCTCCCAGAGAGATGAGGTCCCGGACCTGCTCGAAATCAGTCCAGCTGTGCCCTGCCTCCAGAGAAACTCGATGTTAGCTTTACTGATCTCGACTATCTTGTCATGCCGTATCCGGTCGGCGCTGAACATCACATCCAGGGCATTTTTTATCTCATAGTTATTATCCCGTTTAAGGTCCACGCCCACGCCGATAGTAAAATCAACGGTCTGGTCAAGAAGCACGGTCGGAACAGGGGCAAGCACTCCGCCGTCCACCAGAACAACATTCTTTATCCTGACCGGAGGAAAAACCCCGGGATAACTGCAGGAGGCCATTATCGCTTTGGACAAAAATCCCTCTTTCAGGATAACAAGGCTCCCTCTTGCCAGGTCGACTGCCGAACAGCTGAAAGGTATTTTACAATCGGAAAAGGTGTTCAATCCGTAAAGATCACGGAAAAACCTGACAAAAGGCCGCGGACTGACCAGATAAGGTTTCACCAGTCTCAGATTCCATAAATAGAAATCTTTGACGAAATTAAACGATTTTTCCATAAACAGCTTTTTCTCTTCTACCTGAGAGTCCGAGGAAAGGGCTTTAAGGGGAGCCAGTTCTTTCTTGTATTTAAGCAGGGTATCCAGAACGATCTTTTCTATCCAATGGGAGTCGGGGTGAAGAGCATAAAGCGCGCCGATCATTGCTCCGGCCGAGGTGCCGGCAATGCGGTCGATCTTAATAGGAAGCGTTTCCAGGACTTTAAGCACTCCTATATGAAAAAAACCGCGTGCGCCTCCCCCACCTAATGCCAGTCCTATTTTCATGGTTATCTGTTCTCCAGAAATATTATAAACCTTATCATAAATAAAAAAAGAGCAGACCTTAAAAAAATCAAAGTCTGCTCTTCTTCTAATCTACTTATTCTTTGGCGATGGCAAAAGTAATCACTCCGGCCAGGACCAGAATAATACCAATGGCTCCTTTGATCAGGGTCATCAGGTCCTTCCACCAGCCGAACACGGCAAGAAGTCCCAGCACCACCAGAATTACAGCCAGCACATATTTCATCAACGCCCCTTTTGAGGCCTGGGCTGCTTCACTCTGAGGCTGAACATCGTTTTTCTTTTCTTCCATAAAAACCCTCCTTTCACCCGATAATTTCCAATAGCATTATTTACTATAGGTAATTTTTGTTGTTTTGTCAATGAGTAAAATAGCGGCAAACCGTTTTCGCCGCCGGATATCAACATCCGGAAAAAATACTTGTAAAAAGGCTGTTTTATCGGTAATATAGTTGTCTATGCTTACCAAATTCAAGCGTCACCATGTCAAAAAAGTCCTCTGGGGGCTGGTCATTATCATCATCCCGGCTTTTATCTTCTGGGGAGCAGCTTCCTTCATGGCCGGAAAAGGCGATATCGTAGGGCAGATCGAAAAGCATAAAGTAACTTCCCGCGAGCTTTCCGATTATCTCCAACTGGTACAGATGCAGATCCTTACTTATTCCGGCGAGAACTACCCCCGTAATATGTCCAGCCCGGAGAACGAACTTCAGGCCTGGCGTCTCTATCTTCTTCTCTGGAAAGCAAAAAAAGACGGGATCACAATAACCGACCAGGAAGTAATAAATACTATAAAACGCCAGTTCTCGGTAAAAGGTAAATTTGAGCCTGAGATCTATAACCGTTTCGTTAAATACCGGCTGAGGACCTCACCCCGCGCTTTCGAAGAATTTACGCGAAAGATGCTGATCATCGAAAAACTTTACGGGAAATATGCCCTGCCGGAAGTGACCGACCAGGAAATCCTCGATACCTATAAAAGGGAAAACGAAAAAGCAAAAATAGTCTATCTGTTCCTGCCCTACGAATCTTTCCAGCAGCAGACAGGCGAACCTGGCGAAAATAATATACTGGAATTCTACGAAACCAACAAAGAAAACTTCCGGGAAGCACCCAAGGTAAAATTAAGCTATATCTTTATTGCCGATGAGCACTATCCTGATCTGAAGTCTTCTCTGGAAAAAAATATCCCTGAAGCAAAAAGCCTGGAAGATATTGTTCAGGCCGTCCCCGGACTGGAGATCAAAAATACCGATTTTTTAACTGCCCAAAGTCCTATTGAAGGAATCGGCTGGGCACCGCAGGCAATAGCCCGTGCCTTTGATCTGGAAAAGAACAAACTCAGTCCTCTCCTCCAGATACACAACGGCTATCTTATTTTCGTCAAAAAAGACCAGCAGGAGGACAGAATACCGGAATTAAGCGAAATAAAAGACAAAATCATTGCCCAGGTAAAAGAAGCCGCACTGCGTGAAGCCGCTTCGCAAAAAGCAGGATCGATCCTGCAGGAAATAGCAAAACAGGAAAAACCGGCTCTGGAATCCATGGCCAGGCAGTATCAGGCGGAATTCGGGCAAACTGATTTCTTTAAATATTATGATTATGTGGAAGGGGTCGGACTCGACGAAAATCTGAGCAAAACAGTTTTTTCCGCGAAAAAAGGAGAGATACTTTCTTCTTCATTCAGTCTGTCCAAAGGTGTTTACCTCATACAGCTCGTCGATTTTCTGCCCATCGATGAAGAACAATTCGCAGAACAAAAAGAAAAACTTGCTGAAAAAATAAAATCCCAGAAAACATTTCTGGAACGCCTCAAATTCATTTCCCGTCTGGAAAAAGAACTGAGTCTCAGAATCTACTCATCCCTGTTCAAATAATCCTTCGACTACGCCTGCACTGAGCGCAGCCGAAGTGCTCAGGACAAGTCCCCTTCAACTATATTTGTAGCGTAGTCGAACTACTCAGAGCGAGCAGTCCGCAGTTAACTCAGGTACTACGCACCAAAGCGCCTGCGGCGGAAAAAAGTCCACGGTCCACAGACCACAGTCGACAGTAGGTAACCGAAACAGGAAAGAAGCAGCCGCCTAATCAAAACAGGTTTTATCCTCGCTTCTATTATTCTTTTGGGCGAGGATAAAAAAACGGATAGCTTTTTGAGCTATCCGTTAAATAATCTTATTTTTAAAAGGTGACTTACTCGATGACTATTGCGTTCACTGGACACTGGTTGGCAACTTCCTGCAGATCGCAGCCGGGATTATCGCATTCTTTTACTTTTGCTACCCCGTCATCGCCCATCTCGAAACAATCCGGGCACTGATTCACACAAAGTCCGCAACCAACACAGGCATTTTCATCTACAATAATTTTGGCCATTTTTCTCCTCCTGATTTATAAAACCTTATACAAGCACTCCCCGGTCGAGCTTTTCCCACATCGTATCGATATCGTTCTGAATCGCTTTCAAAAGCTCCTCGTTACCCGGTTTAAAAAGATGTTTGAAACGCCCCTGCAGCTTAAGCCATTCTTCGATGGGCTTGCGCTGTTTAGGTTTATAGGTCACTTTGACCTCCCCGTTCTCCACTTCATAAAGAGGCCAAAAACCTATTTCGACTGCCAGCTTACTAAGGTCGATGGCATCGACACCCGGATACCGCCAACCGCGGGGACAAGGTGCCAGAATATTCAAAAATGCCGGACCGTCCTGGGAAAAAGCCTTTTGCGACTTAGTTATCAGATCGTTCCAGAAAGCGATGGTAGCCTGTGCCGCGTAAGGGATACGGTGCGCGGCGCAGATCGCCGTAAGGTCTTTTCTGAACTGGCTCTTGCCTCTCCCCACCTTTCCTGCCGGAGCAGTGGTGGTCGAAGCGCAATGAGGTGTAGCTCCGGAACGCTGAATACCGGTATTCATATAGGCTTCGTTGTCATAACATACATATACGATATTATGACCCCGCTCCAGCATACCGGAAAGCGACTGAAGACCGATGTCATAAGTCCCGCCGTCTCCTCCGATAGCCAGAAACTTGATATCTTTTTTTATCTTTCCTTTTTTCTTGAGAGCCCGGTAAGCAGTTTCCACGCCGCTCATGGTCGCCGCGGAATTTTCAAAAGCATTGTGAATAAAAGGGACCTTCCAGGCGGAAAAAGGATAAATGGTGGTGGCCACTTCCAGACAACCGGTTGCCGAACCGACAACTACTTCCGCGTCACCGGCACCAAGCAGGACCTGACGTAAAGCTATCGATGCCCCGCATCCCGCGCATAGTCTGTGACCTCCGCCTAATCGTTCTGGTATCTGAGAAAGTTGCTTTAAATTTGCCATGATTTAAATTTCTTTCAGTCTCTTACGCCTAAATAATTTATCAGCCGTTCGGCTTTACCTTCCCTGGCATTCCGGCCAAGGTCATTGAAAACACTCTCGATATGAGTTGTATTGATATCCCGACCGCCTAAACCGTAGATATAATTACAGACCGTCGGTCTTGTATCCAGATCACAGAGAGCAGAACGCACTTCATTGAACACCGGGCCGCCGTGATCGGCAAACGATTCGCTGCGGTCAAGCACGGCTACTGCCTTGACCTTTGCCAGAGCGGCAGCTATCTCCTCTGCCGGAAAAGGGCGGAAAAAACGCAGCTTAAGCAATCCTGCCTTTACTCCCCGGCCGCGCAAAGAATCCACTACTGCCCGGGCCGTACCGCAGGTAGAATTGAGAGCCACTACCGCCACTTCGGCGTCATCCAGTTTATATTGCTCTATAAAACCATAATTTTTGCCGGTAATCTTTTCATATTCGGCAGCCAGTTCGACAATGACCTTTTTAGCATTCTTCATTGCCTCGGCCTGCTGGCGTTTATGTTCGAAATAATAATCCTGAAGATCAAGAGGTCCGTAAGTAACCGGTTTATCAACATCCAATAAAGGAAAATGAGCTTTATGCTCTCCCACGAAATCCTTTACTACCTTATCTTCCATGAGCCTGACGCCTTCCACGGCATGGCTGGTGATAAATCCGTCCTGACAGACCATTACCGGTAAAAGCACATCGGGATGTTCAGCAAGCCTTACGGCCATAAACAAAGACTCATACACTTCCTGAGCGTCTTCACAGTACATCTGCAGCCAGCCTGAATCACGGGCGCCCATAGTATCCGAATGATCGCAATGAATGTTGATCGGTCCTGACAAGGCCCGGTTGACTACGGGCATGACTATGGGAAGACGGGTCGAAGCCGCGATATAGACTATCTCCCACATCAAGGCCAGGCCATTGGCCGAAGTGGCGGTCATGGTCCGGGCACCGGCTGCTGCTGCACCCACACAGGCGCTCATGGCGCTGTGTTCCGATTCCACAGGGATCATTTCGGTATCTACCAGACCGTCTGCCGCGAACTGGGAATAGTTCATGACGATCTCGGTCTGGGGAGTTATGGGATATGCGGCTACCACGTCAGGATTGATCTGTCGCATCGCTTCAGCAGCCGCCTGATCTCCGGTTAAAGGTTTTGAAGAAATCTTTTTTGCCTCTGCCATATCTGCTTTTATTTACTCCTTTACCATTTCAATGCATTTGCGGGGACAATTCTTGGCGCAAATACCGCATCCTTTGCAATGATCATAATCGATACCGACTACTTTACCTTCAGACACAAGTATCGACGAATCCGGGCAATATATCCAGCACATCATACAATTAACGCACTTTTCTTTATCCATAACCGGCTTGAAAGTCCGCCAGCTTCCGGTATTATATTCTTTGGCATTACCGGCTTCGGTGATCAATCCGCCTATCGGTATTTCTTTCCAGTTCTTCTCTTTCATCGTATATAGACTCCTCGCTTTATAGACGATCAGCCCTGCTGGACCGTTTCGTAGGCCCGGCGAATGCTTTCGATATTTCCTTTGGTCTTTTCCTCGCCTATCTTTTTGAGAAATTTCTGTTTCAGTTTTTCTTCCAGGGCTTCACGGGACACTATATCCACGGCTTTAGCCAGGGCTCCCAGCATAGGAGTATTGGGCAGCGGCAGACCGACCGTATCCAGAGCTATCCTGGTGGCGTCGACCGTATATACTTTCCCTTTGCTGAATTTGACTTTCTCCCGTATAGCCTTCGGCGTAAGATCGGTATTGATAAGAAGAATGCCGTCGTCAGGAAGACCTTCGGTAACATCGACGGCTTCAAGAAGGGTCGGATCAATGACCACGACCACGCTGGGAGCGGTTACCCCGCAATGAAGCGTGATCGGTGTTTCGGAAATACGGGTAAAAGCTTTCATCGGCGCGCCGGCCCGTTCCGGACCATACTCGGGAAAAGCTTGAATGAATTTACCGATATCCAGGGCCGCCTCAGCTAAAAGCTGAGACCCGGTTTTTGCTCCCTGTCCACCTCTGCCATGCCAGCGAATCTCTAAAAGTCCTTCCATCGTCTTTCCGGTTTAATTTATGGTTTTCAGGCTAGTAATGATCCAATGCACCCTCAATCAATAGAGTTTTATTTCACCACAATTTTAAAAAAAAGCAAGTAATTTTGTAAAAATCAAGCCAGAACGGCTTGTGTTCATTCTGTTAGATCAGGCCCAGAACCGTATCGACCATATTACCGTCGTACTTCGTGGGGTATCCCCCCCTTAATTCCGAAAGAGCCATATCCAGTCCCAGTGAATCGCGGTAAGGACGGCGATAAGTCATTGCTTCCAGGACATCGCTGACCGCCAGGATCCTGGCTTCCGGCATGATATCTTCTCCTTTTAATCCGCAGGGATAACCGCTGCCGTCAAGGCGTTCATGATGCTGATAGATTATCTGAGCCAGAGGAAAAGAGAATTCGATATCTTTCAGCAGCTGAAAACATTTATTCACGTGTTCCTGGACCAGGCGGTATTCTATATCGGTAAGCCGGCCGGGCTTGGCAAGCAGATCATGGGGAATGCCTATCTTACCGATATCATGCAGTTCTCCGGCCAGCCGCAGAGTGAGCAGACGGTCCTCATCCCAGGCCAACTCCCTGCCGATCGACTCAGCCAGAAAAGCGACTCGCTGAGCATGACCGGAAGTATAGGGATCACGCATTTCCAGAGCGCGGCACAAGACATCAAGTGCTTTCATAACCGTCTGCAGACGTTCTTTTTCCGAATGGGCATAAGAGGTCATGTCCCGGGTAATGCCCATGGTCCCGATAATATTGCCGTTACGGTCATACATCGGGATCTTGGTGGTCATAACCTGATTCCAGGATGAATCGCCGAAAAGGATCTTTTCGATCTTATTGACTATAGGCCTGCCGGTTGTCAGAACCCGGTTGTCGTCATCGAACATCTCCTTGGCCAGGTTGTAAGGATAGAAATCGAAATCGGTTTTTCCGATGATCTCTTCTTCTTTCAATCCCACTCCCCGGGCATAAAATCTGTTAACCTTTGTGATCCGGCAATCTTTATCTTTGAAATAGACCGCGTCGGGCATATTATCGAGCAGACTTTGCAGGGCATCTCTTTCCCTGGCCAGTTTATCCTCCATTTCACGGTGAGCGGTGATATCTTCAACGATCCCTTCCACATAAGGCTCGACGTCTTTTTCCATGATCAGCGAAGCAGTGATCGCTACCCAGAAGGCAGTACCGTCTTTTTTTACGAATTGTGTCTCGAAAAACTGGACCTTCTTCTGTTCGCGGATAGCGGTGACGAATGACTGCGCGTCCTGGGGCCGGTAAAAACAGGCAAGGAATTCTTTCTGTTTCAGTTCGTTTTCATCCTGATAACCAAGCATCTCGGCCAGAAAAGTATTGAAAATAATGAAATGCCGGCCCGGGGAAAGCGAATACTTGAAAAAGCCGACCCCGATGTTATCGACAGTGGACAGATTAAAATAAAAGGTAGAATCGTTTTTCATAAAAGGTGATTATTGTACCGCAGGCAAACCAGAGAAGCAAGAGAAAAGGTTAGACGTCCGCTGACTTAGCTCATGCCTCATGGAAGGAAACCGCAGGCGCAGCCCTAGCCGTAACCGTCAGACGATACGGGCTTCGTAACCTGCCTCGCCGGCAAGGCGGGCCGTTAAACGTAACCCTGTCCTTAATATGCCCGTTTTATTTCTATGTCTTTATAGTAATGCTTGAGGATATCCTGGTAGGTAAATCCCTCTTTTGCCTGGGAAATAGCCCCTTCCTGGCACATACCGCCGCCGTGGCCGAACCCGGCTCCCCAGATAATGAGAAGCGAAGGGGAATTCTGTTTAAATGACTTTTCACTGCCTCTTATTTCCAGCAAAAAGGCGCTGCTTTTCAAACTGCCCAGATAATCCCGTACCGGCACATCCTTTTCCACCGTCAGTTTCCGGGACCCTGTATCTACCTGTAATTTTTTGATATGTCCGCAATCGCCTCTTTCCCGGGGATAAATGGTCTTGAGCTCATTAAGCGGATATCCGAATACCAGTTCGAAATCTTCCGCATCATATATCCTCTGCCAGCGGTAATTGTTCCGGCGGCTGGGATGGCAATAAGCCGGCGGGACCTGCTTGACCCATTGCTCCAGTCCCCAGGGACTATGATCAAATATCTCTTTTCGCTGATCTCTTTTATTGCTGAAAAGAAAAGGCTGCTGGCCATAAATATCGTTGCGAAGACAGCCGCCGCAATTGGCATGATAAAATGCCTCTATTGGCTCGCCGTTGTGGGTCATTATCTCCCCTTTGGTCTCGTCTACGGCCCGGGTGGTTGCCGCAGTCTCTACCGTGACCCCCCTGTATACCTGACAATGGGTAGAATTACAAAAATCGTATCCGTCTCTTTTGTGACGGCCAAAATTGCGAAAAGCAATGGTCCGGGCGGCTACGGCCTGGGCTTTCAATGCTTCCAGCGGCGAACTGGATAATATTTCGGCGGCGATCACCCCGTACAAATAGGTCTCCAGATCGAGACAGTTGATCACTGCCAGACCCTGTGAACCGGTAATGATCTCCAGATCGCCTTTATAGACAGTATCGATATTTTTCTGCCAGAAATCGCCCTTACCCGTAGTCACATCCAGCAGATAAAAAGGATGGGTCGTCCCCTCAATAAACAGCGGTGCGGTCAGGATGGCGATAAGCTTTTTTTTATCCTGATTATATACGGCAACCCTGTCTTTTGATCGGTAAACCGCGGTATAAAAAGTATCGGCAAAGGCTTTTATTCTTTTATCCTGCCCCCTGACCTCGAAATCGCTGCCGCATTTCCAGCTGAATTGACTGGCTTCTTCTATGATCCCTACTTTTGCCCTGGGAATTTCAGGCGGCTGGGACTGATAGGCGGCAAGTTTTTTTTCTTCCCGCACCCGGGAAACCTGTTCCTGGCGGGAGACAAAGTACTGCCGGCCCAATTTTTCTTTTACCTTATCCAGTTCTTCTTTTATCGTCTTTTGTTCAGGAAAAAAATTAAGGGCTTTGGCAAAATATGTGTAGGCCTGCTCGTAATTACGCGCCTCATAAAAACTTCTGGCCAGAAAATAATAGGCCGGACGGATACTGGAATCTATCTCTATACTCTGCCGAAAATATTTTACGGCCTTATCGTATTCCCGCCGATGATAGAGAAGCTTTCCCAGACGGTAAGCACTGAGGCTGTTATTTTTCAGGTCGAAAGACCTGCGATAATACTGAAGAGCCAGACTCTCTTTATGCCGGGCCTCATGAATAAGTCCCAGATACAGGCTGGCCAGCCACTGATATTCTTTTTCTTTGAGCAGCGAAGTAAAACAGGACAGGGCCCGCTTATCCTCCCCGTTTAAATAATAAAGTTCGCCCAGCAGCAATTGAACATCGTGGAAACAGTCTTTTACTTTCTCCAGAATGGCAATAGCATCGCTATAACGTCCCTGGTCCTTATACAAAGCAGCCAGATCAAGATAAACCCGTATATCGGCATTGTTGCCGGTCAAAAGCGTCTTATACGCATTTATCGCTTCCTGATCTCCCTTTCGGTACAGGGCAAGGGCCTGTTCATACGATACTGCCCCGCAAGCCTGGGCGAGAATAATGCCGAAAAAGATAACCCGGCCCCATGATCCTATTCCCGATTTCCTGTTCGATACTGCAGCCATAAATACAGCGTTTTTTGGGTCTCAGGATTTTATAAATCCCGGGACCAGATCGACTATCTCTTTTATTGTCATCACGATTATATATTGAGGGTGCGGCATTAATGATTCAGGATGATAAACAGAAGAGCGTTCGCCGTGAAGATGAGATATTACGCGGTGCGACACTCTTTTGACGACATTCTCTTCCCAGCGGTTCAGCAATTCCTTATGAGCGGCTTCTATTTTCACGATGCGGGCCGTGCCTTTCAGGCAATAACCGATAAAAGATTCGGCGTCGACCGCCGTCACATTTATCTTACGGTTTTTTTTCAAATTGCGGTAAGTGCGCTGTTTATAAAGGTCAAGCAGAAAAACACGATCATCTTCTATTTTCACCAGCCCCTTGCAGGAACTATGAGGAAATCCCTTTTCGTCCAGAGTGGTGATGATGACATATTGCTGCTTTTTGAAAAAACCGGCGATTTCTTTAGCTATCTCTTTCATAGTTACAAGTTACATGAAACAAGTCTCAAGTAATATAAGGTCGACAAGTCTGAAGGCGACACAGCGACAAGTATTCCTTCTTCCACCTCGTAGGTGTCCAGTGGGGAACATTTTGCGGCGAAGCCGCAACCCTAATCGCTAAACGCTATCCGCTTGTCCTGAGTAGTTCGACAATGCTCACTACAAATATGTCGAAGG
>CAZVRU010000019.1:0-6036 GCA_964629785.1 uncultured Planctomycetia bacterium
ACCTCTTTTTTTCAAAGAACTGTCGGAGTGTTAACACCACTCCTTAATTTTACAATCTGTACTTTTTCCTTTATCCTTTAACCTTTATCCTTCCGACCTGCTTACAGGTCGGAGAGTTCATGATAATCGTCCACTGCCAGTACCGGCACAGTTGGCGCCACCATGCTGATAGTACGCCATTTACCGCCGGCATAACGCCAGTAAGCGCCGCCGGAAAAAAGCAGGAATATGCCTACCAAAACAGCCCAGCCGGTCTCCAGAGGCAGGCCCATTATCTTCAGCATCACATAAAGTACCGGAACCAGAACCCAGTGCATGGTAACCGATATGATCATAGCCCATAAAGTATCTCCGGCGCCGCGCAGAGCGCCGATAAAGACCACGAACAGAGCTTCCACCAGGACATAGACCGAAGCCATCCTGATCATGGCCATGGCTATGGGTTTAGCCTGGATAAATACTGTGCCTGCTTCCTGCGGCCTGAATATCCCGGCCAGAGCTCCGGGAAACCCGATAAACAGGATAAAGATAAGGCTCGAATAGACCAGGCCGATCTTTAACCCGGACATCACCGCTTTATGGGCAGTATCAGGCTCGCCAGCGCCCATGTACCTGCCGACCAGACTGGTCACGGCGATCTCCACGCCTAAAAGCGGCACGAACGAAGCCATGTCCCAGTTGAACATCACAGTGGCGGCAGTAGCTGCCACCGCGCTCACAGAATGAAAGACCATTACCAGAGTATCGAAAGCGAAAATATTAAGGAACAGTTCCAGGCCGGCCGGATACCCGAACCGGAGAAGTTTAAACATCACTTCTCTGTCGAAGCGCAGAGACCGGGCAATACCGTAGCTAAGACGGTTTTCCTTGTTTAAATAAGAACCGAACAAGACCAGGACCCCGCTTGCCCCTCCCATTATAGTGCCGATAGCCGCGCCTCTGATGCCTAAAGCCGGGAAGCCCAGTTTACCGAAGATCAAAACATAATTGACGCCGATATTGACCACCATGGCCGATAACGAAGCGACCATCACGATCTTTGTTCTGCCGATACCGGAAAAGAAACAGCTCAAAGCCTGGCGCAGTAACGGCACGAACGCTGCCCAGAGCAGGATATCGAAATAGATCTTCTGATAGACCAGCTGGGCCTGGGCAATGCCCATTACCGCGAAAAACCTGTGGGCCAGGGGCCTGGCCAGAAGGATCAGAGGATAGGCCAGGAAAGCGATGATCACTGCCTGGGTCAAAGCCAGACTGCATTTATCTTTCTGTCCCGCGCCGAAATACTGGGCTACCAGGGCTGTGACATAACCGATCAGGCCGGCAAAAAAAGTCATCATCACAAAAGAAGTCAGGCCTCCGGCCATGGCCGCGCTCATCACCTCAGGCCCCAGCCTGGACAAAAACATCCGGTCCGTAAAGGTCATCAGGGTGTAGCAGGTGCTGGAAATGACCATGGGGAGAGCGATATTCAGCATCTCTCCTATGCTGCCTGCCTTTTTCTTTAAAGTATTATTCATAAGGTGTATTATACACGGCAGTCAGCATAAGTCCACAGTCCACGGTCCACAGTCAACGGTCAGGAAAATGCAAATTGCAACCTGCCTCGACAGCAAGGCGGGATTTAGCATTTAGCATTGCAAAATGCGGAAAAGGAGAGAGGAAAAACAGGAAAGAGCAAAGAAACGCAACCCGGGGCAGGCCAATTACTACATCCCTTATCTTCCATAACTCAAAGTAATTACAATTTTAAAATATTTATATCCTCCTAAAATGGAGAACCTCCAAGCATAAGCTTGGAGGTCCAATGCTCAATATACATCTAGCATATGAGCAATTCTCACTGGTTTCCCAGTTCATATTAAGTGTACCATGTCAACTAATAATATGTCAAATATCTAAATTTCTTTCAATCCATTTCCTTTTTTTATAACTTTTTGCCTTATAATGGGTTATAAAACGCAACCCGCCTCTACTCATTTTTTTCAAAACAATTATATAATTATACCGATGATTATAATAGAAAAACACTTCTTTACCGATATCTGCTCTCTTACTTGGCATAGCACCTGTGACAACTTCTTTTATCCACAATACCATTCTTGCTCGTTGAAAACTAAATTTCTCTGTACCATTTTTCTTATCTCTATATGAAAAAGCATGCTGAAAATCACTTTCTTCAAAAACGATTCTCTCTCCCGCCTGCGTATACATAAAAATTCTCTTGCCTATTTCATCAACCACATAGCTTTCACGAAAAACTTTTTGGCATTCGGCTTTCACCGCATCTTGTGATATTCCTTTGAACCTATAGAGTTGCATATTATTTGAGGCTAATTTTAAATATCTCGAATTTATTTTCAGAATATGAAGTCGAACTTTTTAAACTATTTTTTTCAATAATTTTACATATAATTTTACAAATTTCTAATTTAGCAGGACTAGTAATGAGATCATTCCAACTATATCCTACAGCGCCTATAAAAATATCTGTCAATTGCAATAAAGGATGTTGTTTCGAATGTACAGATTGCATTAATGTCACTACTTGATTAGAAAAATCATAGTAGGTGTGGCCAATAATATTTTGCAATTTATTAATTTTTTCAGAATCGCCTTTTCCTTTATAATCTAAAAATATTCTGTATGAATTAGGTGGGCAGATTTTTTTATTTAACATATAATAAAACATTTTATAATAAAATTCTTCATGCCCTCCTGTAGGATTATAAAGTTCATGTTTAAGTTTTTCCTTATCAATAACTATACATCGAAAACTTAATTTGTCAGTTGTAAAAAATAGCCTAATTATATTTTTAAAAATAATTAATCTTTGTCCATTTTAATTCTCCCGAGAAGCCTGCCTCCCGTTTCATATTTTCAATTAGTGAGCTTATATCTCTTCGCCATTCGCTTACACACCAAATACCGCCTAAAACCATATATCTAAACTGATCATGTTCAAGATGACGGCTTTCATCACAAAAAACATCATAATTCATATAAATTACTCCTAGCAACTAAACGCAAATTATTTTAAAAGCAGCCCACCGATTTTGCGTTGCACACCCCTACTAATTTCATAACAGTTCCTATTCTGGGATTGGTCATTCTGACGTTTTTGATATTATCAAAGGAATTAATTTTATACCTATGGCAATGCTAACTTATTATCTAACAACATTAGCTAAACGAACAAACAAATCGACCTTTTTTTATTGCTTCACATCATCTATTTCTTCGTCCTGTGCTACCTTATAAAGATCAATTTTAAAATATTTTGCATATTGTTTAAGTAAATTCTTTTTTTCCTCATCTTCCGACTGCAAATATAAATTCTTAAATTTGCCCCTTATTACATTCGTGAAATACTTGTCGGGAGAAAACTTTGCCTTTCCATTTTGCGATAAAATTGAATTCAACCATCCTATGCGACAAAAATCCTGGCTATCTATAAAATTCTCTGTGCATTTTTGAACAACATCTTTTCGCTTAATAATATCGCTTGCCAATATATATGGGGTATTAATAGAATAAAACTCTTCATTGACATCGAACTCTTTCTCCAAAATATGCTCAGTTATTTTCGTTTTGTAATGCATAAGAAAATCACTCTCAAGTAAACTCAACAGTTTATCCCAATTATCTATTTGCCTTCTAGTAGGTTCGTCACCTTTTTCGCTTTTTTCTTTAATAAACTCTATCAAAGCATCAAAATAAGCATTTTTTAGAGAAAAATCCGGTATTTCCTTCCTTAGCGCCAAAGCAAGCGCGGTCAAATAGGTGTCATCTTCAAAAGACTGCCCCCAAGCATCTTTTTCCATTACCGCTAGCTCGTTATATATTTTTCCTAAAACTGCCTTATTTTTCGTTTTTGAAACCAGAAGAAATAACTCAAGATCAAATTCATGAACATCTATATCTTCATTATTCAGTATTTCCTCTTCCATATTAGAATGTTCAATAAATTTTTCTAAAAGAGCGCTCACCTCTTTTTCTGTCTCCTTGTCGTCTGTAATCGCCTCACGATATAATTTTATCTTTTGCAGAACGTTGCCTGTCCTAAAAAGTTTTTCCGCATCCTTATCATCTATTGCCATGCCAATAATATCCCCAGCCAATCTATTAGTTTTATTTTTCAGCAATTTCCACAGTACATCCCATTTATCATGTCTTTTTAAAATTGAAATAACCTTTTTAGCATTATCTTCACTATAATCCGACCAAAAATTTTTGATTACGCTTAGCCCTGGTCCTGAATTCCCCAAGGAAGGCACTGTAAAACTATTTATATCTTGATCAAGGCAGTATGCACACAAAACTGCAGCGTATTCTAAAATTTGCGTGCGAAAATTATAAAATAAATTATAAAATTCCGCCTTTTTAATAATATTTCTTGCAACCCCCAATGCCGCCTCATCATTTAAAACTGCCATCAAAAGAATTTTGAAACATTCTGGAGAATGCGTATTCGCATTAAATGTTCCGTGATTATAAAATATGTGCTTCTCACAAGCAGTCACAGTATCGCTCCAGCTTTTTTTGATATCGGCCTTTATAGAATAATCTATTAATTCAGATATGCCATCTGGTATTGCTCCTGCTGGAACAATTTTTTCAGATATAATTTTTATCACCTCTTCTGTAGGCTTTAGCCACTCCCATGCTGGAACGTTTAGAAAAATAGACGCCTTAGCACAAGATACCATCCTGTCAAAATTAGTCATTTTGTAAATTAGGGGATCTGGAATGCTCTCACCAAAGCATATCTTTAATTTATTTAAAGAATTTAATTCGTTATTGAAATCAAACTTATCGCTTTCTTGTAACTTTTGCGCAAAAGCGCGCATTAGCTTATCATGTATTTTTTTTCGCGTATTTGTATTATTTCCTAAAAGTTTTACCAAACATTCACATGATTCTATCCTAGAACTATGCGGCCACCGCACATTATCAACCATATCGATAGCCCGATCTATTCTTAAAATAAATTGGTTACATTCCTCCGGATTTCTGCCATAAAGCCCACCATGGATAGCTTTCGAATAGCTAAGCATATCATCAAAAGTCAAAAGGGGTTTCAAAATATACTGTTTAAAAACTGACCAGAATCCAGCCCCATGTATTTCTTCTAAATCTTTTAAACTTTCCGCGTTGCCCTCTTGAAGCAATTTTGCGATCACAGGCTCTAGTAGCAACTGTTGTCCTTTATGCGGAGCGACACCAAAAAATAGTCCAGAAAAATCTTCGCGGCAATTTCCTGGGAGGAATTCAATATGTTTTTCTATCGGAAAACTTCCCCTCAAAAGCTGGTCACACATTTGCGCAAAAGCACATTGGTTTTGCTTAATGAAGCGATAGATGACATAGTAGGCCAAATTTTTTATAGGTATTTTTTTATCCGCGTGCATACGCAATAAACCAACTTGGTTAATATAATTTTTTATTTCTCTCGGCGATGGTATATCGCTCACATTCTCACGAGTAAGCCTTAATATATAAAGAATTTGCTCTTGCTCTTCTAAAGGCCAATCTGGAAGCGCTTTATTAATCATGGCTCGGGAGAAATTTTCCCAACCAGTTAAAATTGGTTTAGGCACCTCCAACCTCAGCTGAAAGCATTTATCAAAAAATGATTTTGAACAATTCTTACCCTCTACGGATCCTTTACCTTCCTTCCAAATTTTAGATAAACCATCCGGATCAAACGGAACAATAATCCATACGTTTTTAAACCAAGGCTTAGTGAGAAAATAGCCCCCTCTTTGTTGCAGAAAAGTTTGCAAAGTCGACCAAATCTTTAACGCATCTTCTGAATCAATCCTATCAAGGTTATCGATAACCATAACTATTTTTTTAGTATTTCCAGACATAAATAGTTCAGTTATAATTTTTCCAAAATACTTCTCGAATTCTATCGAAGATCTCTCTTCATCTTCAGAGATTTCCTGGGATATTTGATCCGTTGTGTCGCTCTGTAAAAAATCCCAATTATGTATGTCCTTTAAATTAATATTTGCTTTTGTTAAATATTTT
>CAZVRU010000019.1:6046-20463 GCA_964629785.1 uncultured Planctomycetia bacterium
ATAAATAAGGAAGAAAAAATTAGCAAGTATTACAATTATGGGGGCTCCGGTGAGCAAAGAACTAATTATAAATCCCCAATGCGGTTTACCACCCCAAACAAAATTTACATTTTCGATTAAAGACATCCATACGGCACCTAATGGCACAAGTAAGGAACTTGCCGTAAGAAATTGCCCAAATTTTGTAACTGTTTTATTTGTAGTTGTTTCTACTCTTTTTTTCTTTTTGGTAATTTCCTTTGCTAATTCTTCAAGCTTTTGGCTATCACCTCTACCATCATCCTTTAATTTATTAATCAAAGATTCAAGAAAAACTCTGCGCAGAGGATCACCCTCATGTGCCCAGGCATCAAAAACGAAAAAAGAAATATCAGGATCTCTTTCTTTTAATTTTTTTTGTAAAATTGAAATTACGACAGATTTCCCACATCCCCAGCCGCCTTCTAAAGCTATGGTGCTCCCCTTTTGCTCTTTTTCAAAAAGGCTACAAAGAGTTTCAGCTAATCGCTCATGGGTCTTATCTTCAAAAAGATCATCACTTACTGCTTCATCGTGGAGCACAGAGAAATTATAACCACCATTATTTTTTTGTTTTTCCATAACTTACCCTCTTATTAAATCATCCACTTTAACCTCCAACACTTTTGCTAATTTCATTACGGTTTCGATTCGGGGGTTGGTTATTCTGCCGCTTTCGATTTTCACCAGGGTGTGGAAGGAAATACCGGCTTTTTGGGCTAAGGCCTCCTGGGTTAAACCCTTTTGTTTTCTGATCTTTGCCAGGTTCTGAAGAAGCATAAAATCTCCTTGACTTGTATAAAAATACTATGTATTATAATAACTAGCATACAGTTCCTGCTTCTTGTTGTATTTTACCCCTTTGAGCCGTTCAAACAACGAAAATTTAAGGCGCTGAATTCAGGAGATTTTAAGCTATGTACTGGCTGTTTAACCGCCTGTTTTTCCCTGCCCCGTCCTTCGGCGGGCCCTATCCCCGGCCTAAATACACCTGGGCCAAGGTGCGAATATGTTATGAGACGGAGAAAGCGATCCTTGTCCTCTATGACAATTCGAAACTATGGATACCCAAGTCAAGAATTAAAAAGGTTAAGCTAAAAAATCAATCCTTCTACTTCTATTTACCTGAACTTAATCTTCAATAATAATCTCATCCGGTGATATCAAATTAATTTGTCCTGTAATATCACCTTTCATGCGCAAGTAAAACCTTTCATTTCTAATTTTTGAGATCATCTCGCTTTCCGCACGTACAAAAACCTGATTTTCACTATAATTTAGGGGTTGGTCTGTTTCCTGTTTCGCAAGCACATATTCACCATTTGAATTTATATATGGTCTATAGATCTCTCCATTATCCCCTCTAATCCTGTATATGTTTGCCATAGCTATAAACCTACCAATCCAGCCCCTGAGGTTGAATCGAAATTTCTCTTATTATTTTATTTCGTATTGTTCACGTATTGCTTTTGCTATTTGGTTTGCATCAAAGACCATTATTTGTGCATCTTCAGGTTTTTCCTTAAAACATCTGATTATATAGTAGACCCTTGGATTAACGAGATTATAAGTCTGTCCCCCCGTATAATAAGTTGTGCCTTGATAATTGCCCTGTAAAAATTGCGAATTACCAAAAGCATTAACCGTTCCTGTTGTATGGCTGGTTACCGGGGTAGTGTAAGTGTGCTGTTTAGCTTCTTCCTTATTATCGAAAATAACAAAATAATCGTAGTCATTATTAAGAGCTACTTCCGCACATCTCAATAAAGCATAATCGCGTGTTTTTTCAAAACCTGTATAGGCATTACTTTTGAATGATATCTTATAAACATCATCCTGGAGGCGGATATCATCATACCCACCCATATATCCAATTTGCTTATACGGGGTCGAACATCCTAGAAGAAAAATTAATAAAAATAATAGAATAATCCTCATTACGATTACTCCTTTTAAAACAAGGCTACATACCTTTCCTCAATTATTTCCCCCAATATCTGACGATCGTTAAAATAGCTGTGGCAGCACCAATTAAACCTGTTAATGCCGTAATTAAAGGCATCCAACATAGTATAGCTTTTCTTCTTTCCTCTTGTTCCTCGCGAAGAGCCTTTCGTAAACTATAATAGCCTTCAATGGTTAAGGTACGATTACCGTCTGGACCTTCCTGCCAAAAATCCGCCCCTTTTCCCTCATAGTACTGTGGATAAGGTATACCAAATTTGCGTACTTTTCTTAAAAAAATTCTGGCCCTAATCGTTTCTATCTCCTCAGCTATAGGAAAATACTCCATATCAAAATATACGCTTTTTTCCTCTAATTTTTGCTTACTATTCATCTTTTTGTATTTATCAGATTTCTGAAAAGTCTTGTGCTTCTTTTCAATTTTATCCAATTTTTTCTCTAATTTTCTAAGCCTAAACCAATTTACCATTTCTCATTTTACATTTTAAATTTTGCATTTGTATCCGATAGTGCCTACTACCTACTACGTAGTACCTAGTTTTCAAAACCTGATAGCCACTCCTCCCTCGAACCTCGGCTTCTTATCGGCCTCGACCATCCGAATGAACCAACTGGCGTTGTCTTTAAGGAACGCCCGGCTGAATTCGACGCTCAGGCCTAAGGCCTGGCCTTTTCTGCTTCGCAGGCTGAAGGTGACTTTGCCGTTATTGCCGGTGCGGGCAAAAGCGCCGAAACGGAGTTCTTTTGCCCGCCGGTCTTTACAGTCCAGGTCAAAGGAAAGGCCGGTTTTCCGCTGCAGTTTCCAGACGCCGTAAAGGGTTATGGTCTGGGGCCGGTATTCTCTGCTTCCCTTTACGCCTATTCCTGCCCGGTACTTTATCTCGCCTTTTTTGCCGATCAGGCTGGGCGTTTCCAGAAAGGTCTTGAAATTGAAATATGAATTTTTTCCGGTGTCGAGGATATAAGTAAGGCGGTTTTTCCGGTTTATTTCCCAGTAGCCGCTGAAATGCAGGGTATAAGCTTTTTTTTGCTTTGTTTTCAGGCCGGTCTTTTTGCAGGTATACTGCAGGGCATTGTTCTTTACCTGCCAGGCGCCCTGCAGAGTAAGCGTATCAGAAGTGATCCTGGTCTTTTTTACCAGAAACTGCAGGCGGTTATGTTTATCGGCCTGCCATTTTCCTTTTAACTGCAGAAGCCGGGCATCATGCGTGCCGGCTTTTCCCTGCGTGCCCAGGGAAAAAATCAGGCAATCGGCTTTTGCTTTTACCAGTTCGCTTTTAAGAAGAAGCTGTTCATCTCCGGCCCGGGCATCGGTTTTTTTCAGGGTGAATTTCAGAGCGTCATTTTTGTCCAGGCTCCATTTGCCGGTCAAAGTGATCTTGTCAGGCATGCCGTATTTTCTGCGCCACTCTGCCGGCTCTTTGATCACATACACCAGGCGGTTACTGCTGTCCACAGTAAAATAGCCGCGCGGTCTCAAAACATCGGTCTCTTTGACCACGATGAATCGTCCGGATTTGTCGAGCTTATACCTTAGTTTCATAATAAATAAGTCGATGGTCGATGGTCTACTTGTCCCGAACGCAGCATCGGGATAGTCGATAGTTAGAAATTTTGCAATGCTAACTGCTAAATCCCGCCTTGCCGGCGAGGCAGGTTGCAATTTCCGGGGTGATCAGTGCGTAGCTTCCTCCGCCCCCGGCGGCCTCTTCTCCTACTTAAAAAGCGTATCAAGGAAAACAGTTATTTCCGGGCCGAACAACTTTTCAAAAATCCGTTTTATTTTCGCGATCACCACAGGAAAAAGAAGGAAAAAAGGTATGGAAAAAATAAGGCTGATCAGCACGTTGAACGCGGGCTGGACTGTGTGCCCGGAACTTATGAACGGTATGCCCAGCAGTTCATAACGGACATACATGCCCAGACCGATAAAAGAAATAACAAGCACAAGCATGTTCAAGGCGGCGAAAATATCTATGACGGTCTTTACTGTAGATTTTGACGACATGATACAAAGCGGTTCAGGATCCCGGCGCGGAAGAATCCCGTAAGCGGTCCTGCGCTGAAAACGGGCCAGAAAATCACGGGGCTTCTCTATTACGGAGTACTCTATTTTCCGCAGGAGGAAATATGAAAGCACCACGGTCAGGGGAAACGACAAGATAAAATCAACTGCGTACCCTATGCCTGCCAGTTCCCTGGAATTCAGCATGCCGTGTATCCCGGGTATCTTCAGCCCCAGCAGGGAATATCGCAGGTAATGAAGCAGGCGGACATCCAGAAAAAAAATCGCGCTCAGGGCGATGAACAAAGCAAAAGGAATCAACGTTTTTCTCATTTCCAAAAAAGTTTTACTTGCGTTTATCTTTTTAAAAACTGATCGATCAGCCAATTCGTGAAGTTAAAGCAGTTTCGAAAGGGCTTTTTCCACAGAAGAATTTATGCGGCGCGGTGTTTCTTTCTACCTGCTGCTCTCTACTTGCTACTCGATGAGGTACGAAGAGGTTAACCTATTTTACTCCTATTTCTCATCTTTTAAAGAGGGGGGAAAGCAGAATTTTGTTTGATTTCAGGGGATTTACTGTCCTGGTTCTACTTTCTGATGCCTAAAAGTGGAAATGAGACAGGAGAGATGAGAAATGAGAGATGAGCCTGGAAATATCTCCCTCCCACATGAACTTTTTCCTTTTTACTTTTTACTTGTACCGAAGGCACTAAAACTTATGGCACATCTTGATCTGGAAGAAATCGCCTTGGGTGGTGTTGCGGGAATAGATATCGTTAAGGTAGGTAAAGGTCAGGCTGAAACCGGGCAGGCGGAAATAGAGGTCGGCGCCCAGGGAAAACGCTCTGCGGGCAGTATCCTCTGTTTCAGTTCCTTCAGATTCACGGTTGGTGCTCTGCATCCAGTTAAAAGAAGGGCCGAATTTACATTTGTCGTTCACTTTCCAGCCTAACAGGCACTGCAGATACAGTTCGTCGCCGGCAGAGATGCCGGTCTTTTTGTTTTCCTGGCGGAAATAATATTTAGCCGCGGCATCGATACTGAACCTGTCCAGGTCTTTGTAGAAAAAGACCATTGGTTTTATGTCGTACTGGTTGGAACCGTAATTGACGCTTTTTGCCGGGTCATATTCGCCGCTAGGAAATTTCAGGAAAAGCATGGGCAGGATATCGACTTCTTTTATGCCCAGGAACCGGCCGACGCCTAAATTTATGTCGCCAAGACCTTCAGAGCTCTGACTGTAATAGCCGCTTTCGGCCCGGCCAAAAGGCACCAGGGCCGTGAACACGGTTTCCGGAGTGTAATAGCAGAAGCGCAGTAGTTCCTCGCTTTTTTTGTAATCATAGCCGGCTATGGAAGTATTGCCGTCTTTGTCAGTGGTCTTGTCAGCGGAATAATATGAAGTATAGGAAAGGCCGTAAAGCCCTTTGGCAGCGCGGGCCCCGTCATAAAAATTCACTGCCCGGCATTGATAAGGCAAAAACAGGGCAGTGCCTAAAAACAGGAAACCGGTAATCAACGAATTTCTCAACCGCATTTCCCGCTATTATAAACTATGCCGGCCCAAATAACAACCCCGATTCAACCCCTGGGGTTGAATCGGGACATATTTCCCCTCTCAGAGCCAGAAAAACCCGGATCACTGGTAATCCCAGAGCATTATCCAATGCAGATCACCGCCTCCCCGGACATCTCCGGTAGCGATATCACCGTCGTCGATGGTCCTATCGATATTCAGCTGGGAATCTCTGGGCACAGGGCATCCTCCGTTGGGTCCGGAAGGATAGCAGGTATCTTCGAACTCTATCCACATTTCATTTGCCGCCCCTTGTCCGAAATTATGCCAGTAGCACATATAATACGTACCATGCCAGGGATGCATGGACAATATCTTTTCCAGGTACGGTCCGTCCCAGCCGGCCCAGTTGCTGAAATTCACATCGAGATCGGTATTGGTATTAGGCCGCAATACCACGCTCGTCGCCTTACCGTCCAGAGGCCAATGCCCGGTATCCGCGTATAAGGCGTAAAAAGCAGTCTTGAAACTTTTAAAATCAGAGATCGCCTTGGATACTTTTGACTTCTCGATCGCTTTAAAAGCATTGGGCGCAATGATCGCCGCCAGTATAGCGATGATAGCAATGACCACGATCAGCTCGATGAGTGTAAATCCTTTTTTCACCTTTGCCCTCCTTTCTTTATGCAAGTTAAAAAAACTGAGAAACGAGCCGGGAGAAAGAACCGAAGGGGAGAGAAAAGGATAAGGGAAAAAATAAATTACCGCAATTTAGCAATTTGCAATTCCCCTGGCCGCTATCCGTTTGTCCTGAGCAGTTCGACAAGCTCACTACAGGCAGTTCGACAAGCTCACCGCAAACGTAGTCGAAGGGCCAGCCCCTATCCCCTGACTTTTATCCTTTAACCATATTTGCCCCGCATTTGGGACATTTCAGTGAATAACAGGGCACTCCTACCTGATGGGGTACTTTAGCGCCGCAATCAGGGCAGACACAATTACCGCTGGGACCTGAGCCCGGCCTGTTGCCGCCCATTCTGCCGCGGCCTCCTCCCCTGCCCATTCCTCTGCCGAATCCTCCGCCTCCTGGTCCTGTTCCGTCTCCTCTTGGCATGATACACCTCCAGTTTCACCGCCTGCGGCGGCAGTTACAAGTAAAAAGTAAAGAATATTTGTTACGTTTAAGGGTTACGAAACCCGTATCGTTTAACAGTTAACGTTTACGTCTCCGCTCCGCGATAAATTTAATTCAACATTCAAAACTCACATTCAACATTTACGCACTTGTCGACTTCAAACTTCAAACGTGTCGCCTTGGATTATCCGTGTTCATCGCGGTATTTCATCTGTGTTTATCTTCATAATCGTCTTACCGAAAAAATCCGAACCAGGCAAAGACCGCTCCCAGGACCAGGGCCAATACAGAATGGAACACGAACAGCCCTTTGTTGCGGGAATAGCCCTGCATGAACTTATCTACTGTAGCCGGAAAGACCGACAGCCAGATACCTTTTACGATACCGGCCCAGCCGAAAGCAGTGATCATCACCCGCCAGTCCTTTACCCAGAGATTATGGGAAAGGGCGATGAGCAGACCGACCACCAGGGCAAGAAACCCGCCGTAAAAGACAAGCGCGGCGTTTTTGCTGAAATCCTCCATTACTTTGAGATAGGCTTTGCGGTTAAAAAGCATGCCCAGACCGAAAACGATATAACAGACACCGATGATCCTGGCGATAAACAGTGAAATGCTCATAGTACACCTCCTTTAGCTTATAATTCTGACTAAGCTCTTAGCTCATAGCCTGCCTCGCCGGCAAGGCGGGCTGATGGCTCATGACCAAACCGTAAGACGTCCGTTCACTTCGTTCACTAAGACGTTCGCTCGCTCTGCTCACTTAGACGTCCGCTCCCTGCGGTCGCTAAGACGCACATCGAACTATAGACTATTTACTTGTAACTTATAAATCCGCGGCAGCGGCCTGCGGCGCGCGACGCTGCCAGAATTCGGCAAGGATCGCCGCGGTAAATATACAGATAAAGACAAAACAGGCCGCGGGTATCGCCACTTGCGCATTAAAATGTTTAAGCGCAAGCACTGTGCCTAACCCCGCGTTCTGCATGCCTATTTCAATGGCCAGGGTGCGGCGGCGGGCTATGTTCATCCGGAAAAGCTTTGCCAAGGCATAGCCCGAAGACATGCCCCAGATATTAAGCAGTATTACCGCCAGCAGAACTACGCCGGTAAGCATGATCAAAAATTCTTTATTCAGGGCGATGACCAGCGAACAGATAAAGATGATGAACGTGACCGAGATGGCCGGAAATACCGGCTCTATTTTTTCGATAGTCCGGGAAAACTTGTATTTTAAAAACAGGCCCAGAAGAAGCGGGGCAATCACCATTTTCATGATGCTGAAGAACATTCCCCAGAAATCGACCCGCAAGATCGAATGGGCCAGCACATAGGTAAGCAGAGGGGTCATTATCGGGGTAAGCAGGGTGGATACCGTGGTCAGGCTTACTGAATAGGCGACATCGGCTTTGGCTACATAGCTCATCACATTGGAAGCCATGGCCCCGGGCGCCGAACCGGTAAGGATAAGGCCGAGAGCTATTTCCGGCGGCAGGTTCAAGGCTTTGGCCGCGAAAAACGCGCCCAGAGGCATAAGCGTGAACTGCATTGCCGAACCGATAGCCACTATCTGGGATCTTTTGATTATCTTTTTAAAATCTTCGATGTTCAGGACACAGCCGATGCCCAGCATGGTCAGGGCAAAGAAAAGGTCCATGCCCCCTTTCAGGGCAATAAAGGGGCCGGGATACAGGTAGGCCAGAGCACCGCAGATAAGCACCCATACGGCCATGTATTTTGTGTAGATATTGAGGAATCTGATCATTTAACACCCCTGATCGCCAAACTACTGTTTTAATTATACCAACTAACCCGCCTCCCGCCCAGTGATTTAGAGATGACAATAATTGCAGGCGGATAACACCTGAAAAACAGGGTTGCACAATCCCGAAAAACTGGTACAATTTATAAATCTAACCCAGCTCTTTATAATTTTGGCACATTTCCCCGGCCTCCGGCTCTACGAGCCGTAGGCTCGGAGAGTAGCTTGTTTTGTAGAACTATCATGTTTTTCGTTTATGTATTGAAAAGCAAGAAAGACAATCATTTGTATGTTGGACATACAAATGATTTAGAAAAAAGGCTTTTCCGACATAATTCAGGACAAGTAACATCAACCCGTTCACGCAGGCCTTTTGAGATCATTTACACAGAATCGTTTGACACAAGGGCAAAAGCCAGATGGAGAGAACGGTTTTTTAAAACTGCGGTGGGTAAAAAAACGTTATTAAAGCTAATTGAAAAAACATTCCCCGGTAGCTCAGTCGGTAGAGCGGTTGGCTGTTAACCAATAGGTCCGAGGTTCGAGCCCTCGCCGGGGAGCCATTTATGACAATCAGCCGAAACTGAAAAGTATCGGGTCTGATAACACTCAAACCCCACAAGTTTAATCGGCTTGTGGGTTTTTTGATTTAAGGGGAAGCATGAAAATCTTGGAAAATAAGATAACTATCGATGAATTGAAAAAGATAGCACAATCGTCTTTTGGAGATTTGATTAAAGCGGTTGTTGATGTTGACCGTGAACTGGTTGCTATTGACGCCGAACTTCATTCTGATCTGGAAGCCTTGTTTTTAGAGAATGGTTCTAAACAAAGTAGTCTTTGGGGGATTAATTTTTATCCTGAACTTGAAGGCGAAGATTTTGTTGAGTTTGATTCAATGATCAATTTGCGTCCTTCTCAGGGAAATATGACCAGAGGCGTTGATTCAAAAGATATTCAGACTAAAATCCTGGATATTACAAATAAGTGGGTAAAAAGATGAGTGTTCAGCATAAAGAACTTTCAAGCGGTCGTTGGGCTGAAATGTCGTTAGCAGAACAGATGGCAAATATTGGCAGCGAAGTTAGCCGAGCCTTGAATTGGCAAAAAAAAGGCAAAAAAGATTTATCCCAAAGAGCATTTAATAGGGCATTAGAATTGCTAGATATGACTATTTCCCATATAAAAAAATATTCCAGGCTTAAAGAACTTTTTAGAGTGCGTGAAGCAATGGTTGATTTTTTTTGTGGAACGAATCAGTTCTGTTCATCTGAACTCTTATGGAGAAAATATTTTGACCATTTTGCTTATTTGGCAAGGAAGCAGATATTATGAAATTTGAAAGTATTATCAGTGTTATATCTTTGTTCGGAGGCGGGCTTTTTTATGCCAGCTCCGGAATCACTCTGTGATATAATGAATTACCATGAAGTGCCGGGATTGCGTTTATTACAAGGAAATAGATGCCAGATCAGGCACCTGCTACGGCGTGAAGATCAAAGGCGACCGGGACCCTGTCAAAGGTTCGGATAAATGCAGGGGCAAGTATTTCAAGCCCAGAAAACCATCCCAAAAGCAGCCCGATTAAACCGCCCTTCCTATTCTCTTATTCTGTAATTTTTCCTTTTTACCGGCGCACACTTATTTTTTCCGTTTGCGCCCGCCCTTTGCCTCGGCTTTGGCTACCAGGGGCCGGCGTTTTCCTTTGATGCGGGCAAAGGCCTGGAGAATGGTCTCGGCTGATTTGAACGGTACGGTAATAAAGGAAAAAGTATCGAATATGTCTATGTTCTGGATCTCGCCGGCCTTTACGCCGGATTTTTCCCTGATCAGCGATATCAGGCTTTTGGGTGTGGCCCCGCTTTTTTTGCCCAGAGCCACGAACAGCCTGGTGCGGCCGGTACGGTTTATGGACGGTTCGGCAATATCGCGGTAATGCTCTTCGTCCAGTTCTTCCCGGAAAGAATGTTTGAGCAAAGCGCTGACCACTTCTTCAGGGTCATTATCTTTGAGCAATTTGCCGGCAAAAGCCCGGTAAGAAGAAAAATCCCGGGCCGCGATTATCTCCTCTATTTCTCCGGCAATGCGTGACGTTTTACGGGCGATGATATCCTTTACCTGGGGCAGTTTGCCTTTTTTGATATCGGCCCGGGAAATACGTTTGATAAATCCCAGTTTGCGGTATTCGGCAGGAGTGATAAAAGTCACGGCAGTGCCCTGTTTGCCGGCCCGGCCGGTACGGCCGATACGGTGCACATAGGATTCAGGGTCCTGGGGCAGAGAAAAATTGACTACATGGGTCAGATCGCTGACGTCCAGGCCGCGGGCCGCCACGTCAGTTGCCACCAGGATAGTTACCTGTTTGTCTTTGAACCGACCCAGCACTTTCTGCCGCAAAGCCTGGGTAATATCGCCGTGCAGTCCTTCGGCATCATAGCCCCGGTCGATAAGGCGGCTGGCAATGTTGTCCACGTCGATCTTGGTACGGCAGAACACCAGTCCGTAAAACTCCTCTTCCATGTCGATAAGCCGGCATAAAGCCTCGAATTTATCCGATTCGGAAACTTCGAAATAGATCTGGTCGGTCAGTTCGGCAGTGAGCTGTTCTTTTTTTACGGCCAGGGTCTTATGCTCTTTCATGTATTTACGGGCGATCGAGACAATGCGCTCGGGCATGGTAGCCGAAAACAGCATGGTCCGCTTTTTTGGCGGAGTGTGCTGAAGAATGAATTCGATGTCGTCGATAAAACCCATGTTCAGCATTTCATCGGCCTCATCCAGCACCAGATACGATATCCGGCCCAGATCGAGAGTCTTGCGGCGCAGATGGTCCATGATCCGGCCCGGTGTACCGACTACGATATCCACGCCTTTTCTCAGACGGCGCAGCTGGACATCGATAGACTGACCGCCGTAAATGGGCACGATCTCCAGGACTTTGTCTCCCCTTAATGAATTGATCTCTTCCGAGATCTGGATAGCCAGTTCCCGGGTAGGCGCGATGATCAAAGCCTGGACATGTCCGGCCCGGGCTGTGAGTTTTTCGATCAAAGGCAGGCCGAATGCCGCGGTCTTTCCTGTACCGGTCTGGGCCTGACCGATAATATCGTCTTCGCTTTTCATCAGTTCCGGGATGACCTTGGCCTGGATAGGCGTAGGTTCTTCGAACCCCTTGGCTTTGATTGCTGCCAGGGTGGAATGCGATAATCCGAATTCTTCGAACTTTTTCATATGATCTCCTTTATTGTTTGTCAGTAAAAAGCCCACGGTCCACAGACCATCCCGAGGGCATACTCGGGACAGGCAGTACACAGTCAGCGCGCATAGCGCGCGATCGAGCATCCTTTCTCATATTTACTTTTTCCTTTATCCCTGGCGTGCAGCCTTTAAGTGACCGCCCGCCTCTCGGACAGGGCGCGGCCCAGGGTGGCAGAATCGATATATTCTATCTGCGTCCCCAGAGGCACGCCGATGCCGATGCGGTAGATCTTGATCTTGAATCGGGAAAGCTGTTCTATGAGGTACTGGGCAGTGAGTTCTCCTTCGTTATCCGGATCAGTGGCAATGATCACTTCCTGGACCTCGCCTTTGGCCGCGCGGTTTACCAGTTTGGCGATGCTCAGCGTGTCCGGCCCCAGGCCTTCCAGGGGCGAGATCGAACCGAGCAGCACATAATAAATACCGTTATAAAGAGAAGTCTTTTCTATGGCCAGCACGTCTTTCGGCTCTTCCACCACGCAGACGATTTCGCGGTTACGGCGCGGGTTGGCGCATATGGCGCAGGTGTCTTCAGTGGAAAAATTGTTGCACACCGAGCAGGGCCGTATTCTTTTATGTGATTCCAGTATGCGGCGGGCCAGATTTCTGGCGTCTTCCTCGTCCATCTTCAAAATATAAAAAGCAATGCGTTCGGCACTGCGTTTTCCCACGCCGGGAAAACGGGAAAGACGTTCGATAAGATCGTTCAGTTCTTTGGGAAAACTACTCATGGTCCAAGGTCGTATCTATCGACCCCTCGAAAGTGTCCAGCAGTTCGTTGATAAACTCATTGTCCTCGCTGGTGCGCAGGGTCTGCTGTTTTTCTTCAGCAACTTCGGCCGGCACGGATACTTTTTCCGAAAGCACGAACTGGAGGCCGAGTTTACGGTTAAAAAATTTGTCCATGAACTCTATAAGAAACGAATGATTTTTCTGACGTTCCACAATCTCTTTATGAAAAGCAAGGTTGCGGGGAAAAGCTATTTTCAGTATTCCGTCTTTCAGTGATACCAGATCGGCTTCCGAAAGATACGTGGCCAGGGCGGCCCGGACTTTTTTCAGTTCATTGATGCAGCGCGACCACTGCCCCCTGATAGCCTCCAGTCCGCTGTCGGAACCGGACGAAGCAGGCTCGTCTTTTATGTTCAAAGGCATCACATCGTCAGGCGCGGTCTCGTCTTCGCTGTCGAAATCATCCCAGTTGCCGGCAAGCGATGCCGGGTCATGGGGCTGAGGCTCCTTTTCAGCTGCCGGGGCCTCTTTTTTCGGTGCCGGGACTTCTTTTTTCAGCGGGGCCGGTTCAGGCCGGACCTGCTGAGACGGTCTCTGCGCCGGGGCCGGCCGAGCCGGCACAGGCTGATCCGCAGGTTCTTCCTGATAACAGAATTTTATCACCGCCAGTTCAAAAGGGATACGTATCGAATTCATTTTACGGGCCAGGTCTTTGGCCGCGATCAAAAGGTCGATAATACGCAAAACGTCCCTGACCGAAAACTGTTTTGCCTGTTCAACAAGGAACTTTTTGGTCTGGGGAGATACATAGACCAGATCTTTGAACGTCTTCGGGCTTACCCTGACCAGGATGATGTTCTTTATATGTTCGATAAGGTTATTGATGAATACACCGAGGTCTTTTCCTTCGTTGGCCAGTTTGTTGATATGGTCGAGACAACCGTCCAGATCGCGCTTTACCAGAAATCCGGTCATGATATTCAGGGTCTCTTCTTCGATAATGCCGAGAAAAGAAAAAATATCCACGGAACTCTGTTTTTCCTGGACGATCGGCGCTATCTGGTCGAGCAGAGATTCGGCGTCGCGGATACTGCCGCCCGAAGAACGGCTGATAGCGTAAAGAAATTTCTCGTCGATTTTTATTTTTTCGGCCTTGATAATGCTCTGCAGTTTTTTTGTTATCTTCTCTATGGGCAGAAGATGGAACTGGAATTTCTGACAGCGGGACAATATCGTCGGCGGCACTTTCTGGGGATGAGTAGTGGCAAAGATGAACTTAACGTGAGGCGGCGGTTCTTCCAGGGTCTTGAGAAGAGCGTTAAACGCTTCCTGGGTAAGCATATGTACTTCATCGATAATGAATATCTTGTATTGCGAATAAGCCGGGGCCAGCTTCACATTCTCGCGCAGGGCCCGTATCTCGTCGATGCCGCGGTTAGAAGCTCCGTCTATTTCGATCACATCCAGGGAAGTGCCCCGGGTAACTGTCCGGCAGCTTTCGCATTTTCCGCAGGGAGTCGCGGTAAGTCCTTCGGCACAATTAAGGGATTTGGCCAGGATCCGGGCCATGCTGGTCTTGCCCACGCCGCGCGGACCGCTGAACAGATAGGCATGATGCACGCGGTTGCTTAAAACCGCGCTTTTTAAAGGTCCGGCAACATGTTCCTGCCCGACTATTTCGTCAAAAATCTGAGGTCTGTATTTGAGGGCGAAAGCCTGATAACTCATGTTTTTAAATCAAGATACGCACTGGTTATGCGCAGGGGTAAATATTGATAAATATCAGCATTTACAAGGGAATTCCGGGAACACAATAGTATAAACCAGGTATGGCGGGAAGTCAATGACTTAGTCTATAGAATAAGTAGCGCGTAGCAGGTAGCGAGTAGAGAGTATCGGGTAGCAAGTAGGCTGCTCGATTCTCGATCCTCGAATCTCGCAAAGGATAAAGTGCGTCTTAGCGACCATCGAGAGCGGCCTGCCCCGAACTTAGCATCGGGGCCTGCCCCGAACGAAGCTTCGGGGA
>CAZVRU010000020.1:0-20456 GCA_964629785.1 uncultured Planctomycetia bacterium
TTTTAAATTCCCTGGGCATAGGTTTTTTTGTCTCTCTGATCATTACTTCATTGTGGGTTGTTAAAAGTACGGTTTATGCGCAGGGCGAATTGGCTTTGGATAATTCGGTCGGCTTTCCCCTGTATTCGGCTTTTTCCTGGGTAATGAGCGGGGGACTGCTCAGCGCGATCATCGGGTTTGCCAGGGCCCGTTACCGCAATTTCAAGCGGGCAGCCGATCTGTTTATTGCCGGGATTGGCCTGATGATCTCTGCCCCGCTGTGGATGGTGATCGCTGTCCTGGTAAAGATAGATTCTGACGGACCGGTATTTTTCCGTCAGACCCGGCTGGGCAAAGAGGGAAAATTGTTCACCATCTATAAATTCCGTTCTATGCGCCGGGATGCCGAAATCGATACCGGAGCAGTATGGGCCCAGGATGAGGACCCCCGGGTCACACCATTAGGCCGTTTTCTGCGTAAATCTCATCTGGATGAGATCCCGCAGTTATGGAATGTATTTAAAGGGGATATGAGTTTCATCGGTCCCCGGCCGGAACGTCCTGAACTGCAGAAAAATATTGTTCAGCAGATCCCGGATTTCGACATGCGTCTTCAGATCAAGCCCGGGATAACCGGTCTGGCCCAGTCCCGTTATCAGTACGGGGCAAGCATGAAAGATGCGCAGCGCAAGCTGAAATACGATTTGATCTATTCCCGCCGTATGTGCTGGGCCCTCGATTTTATGATCGTATGGTGGACCCTGGGAAGAGTATTGACCGGCGAAGGTGCCCGGTAGTACAATATCTCAGTAAAACACATCGGCATATAAATAAAATCGGATAACCATATGCGAAAAGCGTTTCAGATCTGGGGGGATTTTTTTTATATACTTCGCCGCCATCCGATCATAATTTTCCCCTTTGTCCTCATTTCTCTTTGTAATGCTCTTGCCCTGTATCTGGTCTATCTGGCACCGCAGCGGCCGGTTTCCCTGGTACTGGCCCCGCCGATAAAAGTTTTTTTCGGCGAGCGTTTTTTACATTATCCGCTGAATCTGGTGCTATTGCCTAAATTGTTCTATTATGCGCAGATCGCCGTCAGCATTCTCCTGGGCATTGTGCTTTCGGCTTTTGCCGTTCGTCTCGTGGCCAGAGGTTACAAAGATATTAAAGGTTCATTGCTTCTTGATCTGATATCTGTCTGCCGTCGTTATTTTGCCGTTCTTACCGTATGGCTTGTGCCCTTTATCCTTGGCGCCGCTGCAGTAAAACTGTTAAGCCGGTTCGCGCCGTCTTCCGGCATTATCCAGATCCTGTTTGCCATGGCTGTCTTTATTTTTACCATGTTTTTCCAGCTGGCCGTTATTTATATGGTACCGGCACTGGTAGCAGGCCAGAAAAATCTTTTTGCGGCCTGGCAGATTAATGTCCGGATGCTGAAAAATAATTTTGTCGCAACTTTGTTTCTGGTGATGGTCCCGGTCCTTTTTTATCTGCCCGTGCTTTGGCTTAAAGTAAAGGCGGTCTATATGATGAGCCGTTTTTTTCCCGAAATAGTTTTGCTTATTCTGGTTGTCAGCATCGCGGTGATGTTCGTGATCGATCTGATGATCGTGGGGGCGACCAGCCTTTTCTATCTGAAGGAGCGCAAATGAACCGGCGTTATTTCCTGCAGCCAGCTGTTTCTGCCGCGTTGATACTCGGCCTGTTGATTAATTCCGGCTGTTCGGACAGCCGTTACGGAGCCGAACGCCTTTATTGGAAGGCCGAACAGACCGCAGTAACCCTGATAAAACAAAAAGGCCGCGAGCTTTCCGCCGAGGATTATCAGCGGATGATCGATGAATACCGCAAAATTATTTTTCTGTATCCCCTGGAAGCATTTGCCGCCCAGGCCCATTTCAAAATATCCGAACTTTACGTCGCTCAGAAAAAATTCGAGGATGCCCAGAACGAGATGGAGAACATGATCCGTAATTTTTCCTCGAACTCGTCCCTGGCTTCCCGGGGCCAGTTCGCCATCGGCAAGATCCATGAGATCAGGGGGAACACAGATCAGGCCCTGGAAGAATACGATAAAGTAAGCGACCTCTATCCGCTTACTTCCCTGGGTATTCAGATGCCGCTTTATACCGTACAGTACCTGGACCGGCTCGGCAGAGTCGATGATCAGGAAAAAATATACGAGCGGGCGATTAAAAAATACAACCGCCTTCTTAATGATTATTCCGGTACCAGCGTGGCGCCGGTAATTCTGACGGTCAAGGCCCAGCTCAACCTGCTTATGAAAAAAAATGATGCGGCTTTGAAGGACTGGGATGCATTGATCCTGGAATATCCTCAAAGTCCCGAGGCAGTAAATGCTTATCTGGCCAAAGCCGATTTTTACGAACGCCGGATGAACGATATCCGCCGGGCCCTGGATATTTATACCGGATTTATTTCCGATTATGCCCGGCATCCTCTTGTCCCCGATGCTGAAGCAAGAATGGCCTGGCTTTATTTGCGCAGCGGCGACACGAAGACAGCCCGGAATTTGTTCGAGAAGATATCAACGAATCCGGATAATCCGGATAATGTCTGTCTCAGCGCCCTTCTCGGCCTGGCAACTATTGCCCGGAATAACGGTCAAAAAGAACAGGTCCTGGGTATTTACGACCGTATTTATCGTGATTTTGCCGGTACACGGATCGGAACGGCTGTGCCCTTTCTGCGGGCCCAGTATCTTTTTGAGACCGGAGACGTACGCGCCGAGACCGCGCTTTCCGAAGCCATTGCCCATTACCGCTCTCTGATCGAAAGTCTTACTGCTTCCCGGGAACTCAGGCGAACCGCGTCCCATTATCTGATCCTTGCCTTTATACGTAATAACGAACATCAGAAAGCACTCCGGATACTTCAGTCTCTTGCCGCTCAGTATCCCGACAATCCCGGATATCTGCTGGATCTTGCCGGTGTCTATGCCATGACCGAAGAACAGGATGAAGCGATCGGCGTCTATGAAAAATTGATCGAAAAATATGCCGGCAACGAATATCTGGTAAGTCTGAGCCGGGCCAAGATCAAATCTCTGGAAGCAATGTCCGCTTCGCCGTCGGAAGACGAGCCTGTCCAGTAGGCTTTACCGTTGCCGCGGAGCATAAACTGCTAATTATAAAGTATTGTCAGTGGCAGACCTGTCCCGAACGTAGCATCGAGACTTGTCCCTGACCCTTCGGTTATACTCAGGGTAAACGCAGCTTCGGGATAGACGATAGTCGATAGTAAAAAATATGAATATTGATAATAACCATAGACAATCGACAATTGACTATAGACTGGTAGCCATCGGCCATAGACTATAGGCCATTGACTATCTATAAAAAAAAGCTTGCGCGATCATCTTTTCTTTGTTATAAAATCTGCTGCAGCAGATTCCAGACAAAAACCGGGAGAGCCTTTTTCATGAACCTTTCGCATGGTTACCGCCCATTGCTGATCCTTTTTTTCTTCATATTTCTTGTTTTGCCGGTCAGTTGCTGTGACTCATCGGACAAGATCCTGGAGCTTATCGCCTATTATGCTGACTTTTACCGCGTCGACCGCGGGCTGGCTTTGAATATAGCCCGGGCCGAAAGCAGTCTCGATCCTCTGGCCAGGGGTAAGGCCGGCGAACGTGGTCTTTATCAGATAATGCCGGAAACCTGGAAATGGCTCTCATTGAAGATATACGGGAAACCTGTTTCTTTCGCCGCTGCCTATGACCCTGAAATCAACATCCGGATGGCACTCTGGTATGTACGTTTTTTGCAGGATTCACTGGGAGATGAATTTTCCGATGCCGCGGTGATCTGTGCTTATAACATGGGATTGAATAAACTGAAGTCCCGGGGATACCGGCTGCCCGGCGACCATAAAAACGACATTTACCGCAGGTATTTTAAAAATAATACTGCGGCGCGTCAGCCGACGGTCAAAGAAAACATCCGGAGATCGGCGACTACTTCGACTCCGCCGGACAATGACTGGAAAGAGGTAAAAGATTCGCTGAGCTGCTGAAAAGCCTGCTTTCCGGGGATGAATTTGACTTTGAATAAAAAAAATGTTATATATGAATATTTACCAGACAAAAAAGACACTGCTATGGGGGGGATTGAAGACAAGACCACATTACGGGATTTTCTGTCTCTGACCCTGGAACGCTGCATGAAAGCGGCCAATGCCAGGGCCGCGTCTATTTTTCTGCTTGACGAAGACAAGCGGGAACTGGTTCTGGAAATTTCCAAAAACATCAAAAACGTCAATCTGGAAGGCGTGCGCCAGCAGCTGGGCGAAAGTGTAGCCGGCAAAGTAGCCCTGGAAGGCAAACCGATGCTGGTCCGCAATGCGGATAAAGATCCTTTTCTCTCCGATAAACCCCGCCGTTACAATAATTACCGTTCTAAATCATTTTTGTCGGTACCGGTGGAATATCTGGGTAATCTTATCGGCGTGGTCAACCTCACGGAAAAAGACCAGGACGCGGTATTCGATAATGCCGACCTCGACGCGGTCATGGATATTTCCAAGGGGCTGGGACTTGCCCTGCATGGCCTCCAGGATTATTTGAAAAGGCAGAAAGAAATAAACGACCAGCTTCTCGCCGAGCTGGAAGCGCTGCGCACTTCTATCGACAACCAGCGCCCCTATTCATCCTTGGGCAAACTGGTCGGACATCTGATCCATGAACTGAACAATCCTCTGGACGGGGTGATGCGTTATGTCAACCTCGCCTATGATTATTCCGACGAACATTCCCTTATACGCGAATATCTTGCCGAAGCCCGTTCCGGATTGACCAGGATCGCTAATATCGTGCGTTCTCTGCTTGATTTTGCCTGGTCCAATACCCATCGGGAAAAAAATATCGACGTTAATCTGGCGATCATGGAATCGGTGTTCACTTGCAGCCAGACATTCATAAGCCATAATATCGAAGTAAAAAAGGATTTCAGCGATGCGGTACCGCAGATACCCGATTACGGCATACAGATGGTCTGGACCAATCTGATCAAAAATGCCTGTGATGCCATGCCTGCCGGAGGCATATTGACCATTGCCACACTCCGGACAGCCGAAGGGATTGCGATAAAGATCGGAGATACCGGCACCGGGATATCTCCCGACATACGGGGTAAGATATTCGAGCCGTTCTTTACTACTAAAAAGATGGGGGAAGGAACGGGGATCGGTCTGGCAGTCTGTTCGGAAATAATCCAGCGTTATAACGGTTCGCTGTCCGTGGAAAGCGAACCCGGTAAAGGCAGCACATTCACGATTTCACTGCCGCTGCCGCGCGGCGAATAGCGGCTTCGGGAATTTAGAAAATATCATGGAACAAAAAGGAAGAATACTGATCGTCGATGACGAGCCGTTGACCAGAAAATCTCTTTTCGAGATACTGCGCTATGACGGCCACACTGTTTTTACTGCCGGCGATGCCGAAGAGGGATTGAAACTGCTGGCCGGGGAACAGCCGGATATCGTCATTTCCGATTATAAATTGCCGGCAATGGACGGTATCACCTTTCTCAAAGAGGCAAAAAAAATACGGCCCGATATCTCGTTTGTTTTGATCACGGCTTTCGGTTCGATTGAGAACGCCGTAGAGGCCATGAAAGAAGGCGCCTTTGATTACGTTACCAAGCCGATCATGGACAATGAGATCAGGATCGTCATCAGCAAGATATTACGGCAGAGAGCGCTTATCGACGAGAACAGTGTGCTCAAACGCCGCCTGGCTTCCATCAGTAAAAAACAGTTTCATCTGATAATCGGCCAGAACCAGAAAATGCAGCAGGTATACGGCCTGATCGAAGCAGTCAGTTCGACCAATGCCACGGTCCTTATCCAGGGCGAAAGCGGCACCGGCAAGAGATTGATCGCCCATGCCCTTCATGCCTCAGACCGGCAGAGAAAAGATAAGCCCTTTATTGAAGTCAGTTGCGGGGCCTTGCCGGAAAACCTTCTGGAAAGCGAATTGTTCGGCCATGTAAAAGGGTCGTTTACCAGCGCGATAAAAGACCGGCAGGGCCGTTTTGAGGCGGCCGACGGCGGCACGATCTTTCTTGATGAAATCGATACCTTCAGCCCGAAACTACAGGTAAAACTGTTGCGGGTCCTTCAGGAAGGGGAATTCGAGCGGGTAGGGGATACCTCGACAATAAAGGTCGATGTCAAGATCATTGCCGCGACCAATGAAGACCTCCATGACCTGATCAAGCAGGGGAAATTCCGGGAAGACCTTTATTACCGGCTTAATGTCATACCGATCCGGGTACCGCCCCTGCGCGAGAGACGGGATGATATCCCTCTTTTGATCGAACATTTCTTTAAAAAAAGCATCGAGCGCAATAAAAGCAAATCAGTCGTGGATATCAGCGAAGAGGTAGTGGATATCCTGACAGCCTATGACTGGCCGGGAAATATACGGGAACTGGAAAATATGATCGAACGATCGGTGATCCTTTCCCGGAACGGCTGTATCGAAAAAGAAGATCTGCCTGATTTTCTGCAGGAAATGAAGGTAAACCGGTCGATATTGCCACGCCGGAAAAATGTCCCGCTGAAAGAAGCCTTACGCTACTCGGAAAAAGAGATAATCGAGCGTATTCTGGAAGAGAACGGGGGTAACCGGAAAAAAGCCGCAGAAGTACTTGGCATAAACCGGACCACGTTGTACAATAAGATGAAGGAATACGGATTGCTTACGGAATAAGTTCCTTTCGCGGCCACGGGAAAATATTTTAAAAATCTGGTGTTATGGATATAACGTTCGACGATATTATCGATATTCGAAAATTTCAGTCGATCCAGGATTATTTTTCCCAGGCGCTGGGTCTGTCCTTGAGGACTATAAACCCGCGCGGGATTTCTTTGACCCAGATAAGCGGTCCTTCCCAATTCCCTGCCGAACTGGTAACCGGAATGATGCCGGGTGACCTGCCCGAATACTGTCAAAGCGAAGACGCGCCCTTATCGGAAAATTGGCGGCACGGCCGCCGTTGCGTGGGCAATTTTTATATTTTTGCCGTTCCTCTGAACGCGGCTTCCCGGACGCTGGCTTATATGATTGTCGGTCCGATCATTGTCGGCAAGCGGGAATCCACAGAACACTACCGGTCTCTGGCCAGACGATTGAATATCGATGCCGGCAGTTTTATCGACGTGGTGCGCGATATGAAATCTTTTTCCTTTCACGGAATAAAAACAGTGCTGGAGCTTCTTTATGAAGTCGGCGGTAATCTCTGTGAACTCGGATATAAGGCCGCAGCGCCGCATAAGGCCCCGGAGATCACTCCTGCCCAGCACAACGATTACGTGGAAAAATTGCTTAATGCCCTGCTGGAAACTTCATTCGTCAGCGCGCATGCCGACCGTGGATCGTTGATGTTGTGGGATAAGGACAGCAACGAATTGTATATACAGGCAGCGCGGGGATTAGCCGGTGATGTGATCGCCGGTACCCGGGTAAAAGCGGGCGAAGGGCTTGCCGGTCTCGTTGCTCAGAAGAAAGAACCGATAATCGTCGATGACAGTGTAAAAGATCCTGCTATTCGTTCCCGGATGCATAGTCCGGAATTGAAACGTTCTTATATCATGCCGCTGAAAGTCCGGAAACAGCTGGTGGGAATATTGAACCTTGGGTCCCATAAATCTGCTCCGGCCTCGTTTTCGCCCAAAGATCGGGAAACGGTCGACCGCCTGGCCCATCTGGTGGAAACAACCCTTTCTTCCCTTCCCGAATTGTTTTAACAGTCTGTGGCTGAGTTATAAGTTACACGTTACAAGTTACAAGTCGACAAGTCTGATGGCGACAAGACGACATGTAATAAATATCGGTTACGGTTAAGTTTACGATGCCCGTATCGTTTTTCGGTTACGTTTACGCATCCGCTCCGCGATTTTTTATTTACAATTCTTCTCATCCTTCATCCCAGCGACCGCAGGGAGCGGTCATCCTGCGTCTTTCGGGTACTTATTCAAGTTATTTCTTGTTTTTGCGGCTGTGATAGGGCGGAATGTCCATTTCTTCGCGGTATTTGGCGACGGTTCGGCGGGCTATTTTGATGCCGTCTTTTGTCAGCATTTCGGCAAGGGCACTGTCCTTAAGCGGTGAGGACGACGATTCTTCTTCGATAAGTTCGAATATTTTCGTTTTGATCAATTCCTGAGAAACGTCGGTTCCGGAAAGGGTTTTTACTCCCTTGGTAAAGAAATAATCCAGGCGGAAAATACCCAGGGGGGTCTTAATATATTTTTTTCGTACAACACGGCTGACGGTCGATTCATTGCGGCCTATTTCCCTGGCGACATCTTTAAGGGTCAGCGGTTTGAGATAAGTCCGCTCGCCGTAGCGGAAAAAATCTTTTTGGTGTTCGATAAGGCATTTGATCAGAGTACGCATCGTTTCTTCTCTCTGGGCAATCGATTTGATTACGGCCATCGCCGCCTTCACTTTTTCCTGGATATATTCTTTTGCCTCGTCGCTGGTGACGTCCGATTTAAGCAGGTCGAGATAAAAATGGTTTATCCGCAATGCCGGCACGGCACTGCTGTTGATTATGATCTCGTATTTTCCCGGTGTTCCTTCGATGATTATATCCGGTATCGGGCGTGACATGAACTGGGCCGATGAGGCGCTGAATTCCCGGCCCGGTTTGGGTTCCAGCTGAGAAATATCATGCAGTGCGGCCTCGATAGTTTCCGGAGGCACCTTCAGTTTTTTTGCTATTATCCTGGTGTTGTTCTGCATCAGATCGGAAAGATGATATTTGACGATCTTACCGGCCAGAGAAAAATATTTTTTACGCAGACGCAGCTGGATAAGCAGACATTCCTTGAGATTACGCGCTCCCACTCCCGGCGGGTCAAAAGACTGGATCAGGTGCAGGATGTCTTCTGCGTCCTTTTTGCTGCAGGGCTCCTCAGGACCGGTGGTGTTGACTTCTTTCGCTATCTCGTGAAGAGTGGCGTTAAGATAACCGTTCTCGTCTATATTCCCGATTATATATTCACCGATCGCATATTGTATCTCTTTAAGGGGGATCATGCGTAATTGTTTTAAAAGGTGGTCGCCCAGCGTGGGGGGGCGGGTGATCAGCGAACGCTGGTATTCGGATTTTTTTTCGCCGTCCTCTTCTTCCCCGGCCAGAAACGATTGATCGGAAAAAGATCCGGCACTGAGTATTTTTTCCGCCTGTTCGACAAGGTCCGAAGTTTCATTGCTTTTGTCTTCGGCTTCCAGGGTGGGGTTCTCTTCTACCTGTGCTTCCAGAAAATCGCGCAGTTCCATTACCGGCAATTGGAGAATGCGCAGCGACTGCCGCATTTCCGGGGTCAGGGCCAGGGTCTGGACCATTTTTTGTGTCTGACGCAGTTTCATAGGGTATAATTATACCTTATAATAACAGCACAATTCAAGTGGCATGGTTTGTAACTTTAAAAAAATAACCGGCCCTGAATAACATGAGAAATGCCCGATCCGGTTCATCCTAACGCTTGTGCCTTTATAAACCTATGATATAATAACAGCCATGCAAAACAGAAGAAAATTTTTGCGTCTGGAAGTGGCTGATTTTTTGCAGATCCGGCCGCTTCAGGATGGCAGCGGTCCGATAAAAGGCAAGTCTTTCAACCTTACCCTGATGGGGATCTGTTTCGCGTCAGAGATCGAGTGGAAGACCGGTCAGGTCCTGTTTCTCGAGTACTTTATGCCGGAAGGCGGAGATTCGGTGGAATTGAAGATCTCGGTGGTCTGGAATGAATTTATCAGTGACGAAGAAGGTTTTCTTACCGGTGCCGAGATCATCGACATCGACCCTCAAAAAGAACTTCAATTCGTTAATTATTATTTTTTAAAACTTAAAAACCGTTTTTTTAAATAAATCAGGGCCTGCCTTTTGTCCCGTCGGCATCGTCGATCGTTTTTTTCCGGCCTGAAAGACCGGGCTAAGGGAAATGTGCCCCGGACTTATCGATCCCCGCTATGACGCCAGTAAAAAAACACGGCATCGGTTCTCCTGAAGTATGCGTTGTCGAAGCCTCAGCAGGTTCGGGAAAAACCTATGCCCTGGCTACCCGTTACCTGCGGCTTTTGTTGAATCCTGACCTGCCTTTTGATTACGTGCCTCTGCGCACCATTCTGGCCATTACTTTTACCAACAAAGCGACCGTGGAGATGAAAGAACGGATACTCCAGCTTCTTAAGATGATCGCTCTGGACATTTTCCCTTCAGCAGAAGAAAAAAAAGAATTGCTGAGCCGATTGGAAGTCGACGAAAAAAAGGCCCGCGCTAAGGCCGCCCTGATCATGGACTGGATAGTATCTCACTATAATTTTTTTCAGGTCCAGACCATTGACAGTTTTATAAACGCGCTTTTACTGGGTTCGGCCCTGAACATCGACCGTTCGGCCAGTTTCCGGATCAAGCGCGAATACCGTGAAGCCCTGGCCTACTGCCTCGACCTGACCATCGATCATGCCGCTTCCAATCCTGAGGTGTATTCTTTTCTGGAAGAATTTCTGGAACATTATCTTTTCGTGGAGAACCGCGCCAGCTGGTTCCCCCGCAAGGATATCCTGGAATTGATCCGTTCCCTGTTTCAACTGCGCAACAAATACGGCCGCTTTTTCCGGATCTATGACGGAAAGAGCAGCGATGTTCTGGCGAAGAACAAAAATCTGCTCTCACTGATAGATAAGCTCAGCCAACAGTTCCCGGCAGGCATGAACGCTTCGGCGAAAAAATACATAAACGGTTTTCTGGAAAAAAGCAACGAATATTTTAATATTGCGGACCTGCCGCCAGCCTTATCCCGGCCCGAACCGCCCCTGAATAAAGGGAAAGATTGTCCTCCGGAATTTTGCCGGGCCTGGACGCATATCCGGAAAGAGCTGACCGCGCTCGTCGAGCTTGATGCCCGGCTGGCATATAAGCCTTATATCGTTCTTTTCGACCGTCTTCTTGATTTTTTTCAGCAGCTGTCCCGAAAAGAAGACGTATTGTTCCTGGAAGAGCTGAATCAAACCGCGCGCCTTTTGTTCGGCGAGGAAGGCGTGACTGTGGCCGAACTGTATTATCGCCTGGCCACGCGTTTCCGGCATTATCTGATAGATGAATTTCAGGATACCAGTGCTCTTCAGTGGAGCAACCTGGAGATGATGGTGGAAGAGGCCTTATCCACCGGCGGAACTTTATTTTATGTCGGAGATAAAAAACAGGCGATCTATCGTTTCCGCGGCGGCGATGTCCGTCTGTTCGACCGGATCCGCGAACAGTTCTCACCGTTCAATCTGAGGACTACCGCTTTGACCAGGAACTGGCGCAGTCAGAAAGCCGTTGTTGAATTCAACAACACGCTGTTTTCTCCGGATAATCTAAAACGGACTTTCGACCAGGGCTGTTTTGGCGAAGAATTGGCCGGTAATGCGGCGGCCCGGGAAGAAATGCTCGATATTTTTCGTGACGCTGTGCAGGAGATCCGGCCGGACTGCGATAAGGGGTATGTACGGGTCGTCAGGATAGAAGGACAGAAACAGAATGAACGCGATGAGTTCATGCGCGGCAAATTGATCGAATCGATCCGGGATCTGCGCGACCGTTCATACCGTTACGAGGATATAGCGTTGCTTACCCGGGACAATACTGAAGTGGAACTGGTCACTTCCTGGCTTCTGGAAGCGGGCATTGCCGTGGAATCGGAAAAAACACTCAACGTACTGGAACACCATTTGATAAAAGAGCTGATCTCCTTTCTGCGTTTCCTGCATTCCCCGATCGACGATCTGAGTTTTGCTTCGTTCATCCTGGGTGATATGTTCAGTGCCGCCAGCGGCATAGCGCATGATGAGATAACCGGTTTTCTTTTCACAGTTCAGGTCAACTCGCAACAAAATAAAGAGGAGGCCCTTTACCGGCTTTTCCGGGAAAACTACGGCGACATCTGGCGGTCCCTTATCGAACCGTTTTTTAAAAGTGCAGGGCTGATCTCGCCCTACGAACTGCTGGCCAGCATTTATCGAAATCTGAAAGTATTCCGCTATTTTTCCGACAGCCGGAGCTTTTTGATGAAATTCCTTGAGCTTATCAAAATAAAAGAGGATGAATATGTAGGGCTGGGCGATTTTCTTGATTATTTACCGGAGGCTCTGCCCGATGATCTGTATGTGACTGTGACCAGAAGCGACGCGGTAAAAGTCCTTACCGTGCATAAGGCAAAAGGCCTTGAATTTCCGGTGGTGATCATTCCTTTTTTACGTATGAACATCAAAGCCGGTGAAGGAGGAGTGACTTCTCAAAGCGCGCGTTTTTATATTGAAGACGAAGATGCGCCTCAGTTGGGCCTGTTACGCATCACCAAAGAACACCGCCGCCATTCGGCATATCTGGAAAGCATTCACTTCGCCGGTTATCGCCGGTCATTTGTCGACGAATTGAATAATATTTATGTAGCTTTGACCAGAGCCGAACAGGAGCTGCATATATTTATTCCTGTTAAAAGCGGCTCGCGCGCTAATCCGGTATGCGGCTTTATTCCCGAAAAAATGGCGGGCTTTGGATCACCCGGCACAGGAAAAGCCGGTACAACGAAAGAAGAACAGCCGCTGATGGAATTAAAAACGCCTCTCCTGCACGACTGGATAGGCGCTTTACGCGATGAATTCGGTGACGCATCCCGGGTGCGCAATCTGCCGGCAGTGCGCCGGGGGTCGGCGATGCATGAGATCCTTTCGCATATAGACAGACTTTCTTCCGGAGAGGAACAGACGGTTCTGTCCCAGGCATTAAACAAAGCTGCTTTGCGCTATCCTTTTGTCAAAGACGATCCTGCCTGGCAGGAAGCAGTTTTTTCTCTGGTCACTTCCCAAAATGTGTCCCGGTTTTTTTATTTGAGCGACGGCCAGGTATATTGCGAGAAAGAACTGGTTGATAATCGCGGCGACACAAAACGGATCGACCGTCTTATTGTCAGGGATAACGAGATCCAGATCGTGGATTATAAAAGTTCGTCGGAAAAATATGAGGACTATGCTGCCCAGATCCGGGGATATATGCGGGTCATCCAGAGCATGTACCCCGAAGGCAAAGTGACCGGTTTTCTGGTCTATATGGATTCGCTTCAGGTCGAAGAGATCAAAGAAGTAGAGAGTAGCGAGTAGCCAGCGCCGCCTGCGGCGGCCGTCCACGGACGACAGACCACAGTCAGCGCGCATAGCGCGCAGCGGGGATCGAGCATCCAGTATCGAGTATCGACAAATTTATATTTTTTGACTGATTTATGGACAGAATAATAACTTTTGACATTAACGATCATTTTATCGAAAAGTGCGCCGAATACATCTGCCGCCGCTGGCCGGATACTGTCGATCTGAGCCGCGTGGTCTGCGTGTTCGGCGGTAAACGTCCGGCCTTGTTTCTGCGTCGTGCTCTGGCCCGCAGGATCAACCGGCCTTTTTATCCGCCGCGGGTATTTTCCATGGATGAATTCATGGCCGAGCTCGCTGCTTCCGCTACGCCGCTTCGCCGGATCAGCGATCTGGACGCTGCCTATCTTATTTTTACTCTGGCCGCTGAAACCGCTCCGGATATACTTGAAGGGCACGGTGAATTCAATGAGTTTCTGCCCTGGGCCAGGGAAATGGTATCGTTTATCGAGCAGCTCGATCTGGAGAATATTCCTGCCGATGCTTTGAGCCGTATACAGCAGAGCGCCGATATCGGCTATGAAATACCGGAAAGCATAAACGCCTTATTGCGCCGCATTATAACCATCCGCGATGCTTTTCACGCCGAACTTAACCGTCGCCGCCTTTGTTCGCGGGGGCTTATGTATCTGCAGGCCGCGGAACAGGCTGCTGCAGCAAAACTGGAAAACAGTGAGACAATACTTTTTTGTAATTTTTTCTATCTTCACGCGACAGAACAGCGGGTCATAAAAAGTTTTCTGGACCGCGGTCGGGCCTGTTGTCTGTTCCAGGGGTCAGAAAAAAAATGGTCCGTACTGAAAAAAGATGCCGGGATCCTGGGCGGGACTATCGATGCTTCTTGCGGCAAAGATCCGGCCTTTGACCTTTCTCTTTACCAGGGATTTGACATACATTCTCAGGTCGGTATCGTGCGTACGATACTGGAGAATATCCCGGCAGAGGAAAGCACCGTGGTATTTCTCCCCCGGACCGAAACGCTTATACCTCTGTTGACCGAAGCCACGGACGTCATGAAAGAGTTCAACGTGTCCCTGGGCTATCCGTTGAACCGCACTTCGTTGTTCACATTGTTCGAGCTGTTACTGAAAACCCAGGAAAGCCGCCGGGAAAAAGAATACTATGCCCGCGATTATCTCGGACTTTTGCGTCATCCCCTGGTAAAAAATCTCAAGCTGGCCGGCGATCCGGCCTTGACCAGAGTATTGGTGCATAATCTGGAAGAGTTACTGGAAGGTAAGGAGGCCTCGTCGATAGGCGGCAACCTGTTCGTTTCTCTGGAAAAAATAGAGAACGAGGAGAAAGTATGCCGGAATGCGGCGACTACCCTCCAGGGCATGGGGTTCTCGGCCGATTATGAACAGTGCGGGCGTATCCTGAAAGATCTGCACGACCTGTTTTTTAGAAAATGGGAGGAGGTGCCTGATTTCTGCTGTTTTGCCGGTTGTCTTTCCCTGCTTCTTGATTCTCTGGTAGAAAAAAGTGTTCTCACTTCTTTCCCGTTTAATCTTAAAGTCGTGGAAAAAATGCATGAGATCGCCGAAGAAATGAGAACGTCTTTGTTCGCCGGCGAGCCGATGGAGCGCGGCCGGCTCTGGGATATATTCCGTCAGAAACTGGAAAGGGAAGTAGTGGCTTTTATCGGTTCGCCCTTGCGCGGCATCCAGATACTGGGCCTTATGGAAACCCGTTCCTTATCATTCGATAATGTGATCGTAATGGATATGAACGAATCGATACTTCCCCGGCTTAAGATATATGAACCGCTGATACCGCGTGAGGTGATGCTCAGCCTGGGGATAAACCGGTTGGAAAAGGAAGAGGAAATACAGCGCTATCAATTCATGCATTTGATCTCTTCGGCGAAAAAGGTCCACCTGGTCTATGAGGCGACTAAGGAGAAAGAGAAAAGCCGTTTTATCGAAGAGCTGCTCTGGAAAAGACAAAAAAAACAACAGCAACTGGAAGTGCTCAGAGTACCACGGGCAGTGTTCCCTTTGAAATTATCGGTTCGGGAAACGGCCGTGGGAAAAGATCCCGCGATGATCGAATATCTGAGAAAAAGCACCTATTCGGCCAGCCGGATCAATACTTATCTCAACTGCCCGTTGCAATTTTATTTCAAATATGTTCTGGGCCTTAAAGAGCAGGAAGACCTGCTGGAGGACCCTCAGGCCACTCATATCGGAACGTTCATCCACCGCCTGCTGGAAGAGACTTTTGCCCCTTTTGTGGGCAAAGCGCCGCTCCTGGATAAAAAATTCCCCCAGGATTTTTTTACCTGCCTGGCGCAAAGGTTCGACACTGAACTGGCCATGCGCATGAAGGCCGACGCGGTATTGCTGAAACAGATAATTATCAAACGTCTGAACAGCTTCCTTGACCAGGAAGCTGTCCGCCCCGTCGAAAAAATAGTCTGTCTGGAAAAAGAACAGCAGGGGCGCTTAACTCTCGGCAGCCGTGAGGTAAGGTTTCGCTATACCGTGGACCGGATAGATCGACTCCCGGGCAATCAGGTGGTGATACTCGACTACAAGACCGGCGGCACGGATGTTGCCCCTAAAAATTTTAAGGCCCTGGAGAAAATGGAAATGACCAGGACATCGATAAGAGATATTGTCAAATCATTTCAAATGCCGTTGTACTATCACTTTATTTCCGGTTCGTTCCCCGGCGCACTGGTCAATGCCGAATTGTACAATATCAAGACTCTGGTCAGGACACCGTTCGTCTCGCCGGCCGATTATTCCCGGCGAAACGAGGTGGTGGATATCTGCCTGAAAGCCCTTGATTTTGTTTTTGGAGAGTTATGCGATCCGAAAGTACCGTTCACTCCCGACCGGGATGACCGCCGCTGCCGCTATTGTTCTTATAGTCTTCTCTGCCGCTGATCAGCCGATAACCCGCTGCTGGTATCGTTCGTCTATAATTTCAGGGAGAGAGAATGTTTACCTCGAATACGAACGGCAAAAATACCGTATTGCTTTTGTGGATGATCGTTGTTTTTTTGTTCAATTGCAGTATAGTGGATGGTGAGGATAAGGGTATGGCACGGCCGGAAAAGATAATGATCTATGACCCGGGATCAGCCAGGGCAGTAGAGGTGGAAAAAGTGCGCAGGTCAGATGAAGAATGGCGGAAACTGCTTACACCTGAGCAGTACCGGGTAACCAGGCTGAAAGGTACTGAACGGCCTTTCAGCTGCGCCCGGAAACCGCCGGCAGCCGAAGGCTGTTACAACTGCGTATGCTGCGGCACGGCATTGTTCAGGATCGAGCATAAATTCGAATCCGGTACGGGCTGGCCCAGTTTTTTTCAGCCGATCGACCAGCGCAACATAACCCTTTATCCGTACCGTTCTCACGGCATGGTCCGGACAGAAATCAGCTGTGCCCGCTGCGATGCCCATCTGGGCCATGTTTTCGACGACGGGCCGCCTCCCGCGTTTAAACGCTATTGCATCAACTCCATAGCTTTGCGTTATAGCGATACCTGCCGCTGAAACAGACTTGTCACCGGCTCGGCCCTGTGATATTATCTTTTTACCATGCCGTTAAAAAAAGAGTTTACTGTCTGGGATATCTTCTGCATTGCCAGCGGGGCAATGATCTCGTCAGGCCTTTTTGTTCTGCCCAGTATCGCCATGGCCAAAGCCGGTCCCTCGATCGTTATATCCTATTTCCTGGCCGGCATTTTCATGATCCCTTCTATTTTCGCCCAGGCTGAACTGGCCTCGGCCATGCCTAAAGCCGGCGGCACCTATTTTTTTATCCAGCGGAGTGTGGGATCGTTCGTGGGCATGTTCAGCGGTTTCGCCAACTGGTTTTCCATTGCTCTGAAAAGCGCTTTTGCCCTGGTCGGTATCGGCGCCTTTCTCGAATATATTCTTCAGGGACATGTACCTTACGAGCATATAAAGATTGCCGCGGCCTTTTTCTGCCTGATATTCATGCTCCTTAATTTATTCAGTATAAAAAGCGTGACCAGTCTGCAGCGTTATCTGGTCGTGTTCATGTATGCCGCCCTGACCATTTACATCCTCGGAGGATTTTATTTCTTAAAGCCGCAGAATTTCGTCCCGTTCCTTCCCAACGGATTCAAAGGGATGTTCGCCGTCGCCGGTATGGTCTTTATCTCCTACGGAGGCATCACTAAAGTGGCGGCAATTGCCGAAGATACCCGCGACCCTCAACGCACCCTGCCTTTGGGGATGTTTCTGGCTTTTATTGCGGTGCAGTGCGTTTATGTGGCTTCGATATTTATTACCGAAGGCATTCTCAACCGCCAGGAATTACTGGCGACCCTGACCCCCCTGACGCACGGCGCCATACGCATGGGCGGCCCGGTCTGGGGAGCGGTGATTTCCCTGGCCGCCTTGTTCGCCTTTATTACCACGGCCAATGCCGGCATGCTGACTGCCTCGCGTATTCCCATGGCCATGGCTGAAGACAATCTGCTTCCCAAACCGCTTACCCGCATATCGCGGCGGTTTCATGCTCCCTATATCGCAGTGCTGGTTACGGCTCTGTGCATGATCGGTTTTATCCTTTTTCTCGACCTGGAACAGCTGGTAAAAGTGGCCTCGACCCTGATGATCATTTTGTTCATGCTGGTCAATGCCGCGGTGATAATCATGAGGGAAAGCAAGATTATAAATTACCGTCCTATCTTCAAAACCCCCTTATATCCTTTGATGCCGATCGTCGCGCTGATCGCCTATTCATTTTTGATCGTGGAAATGGGACGGTTCGCTATATCCGTAAGTCTGGCCTTTATCGCTCTCAGTGTTATCGTCTATTATTTTTTTATTGCCCGTACTGCCAAAAAGCAGTCGGCCATGATGCACCTTGTGGAACGGATAACTGCCAAAGAACTGGTCGATACTTCCCTGGAACAGGAACTCCAGACCATAATCCATGAACGGGACAATGTGATCAAGGACCGTTTCGATCATCTGCTCGAAGATTGTCTGATTATGGATGTCAAAGCCCGTATCTCCAAAGAAGAACTTTTCACCATGATCTCTCTGGAGCTGGGCAAACGTCTGGACATCCGGGAAAATGAAATAAAGAAATTGCTTCAAAAACGGGAAGAACAATCGACTACCGTAATCGAAAAGGGACTGGCCATTCCTCATATCGTGGTGCCGGGCGAACATAAATTCGAGATCATGGTCGTCCGCGCTGCCGAAGGAGTGGAGTTCGCGCCGCGGGAAATAGTGAAAGTCATTTTTGTCCTTGCCGGATCGCGCGATGAGCGGAATTTTCATCTGCGGGCTTTGATGGCCATCGCCCAGATCGTGCGCGAGCACAATTTTTACAACAATTTCACGCGGGCCCGCAATGCGTCCCAGTTACGCATGCTTTTGCTGTCATCCACGCGCAAGCGGCAGATCTGATAACAGCGCGACAAAAGATTTAATGGCCTGAATTATCCAGACAGCGGCTAACCGTATATCTAAAACATCATGCTGGTACGAACTAAAACCGATAAACCCGGGCACATCGCTCTGCTTACCGATTTCGGCCCGCATAGCCTGTATACCGGAATAATGAAAGGGGTCATGGCCGCGATCAACAAACGGGTCCGGGTCATAGATCTGGCCCATGATATCCCGGCCCATGACATCGAAACCGCCGGGTTTCTTCTGGCTAAAAGCTTTCATTATTTTCCCAGGCATACGGTGTTCTGTGCGGTAGTCGATCCCGGCGTGGGGTCAAACCGCAAGCCGTTATTGCTGAAAACGCGCCGCTATTATTTTGTGGGGCCGGATAACGGTATTTTAAGTCTGGCTGCCTATGAGGACGGGATAAGGGAGATCATTGAATTGACCAATGAAAAATATTTTCTCGATGATCTGTCGTCGACTTTCCAGGGGCGGGATATTTTCGCACCGGTCAGTGCCTTTCTGACCAAAGGCGTAAAAACAAAAAAGTTCGGCAGGTCATTGAGCCGCATCCATAAGATCCGTCTTCCCCGGATCGTTCGCAGCGGCGACATCCTGCGCGGTTCGGTATTGTATGTCGATCATTTCGGCAATCTGGTTACTACGATCACCCGGCAGGACCTGGATGATTTCCTCACCGGCCGGCCATTCCGGGCTTCGCTTAAAAACTGCCGCAACATCACGGCTTTTTATAACTGCTATGCAGGCGCCCCGGAAGATCAGCCTTTTTTTATCGAGGGGAGTTTTTCCCTCATGGAAATTTCAGTCAAAAATAAGAATGCCCGACAGAAGCTGGGAGCGCAAAAAGGCGATCCGGTGATTGTCACCAGGAAACGATAATCGATATGAACAACCCATCGCCTGTCCCGCAGCAGAAATCTTTAGATGCCGTTTCCGGCAAAAACCGGGAGAAAAAGATAAAGATGCGCGGCATCATCAAATATGTGTATAAACAGACCGGTAAAGCTATTTTTGATTACCGGATGATCGAGAAGAACGATAAGATATTGATCGCCGTGTCCGGGGGGATCGACAGCCTGTCCCTGGTCAAACTGTTTAAAATGCGTCTGGGCCGGATCCCGGTGCCTTTCGAGATCATGGCCTGTTTTGTCGATATCAATTTCATAAACGTCGATCGAAAAAAACTGACAGATTTTTTCGAGAAAGAAGGGATCGCCTATGTGATCAGGAAACTGGATTTCGAAGAAAAAGACCGGCAATGTTTCTGGTGTTCCTGGAACCGCCGAAAAATATTGTTCGAAATCGCCCGTGAACATAAATGCACCAAGGTCGCTTTGGGGCATAATCTGGACGATATCAGCGAAACCGTCCTGATGAATATGTGTTTTTTCGGTGAGCTGAGCACCATGAAGCCCAGGCTTTCCTTTTTCAACGGCGAATTCGATATGATCCGGCCGCTTTGCTATCTGGAAAAGGATAAAATAGTTTCCTTTGCCGAATGTTTTGATTTTCCCGACACGCATTATGAATGTCCCTATGGCAAAGACACGCGACGCAAACTGATCAAAAAGATCCTTGGCGAAATAAAAAAAGATTGTCCGGCAGCCGAAAAGAACATCTTTTCCTCATTGCAGAACATAAAAGAGGATTATCTGGTATAATAATTTAGGGGCTAGGGTATAGGGTATAGCGGTTAGGGGGTGCGCGCACAGCGCGCAATATCTTAAAACCCTGTTCGCAGCCGCGTAGCGGCGCCACTATCCGCTAACCGCTATCCGCTAAACGCTGTTTGTACTATTAAGAAGTCAAGTTAACAGTTTTTGAAAACGCTGCCGTATAAAAGAG
>CAZVRU010000021.1:0-6927 GCA_964629785.1 uncultured Planctomycetia bacterium
GACCTCTTTTTTTCAAAGAACTGTCGGAGTGTTAACACCACTCCTTAATTTTACAGTCACTTAGACGTACTTAATCCTTTAACCTTTATCCTTGCCCTGAGCTTGCGAAGGGCTGCGGTCTACTGTCTTCAGAACTTCTTCCCCGATATCTTCAAAACTGCGGTTATCGGCAGATATCCATTTCAATCTTTTCTCGGCATTGAACCAGGTAAACTGGCGTTTGGCAAAATTACGGGTATTTTTTTTCATCTCTTCCTTTGCCTCTTCCAGGCTGCTCTTTTCTTTGATATAAGCACCCAGTTCTTTTATGCCGATTATCTGCGCCGCAGTCCGGCTCAGGGGCAGGTCCAGAATCTTTTTCACTTCCTCTACCGCGCCTTTTTCGCACATGGCATCGACCCGTTCATTGATACGCTCATAAAGGGCATCCCGTTCCATGTTAAGGGCAAACAGCTTTACCGGCAGTTCCTCCCATAATCCCTGCACTTCTTTCTGCAGTTCGGATATCGGCCGGCCGGTCTTTTCATAGACTTCCAGGCCCCTGATTATTCTTTTCAGATCGTTAGGCGAGACCTTTTCTGCTGTCTCGGGATCGACAGCGTACAGTTTCTGGTACAATTCCTCGACACCGTTCTCCTCTGCTTCCCGGGAAAATTTTTCCCGCAAGACTTCATCGCGCGGCACTCCTTCGAAAATACCGTCCAATAAAGCCTTGGCATAAAGCCCGGTACCGCCGCAGACGATCAGCGGCACACCCCGGCTGTGCAGACCACGGATAAGTTCCGATGCTTCTTTATAATAGGAGAACACATCGTAATTTTCCCTTACCGAAATAATATCGACAAAATGATGAGTTACTTTCTTCAGTTCCTGATCCGCCGGCTTGGCCGTAATGATCGAAGCTTCTTTATAGACCAGCATCGAATCGCAGGAAACGATCTGCGCCCCGGTCTTTTCGGCCAGATATAAAGCGACACTGCTTTTTCCAGTTGCTGTCGGCCCTAAAATAAAAACTATCTTCTTCATTTTATTTAGCGTCTAGCGGTTAGCGTTTAGGGTGTGATTTGGCACAAAATATAAAATTTAGATTATATTTTTTTACCTTACCAGCCGAAAATATTTTCAAAACGAAAAAACATAAATTACTGACTTTGCAACGCAGTCGCAACCCTGGCCGCTTGTCCTGAGCGGTTCGGCAAGCTCACCGTAAACTCAGTCGAAGGGCTAGCCGCTATACCCTGTTTTGCCGCCGCAGGCGGCCTCGTCTTAGCAGGCGCAGCCTGCGGACGTCTCACGTCTTAGCGTAGCGGACGTCCCTCGTTTTGCCGCCGCAGGCGCCTCACGGATAGATTCTCGCCGGATAGCCTTTATCGACCAGAAGCTGATGATCCCTTTCCGCTTCCCGTCTTGTCTGGTATTTACCGACCCGCACTTTATAAAGGGTAATACCGGCAGCTTTTTCTTTGGTCATATAGGACTGGAACTGGGATTTCAATTCATCGACCAGGTTTTCAGCGTTATCTTTCTGGGAAAAAGCGCCTACCTGGACCGTGAAAAAATAACCTCTTTCGGCAAGCATATCGGCGTATTTACGCTCTTCGCTTTTGGGGAATTCGTTTTTCAAGGCGCGGATAAAATCCTTTTCCCGGTCCCAGCGGCCTTCTTTGGCCGCGATCTGGGCCAGGCGCAGGTAGATCAGCGGTTTAAATGCCGTATCGGAATCTTTTTTGGCAATAATTTCGTAGACTGCTTCGGCCTTGGCATAAAGACCCTCAAGAAAAAAAGCATCACCCAGTTTCACATAAGCCGACCAGTAAAGCGGCGAGCTGCTGTGGCGCTTGATCAATCTGCGGAAACGGTCGCGGGCCTGGGGATAATCCCCCAGTTTCAGATAACTCATGCCCAGCAAATACAGTTCCTCGTCGTTAAAAGCGCAGGACGAGCTCATCAGCTCGCAGATGGCGTTGTCGTATTCACCCAGGATATAAAACTTCTGGGCCCGGTCCAGACGCTCACACCACCCGCCCGCCGACATGCAGCAAAAAGCTAACGTTAAAATTACATACTTATATATTCTCATCCCGTACTTTCTCTCCTTTCAACGCGGGCGGAATTGTAAATTGAAAATTGCAAAATTATCATTTTAAAATTAACACTCTCCTATCTGTGGTCTGTCGTCTGTGGACTGTGGACATTTTCTTGGGAAATTCTCTTCTGCGAATCTAATAGAATCGCGTGCCTTTCTTTCTTCACCTCGGCCGGCACATCGTCTTTCATGGTAAAAGCCCGGGAATGAGGCCGGGGCGAATAAGTAAAAATAAAAGCGTAATTGAACTTGACTCTTTCCAGGACATCTCTGGTCTGCTCGAAATCCTGATCGGTTTCCGTGGGAAAACCCACGATAACGTCAGTGCCCAGAGTACCGCCTACCTTTTCCTTATAATAATCAATGAGCTCCAGGTACCATTCCCTGGTATATCCCCGGCCCATCAGTTTCAGGATCCGGTTCGATCCTGACTGAAAGGGCAGATGCAGCTGTTTTTTCATTTTATCCGATTCTGCCATAAAATCAAACAGCTCTTTTGAAGTATTCCTGGGATGAGCGCTGATAAAATAGATCTCATCGATACCGTCTATTTTCTCCACTTTTTTCAGCAACTCCAGAAATTTTACCGTGGTCTGCCTGCCCCGCTCGAAGCATCGGGGCCTGCCCCGCTCGAAGCATCGGGGCCTGTCCTGAGCGAAGTCAAAGGATAAATTGTACTCATAGTCATTCACATTCTGCCCCAGCAACGTGATCTTTCTGAATCCCCGGTCCACATTGCGTTTTACTTCCTCGATAATATCTTCCGGCTTCCTGAACCGCAGACCGCCGCGCACATAAGGCACTATACAGTATGAGCACCAGTTATTACACCCTGTGGAGATAACTACCTGGGCCGAATCAGATTCGCACCTGTATGATCCGGAATAAAGGCTCTCTTCTCTTTCCTTATCCCCGATCTCCTTTATACGAACACCTTGCTCCTCTATCCTTTCCACGAACTCAGATATCTTGTCGAACCAGGCCGGGCCCACGACCAGATTGACATGAGGCATCTTCTGAAAAACTTCCGCGCCTTTGTTCCTGGCAGCACAGCCAATCAGCCCAATGATCCGTGAGACGTGAGACGTACTACCTTCGGTCGGACGTGAGACGTCATTTTTGACCACCTTTTTCAGGGAACCTAAAAAAGATATTGCCCGGTGCTCGGCATGCTCTCTTACCGAACAGGTATTGACCAGGATCACGTCAGCCTCACGCACATCGTCAGTCAGCCCATATCCCTTATCTAAAAATAAGCCGATAAGCGCTTCCGAATCCCTGACATTCATCTGACATCCGAAGGTGCGCAAAAGTATACGCCTGCCTGTCCGGCAGGCAGGCTTTCCGCACCCCGGTTTGCCTTTGTTTTCGCCCTTTTTGGCGTCGCTTCTCTCTTTTTCTGACATTTTACTCCTTCTTTCAAACTGTCATTCCCGCGAAAGCGGGAATCCAATCCCTTTTTCAGCGCCTCGTCATAGCACATCTTCCACGGCTGATTAATATCAACCTTAACAATTTCCTGATTTTGAATATATATCCCCTTAAATATAATCCTCATAAACGTCTTAATAAGATAATCCATCTGCTGGGTGTTAGGATTGCTCCTCAACTTCAAAAGAAAATCCTGCGTGGCCTTTACCAGATTAACCGCGTTACGCTTCTCAAGGATCTTTAACTGAATCGACTTAATATCCTGCCTGAGCTTTTTCTCCTCATTTCTGAGAAGTTCAGCCTTGTCCTTGTAAATATCAATGTTGATCTTATCTTCTGAAAACACTTCATAAAGCGCCTTCTGTTTTTCAAGATTTTTGGCTAACGCTTTTTCCGTATCTTCCAACTGTTCGATATAACACTGCTCCGGCTCGGTCGCGCTTAGCTTGATCATATCGCCCAGTTCTTCTATAACATGCAAGTTCTTACTTATCGTATCAATAATATCCCAAACCTGCTTGTTAATAGCGTCGGCCGTAATCGATTTATTCTTGCACTTAACATACGACACGCCGACAGATGAACAGCAATACCATGGCCTGCGTTCTTTTGTTCTGTGGTTCTTCGTTAAGGTCAACCCTCGATAATTGCGCCCGCATTCGTGGCATTTCAAAACACCCGACAAATGATAAACATTATTGCGGAACCTCACGACCTTATTCGTGCGGTTTCTATCAAGCAGTTTCTGCGCCTTATCAAACACCTCTTGAGTAATGATCGCCTCATGGCAATCCCGCACCTCAATGATCTTTGAAGGATCATTATTCACATACTTGTATCCCTTACCTTCGCCGTTATGCGTTTTCTCTTTCTTCTCATACCGCTTTTTATTCCACACCAGCATACCCAGATACGTTTTATTTTTGAGAATCGATGAAATAAACTTGGTATAAAACTTTCCGCCCTGACGTGATTTAATGCCTAAGTTGTAATAATGCCCGGCAATCTGAGACGTGCTTTTCCCGCTGACATACATATCATAAATTTCTCTAACTATCTTTGCTTCCTCAGCGTGGACTTCCAGTTTCTTGATCTCTTTATTGTAGCGATAACCATACGGTGCATAACGCGCGCCCTGCCAATGGCCTTTCTTGACTCCGACAACCATACCCGGGAATACACGCTCAACTAAACGGTTACGTTCAAACTCCGCGCAACTACCCAGCATCTGAATCGCCATCTTACCCGCACTTGATGTGGTATCAAACGGCTCAGTCGCTGACTTATAGCCGATACCTAAAGACTCAAATTCTTCAAGCAAAGCCAAAAGATCTTTTAACTTTCTGCTTAGCCTGTCCTGCTTGTAAACCAGCACAAGATCAAACTGTTTATTCTTAGCGTCAAACAAAAGCCTCTGCATAGCGGGCCTGTCCATGTTACCGCCGGAATAACCGTCATCCACATAAACATCCTTGCCGGACATCGTGCAGACAACATCCCAGCCAAAGTTCTTGGCATACTGCAAAAGGTAATCCCGCTGAACCTCCAGCGAAAACCCTTCCCTCGCCTGATCCTCTGTACTGACTCTTGTATATAACGCTACTTTCATGTTCGCCTACTCTGTCATTCTGAGGCCCCGCAGGGGGCCGAAGAATCTAATCTTTCAGTGTCCCTCTCCACTCTTTAATCTTCTTAATACACGCATCCGTGAACACCGGCCAATCCCGATAATCACGCTTCGGTTTTATCCAACCCTTACGAACCCAATGGATCATCGTCTGGCGATGAACCCCTAAAATCTTTGCCGTCTCTGTCATCGTGTAAGTTTTCATAAAAAATCAGGCCATTGGCTAGAGGCGAGAGGCTATAGGTCATTTTTACCTATCGCCCACATCCTCTCTATCGCCTATCTCTTATTGCCTGCCCTATGCTTAATTATTCCTCCGAGCATCTTCCCTATTTCAGAACAATATTGATCAATCTCGGTAAATTTATCTTTATCAAGAAAACCAACTTCTAAAGCGATCATAAGCTGCGTTCTCAACTCAGCAAGAGAACCTTTGGCTACATAAAAGAACCTCACGGCCTCTTTATCAGTTTCCCGCTCATCTCCCTCTGCAATGTTGCTTGGTATACTTACTGCTGATCGTCTGATCTGATCCCGCAGTCCAAAATCTTTAGATATCTTTCCGTTAGAAGTTATTTTATAGATCAAAACAGCGAGTTCTTTCGCCTTCTTCCAAACAACTAAATCTTCGAATCCTTTTCCCATGAAACTCCGTTTCAGGCTATGGGCTATAGGCGAGAGGCTATAGGTTATTTCCCTATTGCCAATCGCCTATTGCCTATCGCCTAATTTCTTATCCCCACGGCTTCCCAGTATACCTCATTATACAACCTTATACAAGAGGATTCTTCTCCGTATCATAGCAAACCAGAAACATTTTCGATAACACCTCTATCCCATCATAAAACGACTTTCGGGCCTCCTGTATTTCCGCAATGGACATACCCCGGCCTTTGAGCTTCTCCTCCAAAGCATCCCATCCCCGCGGATTCTCCGTAATTATTCTATTCTTCTGCTTCTCCATTATGACCTTTACGCACACCGGCGAATTCGTCGATGATCTCGGCTATCGCCTCATAAAGAAGTGTTTCAATTTCCCGAGGTTCTCTCATCGCTAAAAGAGGCGCCATTATTGTCGGCAATGCTAAAAATGACCGCTTAACGACCATGATCCTCTCTATTCTTCCCTTCTCAACTTCATCTCTTGGCAAGACCTCGCCTAAAGCCTTTTTTAAATCAAGCTCTGATAAAAGAGCCTTGTTCTTGCGATATTCGATATCCCATTTGTCCTTCTCGGTATCCCGCACATCCCGATAACTCTGCTGAGTCATACGCCACGCCTTAATCTCCAAAAGATCGTAATGCCCTTCCGGCGTCACAGGCATCCCCTCTTTCGCCCAATAGTAAACAGTCCTGACAGACACGTTCAAAGCCTTGGCTACCTTCTCCTTGGTATCCACAACACCGTTGGGCAAATCAGATTCCGCCTCAAGCCTTTCAAGCTCCTTAAGCTCAGCCTGTGTAAGCGGCGTCCCGCTATGAAGCTTCTCATAGAGATATAAATGCCTCTTTTTTCTTGCTATCTCGACGATATTGGGTTTCTTGTTTTCCGCTGTTTTATTCTCATCCATACTGAAATCCTCCGTTTCAACATTTGCAGGTTTTTAACCCCTGATTTGAACCTTAAAATCATTTAAATACGCCTTTTTCTATAGGGAAAATACCCTTTCCCCCTTGTCCCACGACTTCAACCTTATTGAACATACAACCTAAAAATTGACCTTAAAATCACTGACAGACCGCGCCTCGCCCGACCCTCGGCAAACCCCCATGGTAAGGACCC
>CAZVRU010000022.1:0-3682 GCA_964629785.1 uncultured Planctomycetia bacterium
GCAGTAGGCAGTTATGGATTTTATGTGGGCGGTATGAATAACGGTATTGATCCTGCGCAATCCTCTGCGTCTGCTACGCCGTCGACCCCACCCGCTACACCGGGATCACTTCCGGGAGGAGTCACAGGACCGGTTACCACTGTAAAGGATTATATAGATCAATTCAACGCACAAAATAACGGAGGTATTTCTACTGTCGGCATCGATCCAAACGCTGGTTTTGTTGCCTTGAGCTTTAATCCGCAGACTCAGCAGTTTGAACAAAGCGCCGAAGGAGATGTTGTTATCAGAGTTTCACCTGATGCAAGTGGAAATCCCGGGATTGCGGTAGATTACAGAGTCGGTGACTATCCATCGACTTTTTATTCAGGCAATCAAAATAAGACTTTCGACGTAGATTGGACACCGGTATATGGCACCGTATATGGCGATTCTCAGGGTAATGTACGAGAAACGACAGCGCCGTTGTCTGCTGCGGCCGGAGAAGCATTTTATCCATATAATATTATAGATGACCCCAGTATACCCGGCGCGGAAAAATATACAATTAACGTAGGCGACAACTTTTATTATGCAGCGAAAAAAACTTTTGCAAACAATTCTCCAAGCACTGCGTATCCAGGGCAGAGCGCGTCGATAAGCGGTAGCATGAAGACGGGGGATAATGACAATTTTCCTTCACCTGCTTCTGGAGCTTCCGCGTCTGATACTTATGTGCCGAATGTGGATCTGCAGTATTTGATTGATAATACAGTTATCGATCCTTTGGGCGCAGAATCAGAGGATGATGATGCAGAATGGATTAAGACTCACGGGAAATAAATAATTGCAGTAAGTTTATTTAATGTGGATAAAAAAGGCCGGGTTTTTCCCGGCCTTTTTATTTTGAACTTCGTTTGTCGAAGACATAGGCGCTTTTGGGTATTTTTTTGGCGGCTTCTTTTACTTCGGCGCCGATAGCGCTGATCTCGGCAATATGGGAAAAAGAACGGGACTGATTGGTGATTATACCGATCGACAGGGTAGGGAAAGTGAATTTTTTCAGACTGCCGTCGCGGTCCTTTGTTTCGATAAATCCTTTGATGCGGTCTTTATCGTCGAAAAACTGAGGGGCCAGGGTGTCAAATCCAATGATCAGTGCTTTGGCCAGGTTCTCGGCTTTTTCCGGCGAGGTAGTAATTACGAAATCATCGCCGCCGATGTGGCCGATAAAGTCGGTAGGAGTGCCTTCTTTCTGCAGTATCGAGATGAGCAGGCGGCCTGCCTTCTTGATGGCTTCGTCTCCGCGCTCAAATCCGTAAAAATCGTTGATCGCCTTGAAATGATCTATATCGATGTAAAGGATGGCAAAAGGCGATCCGGCCTCGATTTTTTTTTCCAGTTCTTTAGTGATGGTCACGTTGCCGGGAAGTCTGGTAAGCGGATTGGCGTCGAGATGGATAGTAGAACGCTTTATAAGCATCCGGACCCTTGCCGAAAGTTCGTCCGGCACGAACGGTTTGACCATATAATCGTCTACTCCCGACTCCAGACCCAGCACTTTGTCTTCGATCTCTCCCCGGCCGGTCAGCATGAGTACCGGAGTGTGGATGAACAGGGGGTCTTCCCGTAATTTAGCGCAGATCTGCGGTCCTTCGGCGTCGGGAAGGTTGTAATCAAGGATGATCAGGTCCGGGTTTGTCTCTTTGATCTTGGCAAAAGCTTCTTCTCCCGAACTCGCCTTGGATACCGCATATTCGTCTTCCAGGGTCGCTTCGATAACATCGAGAATATCCAGATCGTCGTCTACTGCCAGAATTTTTACTTTATTCATCTTCCACCACCTTTAATGTAAAATAAAAAGTCGTTCCCTGATCGACCTCGGACTCCAGCCAGATGTCGCCCTGGTGCGAAGTTATTATTTTTTTGACCAGAGACAGGCCCAGGCCGCTGCCTTTGATCTCACGGTTCATGGGATTGTCAACGCGGTAAAATTCCTGAAAGATCTTGTCGATATCGGCCGGCGGTATGCCGTAACCCGTATCGGATATCGAAACGATTGCTTTTTTGTCTTCGCGCCGGCAGGATACGGAAATAGTCCCGCCCAGGGGTGTGAATTTCATGGCGTTATTTATCAGATTTATCAAGACCCTTTCGATGAGATGTTTGTCCATATACACGAATAATTCGCCGGGAGCCTGCATGTGTACAGTAAGCTGTTTGCCTTCGATCTGGGGAGAAAGGAAATCGGTGACGTTTCTGGCCAGCAGACAGATGTCGGAAGGCGCCAGTTTTACTTCCATTTTTCCCGATTCGATCCGCGATATATCGAGGAGAGTATTGACCATATCCACGAGTTTATTGACGTTGTCGTCTATTTTTTTCAGTCTTTCTTTGGCTTTGGGCGGCAGGATACCGAATTTTTCAGCCACGAGAAGAGAGGAGAAGCCCTTGATCGATGTCAGAGGGGTGCGCAGTTCGTGAGAAACGCTGGAAATAAAATCGGATTTCAGTTTGCTGATCTTCTTTATTTCGGTCAGGGTTTTTGAAAGTTCGAAGGTTTTTTTCTTCACTCTGGTCTCCAGCTCTTCCCCGGCATGATAAAGGGCCTCAAAGGAGGTGATATTGTCCAGGCACTGGCCCAGATACATGCAAAGGATCGAGAACACCTCTTTTTCGGCGTCGGTCATTCCGCCGCTGATATTGGACTGAAATACGATGAACAGAGCATGGATGCGGGCCCCGGTAATGACCGGCCCGACAAGAAAATCCTCGAAATTAAGCTGCTTTTTCAGAGGGGAGGCTACATCCAGTTCCGAAGATATCTGAGAGAGGGAGGCGATTGCCGTGTGGTGTTTATTGATAAAGTCAGCGAAAGCATCGAGCTGAGCGTCGTTGAGCCCGACATTTATTTTTATCTCCAGCTCGGGAAAGGTAAAGATGCAGGCCTTTTCGAAGCCGATGGCATTGGTTACCTGTTTGTTGAGCTGCATGAACAAAGTTTCTCTGTCCAGGATATTGATGGAGGCGCCGATAAAATTTTTTAAAAAGGTCAGTTTTTCCAGTTTATCATGAACGGCATTTTGATAAAGTTTCAGTTCCATATCGTTTTGAATGATGAATTTTGCCTGATGATCGAGCGATGCCAGATTCTTCTCCAGAGTCCTGTTTTTCCTGTTCAGGGCGGATATTTCCTTTGCCTGAAGATAAAGATAGATTATAAGCATGAGGATAAGCGAAGCGGCGACGATAATAGATAAGGTGCACATATCGAATGACATAATGTTCTATGCCTGCCAGAAAACGGCGTGCATCGCTCCTTCTTCCTGGACCAGTTCCCGGGTCTCCTGGTTCTGGGTGATGTGATAATCGGAATACATTCCGACTATGCAGCATTCATCGCCCAGCGTTTCTTTCAGACGTTTGATTTCTTTATCGGCTTTATTTTTCATTATATCCTTTTTTAAGAGAGAATTAAATATTATTGCCAGCTGCGGCCGCATTTTTTCTTTCAGCGGACCGATTATCGAGTCTACCTGGCTGTTGAAAAAGTCTTCGTTATAAAGAAGGATATTACCTTTATGGCCGGGCTGCACATGGCCGGAGTAAAAAAGCGAATCATCGGCAAGGATCTGTTTTATCGAAATAAGGACATGGCCGGTTTCGCAAAAAACACTTAGCGGATAAATGCGGAACATGTCCG
>CAZVRU010000022.1:3692-6830 GCA_964629785.1 uncultured Planctomycetia bacterium
CCAGATATTTTTTGTATATATCGGCGGCAGGCCGGCCGTCTATTTCCAGGATGATGCGGCGTTCCTGATCGACCTTGGTAAAAGTAAACGGTTTGCCCAAAGGCAAAAACGATTCTATTTTCCGGGAGCAGACATTGATATCTCCGCCGACAGCGAAGTAGAGGACCGAAGTTCCCGTGGCAGAGTTGAGTATATGGCTTTGCTTGGCGGGAAATGTCCCGGAATAACCGGCGTTCAGGAAAGGGGCATTTTTTCCCAGGGCCATTTTTATTCCCTGGACATAGCGCCGGGGTTCCGCGGCCGAAGAAAGGAATCCGTATACCATGCGTAATTGCTGGATCCGGCGCAGAGTATCCCGGAAAGATAATTCCAGCTTTTCCGGGTTGTCATCGTCGATGATATGCGCTTCGCTTGACAGGTTGTTAAGACGGAAACAGGCGACGACTATGCCTTTGGCGATGACTTTATCTTCATAGATCAGCAGGGGCGATTTAACGCCGATAACCGTTCCCGGTCTGAGAGTGACTTCCAGCATGCTTTGCAGCACTGCCGGTTTATAATGGGGCGTATAAAAGATCAGAGCGAGATCAGTGATCAGGGGGATCTCATTTTTTATCTGCAGAGAAATTTCCCTGATAGCATCCTCGGCCTGTTTATCGCTATAGGCAGCGGCAAAATATTTCATCTTGGTCAGGTCTTTTTTTCCATGAATACTTTGAACAGGTCTATGGGTATGGGCACGATAAGCGTAGAGGTTTTTTCCGAAGATACCTCGACCATAGTCTGCAGGTAACGCATCTGCAGGGCCATGGGATGATCTTCGATCTCACTGGCAGCAGCCTTCAATTTACCGGCGGCCTGCATCTCTCCTTCAGCCGCGATCACTTTTGCCCGGCGTTCCCGTTCGGCTTCGGCCTGGCGGGCCATGGCCCGGCGCATTTCTTCCGGCAGATCGACATGCTTTATCTCCACGATCGATACCTTTATTCCCCAGGGATCGGTCTGTTTGTCGATTATTTCCTGGAGAGAATCGTTTATCTTTTCCCGGTTGGATAAAAGTTCGTCGAGTTCCACCTGCCCCACCACGCTGCGCAGAGTGGTCTGGGCGATCTGGGAAGTGGCGAATTCAAAATCTTCTACTTCGATAACCGACCGCACCGGGTCCATGACCCGGTAATAGATGACAGCGTTCACCTTTACCGAAACGTTATCCTTGGTGATTATATCCTGAGGCGGCACATCGAGAGTAATGGTCCGTAAAGAAAGTTTTACCATTTTATCCAGGGGATAGAGAACGAAAAATATCCCCGGCCCTTTCGGTGTTTTGAGCACACGGCCCAGCCGGAAGATCACGGCCCGTTCGTATTCGTTAACTATTTTGATGCAGCTGAGCAGATAGAGAGCAGCCAGGAAAAAAATAGTGTATATCATTTATCCCTCCTTTTTTACGTATAAAGTCAGCCCTTTTACTTCTTCGACGATTATTTTTTCGCCTTTTTTGATCGGTCGGGAAGAAACCGCGTTCCACAACTCGGAATGCACAAAAACTTTACCGCGCGGATTTATGTCGCTCTGGGCAACGCCAAAAGAGTTTATAAGGCTTTCCCTGCCGGTTTTGGCTTTCTGCCGCTGAGAAGAGATTATCTTGGTCAGCAGAAATGAACTCAATAGTCCGAAAAAGACGATCAGGGGAAGAAAAATACGGCAGGAAACGGTTATCAGATCAGGCTGGTTATACATCATCAGGGTTCCCAGCACGAGCGCGGTTATGCCGCCGGCTGTGAACATGCCGAAAGCAGGGGTGAACGCTTCGGCCAGGAAAAAAGAAATACCCAGTACGATCAGGGCGATACCGGCATAATTGACCGGAAGTATGCTCAAAGCGTAAAAAGCCAGGATCAGACAGATCATCCCGGCAATACCGGGAAATCCGAACCCGGGATGGGTAACTTCGAAGATCAGGGCAAGAAATCCCAGAGTCAGCAGAAGATAGGCGATGTTGGGTTCGATCAGGGTGTTTAAAAAACGCTCTTTTCCGGTCAGGGGAAGCAGTTTAATTCCGGCTTTTTCCGTTGCCAGAGTGCGCGTTTTTCCTTTGATTTCGATCTGTCTGCCGTTAAGCGCGGCGATAAGGGCCGGCTGGTCAACGGCTATAATATCACACACTTCTCTCTTCAAAGCTTCCTGTTCGGTAATAGAAATACTTTCTTTTACTGCCCGGACTATAAAATCAAGAGGTCTGTTTTTTTGAGAAGCGATGTTTGCGGCCCAGGCCAGGGTGTCGTTAAGCACCTTATTCTTTAGTTCTTCGGGCAGATTTCCCCAGCTTTTCATGCCGATGACCGGATGAGCGCTTCCGATATGCGTGGAAGGGCTCATGGCCAGAACATCAGAAGCATAGCCGATAAAAACGCCGGCTGAAGCGGCTTTTGCTCCGGCCGGGGCAATATAAGTGATCACCGGCACCGGCGCATTAAGAAGCATTTTTACGATATGCTGAGTGGATTTAAGCAGGCCTCCCGGAGTGTCCAGGCGGATAAGCAGGATCGCGTTTTCTTTTTCACTGATCTCCAGGCCGCGCTGGATATATTCTTCGGTAACCGGGCTGATAATATGATCGTCAATATCGAGGATGTTGATGTTCTGGGCGTAAAGAAAAAGGGGAGAAAAAAGGAAAAAAAACAAAAGACGTTTCATCATTTAAGAATACCAAAACCCCTTTTAAAAATCAAATAATTTATTGACATATAAGGGGGTACCTTTTAAAATAATGTTCATTGAAATATGGCCCCATCGTCTAGTCCGGTCCAGGACATATGGTTCTCTTCACCCGCTACGGGGTTCGAGGACCATTAAGGAAAAGGAACCCGGATACCGGGGCAAATAGCTTTAGCTGTATTTATAACCTGGCAATAAGATGTTGGCCCCATCGTCTAGTCCGGCCCAGGACATATGGTTCACTGCGGCGCAGAAGCGTCCTCGTGGACCATCAAGGAAAAGGCCTGAATACTTAAAAGTGGGGCAGGAGCTGCAAAATAAGGTTTGTCTTTGTTTGGTGTGGCCCCATCGTCTAGTCCGGCCTAGGACATATGGTTCTCAGCCATAAGACACCGGTTCGAATCCGGTTGGGGCTACCAG
>CAZVRU010000023.1:0-2456 GCA_964629785.1 uncultured Planctomycetia bacterium
AGAAAGTCGCGAAGAAAAAAGTAGCGAAGAAAAAAGCACCTGCGAAGAAGAAAGTTGCGAAGAAGAAATAAACATCTTTGAATGATAACAAAAGGCCCGCGAGATTTCTCGCGGGCTTTTTGTTTTTACGGTACTTTGTGCCGGCTGTTTCAAAACCTGCTCTGCTTCTTGTATTTTGATCGATTATCGCTTATACTGAAATCATGCAAAAGAATATCTGGCTTGATATCCGGGAAAAAGTATTTTTGCTTTTCGCCGTACCCCGCTTTCGCCTTCTTTTTATCACTGCCGGGTTCATGCTTTGTCTGGCTCTGCGGCTGGCCGCCGGTCAGTTCAATTTTCTTTTGGGATATTTGTACCTTACTTTTATCTCTCTGGCCGGATTCTGGTTCGGTATAAAAGGCGGGATAACCGCCGCGACCTGTGCTATCGTGATTTTTCTTGCCGAGGTAAACCTTTACCGTTATTGGCCTTTTCGCGATCTAGTGTTGCAGACATTTTATCTGCGGATGCTTTTCTATTATCTGGGCGGCGTAAGTATGGGGTACATGTCGGGCGTTGAGCGTAAATTGAAAGAACAGCTGAAAGCTCTGGCTTATTTCGATGAACTCACCGGATGCGTCAATTTTCGCTGGACCATGCATCTTCTTCAGAATGAGATAGCCCGGGCTCAACGCTATGATAAACAGATGGCGATCGTTATGATCGATCTGGATTTTTTCAAAAAGATCAACGATAAGTACGGTCATCTGGTGGGCAACGAAGTGCTCAGCGAGTTTGCCGCTATTATCAGGGATAACGTGCGTTATGTCGATATAGTGGGCCGCTACGGAGGAGAGGAATTTCTGGTTATTCTGCCTGAAGCCACGCTTGATCAGTCCCTGGCGGTTCTGCAAAGGGTCAAGATCAGTCTGGAAAAGATAAAAATCACTTCTTTGCAGCTGGATATACGTTTCAGCGCCGGTATCGCATCCTATCCTTATAATGGTCAGAACGTGCATGAATTGCTGGCCGTAGTGGATAATGCTCTGTACGAGGCAAAACGTACCGGCCGGAATCGCATTATCGTGGAACGCCGGCGCTGGCTGAGGGTCAAGCCGGTCAAGGATCTGCGTTTTGAGGTGTCCGGGGTGGACGTTGCGAGGGGCCGGGCGACGATAAAGGTGAAGAATCTTTCTAAACGGGGACTATTGCTTTTGACTTCCCTTGATATCCCGGCGCATGATTTTGTCGGCTATATTTATTTTCCCAAGGAAAAAAATCCCCTGGAGGTTAATTGCGAAGTGATGCACAAGACCAATCTGGGCAAGGGATTGTATTCCATAGGTATTTTTTTCCTCGATATATCATCTGAACAACAGGACAAGCTTCTTCATTCCTTTTCCCTGTATCCCGAACAGATCGAGATGTGACCCTGCCGGACAGGCTGTTGTCAAAGCATATTTTATATTGCAAACATAAGGAGATAGGATAAAATAAGGTTTATGCATATATATTTAGGTGTAGACTGGGGAGGTACCTTCCTGAAAGCAGGTCTGGTCGATGAACAGGGCAGGGTTTTGCGCAGGTTTACTGTTTCTTCCCATGATTTCAGCGATAAAAAACTTTTTTTTCCCTGCCTTGAACAGATCGTTGAACAATGTCCCCGGACCGTAAAGGGTATCGGTATCGGTGCGCCGGGCATAGTCAATCCCGGTCAGGGGCTTATCTATTACCTTCCCAATGTTGCCGGCTGGAAAAATTATCCTCTGGCCAGGCAGATAACGAAGATCACCGGCCTGCCGGCAAAAATCGATAATGATGCCAATGTCTTTGCTTTGGCTGAAGCGCGATTCGGAGCTGCCCGGGGTTATGATAATGCCCTGTTCCTTACTCTGGGCACCGGCCTGGGCGGTGCGATCATGATCGATAAAAAGATCGTTCACGGAAAGACCAGTGCCGGTGAGCTTGGTCATTTTCCGGTCGCGATCCGGGGACGGCAATGCGGTTGCGGGGGGCGGGGCTGCGTGGAGACCTTTGTCGGTAACCGGTATCTTCTGGAGATGTATAACCGTTTGCAGAAGAACAAAAAGAAAAAAGTCGCCGATGTAAAAACCATATATGAAAGAGCCCTGGGCAGAGACCCCCGGGCTTTAAAAGTCTGGGAACATTTTTCCCTGGGCCTGGGATCGTTTCTTGCCGGCATGATCAATGTATTCAATCCGCAGGTGATAGTACTGGGCGGCGGTGTGTCCGGAGCTTTCAGGGTATTTAAACCCATGCTGAAAAAGATCATGAAAGAGCAGGCCATGTGGCCGCAGCTTGAAGGCGTCAAGCTGGTAAAAGCCCGGGTCAAAGATCCGGCGGTTATCGGCGCTGCTTTGCTGGTTAAAGAGACGATACAGGGTATAGCGGACAGGGCATAGCGGTTAGGCCCGCCTTGCCGGCGAGGCAGGGTTGCGCGCTGGTGCGCGTAA
>CAZVRU010000024.1:0-73 GCA_964629785.1 uncultured Planctomycetia bacterium
TACCTGAATTTTGCACGGAAATAGCGATAAACGCCAATCCAGTTTAGAAATTTTTTAAACCGATAGTAATCAG
>CAZVRU010000024.1:83-1761 GCA_964629785.1 uncultured Planctomycetia bacterium
AAAAGTTGGTTGCCATCTCGTTATCAGTAAAATTTCATTTTTTTACCATGTTCAACCTGTTGGAATTTAATTGTATTTTTTCCGTGCAAGAAAATTCTTGCGCGGCGTTAAATTGCAAAACGCGGCGACCAAACGAATTGCTTATGCCAGGGTCGCGGACGCTTACGGGCGATGTCTAAAAATTCCAATAAGTGAAACATCTCGGCTGTTCTGCTGTCATGAACTGAGTATTTGATCGTATCCCGGTTGCTGTGATTCACAACTTTCGCAGCGATAAACAAAAGTTTCAACCGGGCTATTCGTACCGTGTTGGTCATAATCCCCTCTAAGACACTGCCTTTGACTGTTCGATGACCGGAAACACTTTTTCGGGCGATCATTTTCATATAACGCCAGATGTTGTAGGCCAGCATCACAATTTGGAAAAAGGCGTAGTTATTTTTGAATTTGGCTGATGGGATCATATCCAAGCCTTCACGTTTGGCTTCTCCGACCAGATTTTCGACATCAGCCCGTTTATCATATTCGGCAATGACCTCATGGGCTTTGCCGGCCAGATTCGTACAAAAGATTCTAAGCGTGTATTTATCGTCTTCAAAAAGCACGCATTGTTGCGGTTGGTTCGATGGTTGCTTCAGCTCTTTGGGAATACGCATGACCACAAAGCGACACGGCTGTCCCCAGCCTCCGGGCTGGTACATGCAGCTGTTATATTCGATGGGTTTGCGTTTATAAGGTTGATACCAGGTGTCAGAATCGAAGACAGGCGTACATCCCCGGTTGGCGATGATCAATTTAAACCCGGATTCAATCGATGCCTTTACGGCATCCCATGACAGGAACTCGCCATCGGCTCGCAGCAAGACATCTGTGACGCAGCCGGGAAGATGCTGTTTGATGCTGTCGATAAATTGGGCCGATTCTTTTCCGTCAACAGTTGTGCCTTTACGAAGTTTGCCCAGTAAATATTCGCGGGTCTCTTCAATAAAACACAAGATGGGACGGAGTCCTTCTTTGCCGCGATGTTTTGTATTGTGGCCCTTACGGGCACCCTGCTGGCTGCCGTAAACGGTTTTGACGGTGGTATCGATGTTGATACGAATCTGATAAAACCGAAATCCGCACAGTTGCCAGACCCGTTCTCGAAGGATGCTCATGACGATTAATAGAGACTTGGCCTGATTGATCCCGAGATTGTCCACATAGCGCCAGAACGTAGTGGCTGCAGGAAGTCGGGTGATGTTAAAGAACCCGCAGAGCATGGCATCCAAACGGATGTAAACAAAATGCCAGATTCGATTGAACCCGATAAACAGTAGCATTAAAATACCCACCATCATTGAATAGTGTCCCAGCTTGGGTTCACGTGATGCTGGTTGATAAGCAGAGTCAAATATTTTATGAAAATTGACCAAATCGAAAAATTTGATCAGCGCCAAAAGCCCTCCAAATGGGCTCAATTGCTCGCTGCAGGTCTCATAAGGCGTGGAAGCATTGATTTTTCTGGCTTTTGCGCGATTTTCAGAAAACCCTTTACGAATACGGTTTTCCCTGGTATTCTTTTTTTGTCTTTTAACCATTTGGGTACCTCCTGTTATAGCGTTTATGGTTTGTGGAAACCTTCACTATAACTGGAATCCCAAATGGTTTTTTATTTTTCAAGATCTATTTGATGCAA
>CAZVRU010000025.1:0-1278 GCA_964629785.1 uncultured Planctomycetia bacterium
ACTCAACTTTCGGGATCGGATTTTAGCCGACCTGTAGATTGTTCTTTGACAAGCCAACACACTGCAAGGCGGTATTCATAACGGCATCGAAAAAGGCATCGGCCGTCTTTTCGCAGAAAGCGTCCAATTTCTTCAGGCGATCAACTGCCAATGTCAAAATGCGGTATATCGCCTGCATGAAAGAGATATCGGCCACTTCATCACAGCAGGCGTAAAACAAATCACCGAAGGTTCGATGATCGGTTTGCATTCGACACTGGTATGCCAGGAACATATAGCGCATGAAAACAATTGAAGTATGGGCAATCAAGGCATCGAAATCCCGGCACTGTATCTCTTTTGCCAGCTTCAGGTGCTGTTTGGCCATTTTGAAAAAGACTTCGATGTCCCAACGCTTACCGTAGATGCGAATGATTTCATCATCGGTTAGATTTGTGTCTGTTGATATCAACGCCAGCCAGTCCTTTTTTCGCCTGTCGCGGACAAACACCAGCTTGGCGGATACGGTACCCTTGAGCATGACATGGGTACTGGCAAGGGTTCTGGCTCGTCCACGGCGTTTCTGAAGCCTGCGGTAGATAGCTTTTAAACCCAGCGACTGACCATCAAAAGTGTAGTGAATGCAGGGGGACTTTTTTACCATACCGATAACCGCTATATGCTTGGCCAAGGCAATAACAGTCGCGGGCATGGTAAACCAGCTGTCCATCAGCAGGTATTTGGCAGAAACACCCGTTGAAAGAATCCGTTTGACCATAGTCTCCAAATGCTCTGTGGCCTTCTGAGTTGCCTCTTTTCGACGCTGATAGGCGCAGCATCTCTTGTCCAAAGGTTTTCTACTGTCGCAGAGTCGTTTCTTGGCATCTGACGAAGAGAGCAAGGCAAAATCCATGGGCAGACAACTGTTGCCGTCCGACCAGCAAATGGTGAGCATCCGAAAGCCCTTTAAGAAACGACCGGTGCTGTGGTCCCAGACACTTGCGAGCATTTCTACCCACTTTGAACGGGAACGGTCGTATGGGCTGTCATCGATAATAAGCACCGACTCACGGTCATCGCTGGTGAGGCGATTAAAGATCCCGAACAGGCGTCTCCCCAGAGTCAGCAGCATGCGGCGCCAGTTGTAGGTTTCCCCCTTCAACAACTCGTAAGCCGCGTCCTTACCAAAAGACGTCTCGTTGTTGAGGACAATACCGCGAAAAAAGTTCTTGCCGATAAAAGGCAGTGTGAAAACAGCTTTTGTCAAAGAGCAAACACTGTGGCCGTGATGTTTGCGGA
>CAZVRU010000026.1:0-1140 GCA_964629785.1 uncultured Planctomycetia bacterium
TTGTAAAATTAAGGAGTGGTGTTAACACTCCGACAGTTCTTTGAAAAAAAGAGGTCATCTGATCTCCGTTGTCGTAAAATAGTGTTTTCTACCAAAAAACACTCGACAAAAGGAGGTTTTCAGATGACCCAACCACAGCTTATCGCACAACAGCGCTCAAGTCTACTTGTTTTTGCTGAACGCCATAGCGTGGCTAAAGCTTGTCAGGTCTTTGGCCTAAGCCGGACTACCTACTATAAAATCAAAAAACAGTTTATAAAAACAGGGGCTTTAGAGCCAATTGTCCGGCGTAAACCCCGTATGCCGAATGAGACTTCTTTGAGCAAGAAGAAGATATTGCTCAAATTGGTCCTGGAACACCCGGCCTGGGGGCCTGAGCGGTATGCTTACAAGTTTAAAGAACAAGGTATATCTATAACTGCTGTGTCGGTCTGGCTTTCTCTAAAGCGTTTCGGACTTAATACCAGATTTAAACGTTTGGTTTATATTGAACGCTTAAAACAGCAGGGCCAGCCCCTGACAGAGCGTACTCTGAAAAGCATAAAGTATGAGTGCAATAAGATTAAAAATGGCCTATGGCCCGGCCATATCGTGGCCTTAGATACATTTTATGTCGGTAACCTAAAAGGAGTTGGCCGAATTTATCAATTGACCGGAATCGACCTTTGCTCGCGCTTTGGCTGGGCAAAACTCTATACATCCAAAGAACAGACAGCAAGCATTGATTTTGTTGAAAATGCGCTTGTTCCTAAGTTCTTTCATAATGATGTCAGAATAGAATCAATACTGACTGACAATGGCTCTGAGTTCATTGCCGCCAGGTTCAGGCAGATGCTGATTGATTATGACATACAGCATTACCGGATACCTAAAGGAAAGCCAGTATGTAATGGATATTGCGAACGTTTTCAAAGAACGATCTACGAAGAATTATATCAAAAGGCATTCAGGACTCAGTTCTTCGACTCTCTTGATGAACTGCAAAAAGCATTGGATAAATACCTTTGCTTTTATAATTTTGAAAGAGCCCATTTCGGTATCGCAAAAACCGGGGCTTTACCCATAGATGTATTAAAATCAAAAAGCTCTTTTATACGGCAGCGTTTTCAAAAACTGTTAACTTGACTTCTTAATAGTACA